>NZ_QSPN01000009.1:97347-103360 GCF_003436455.1 Collinsella sp. TM05-37 | reverse complement strand
AGGGGGAGCGATATTTTGCAGCACGAAGTGCGTAGCAAAATATCGCCCATGCCCGAGGACGCGCCGGGAGGCAACACCGATTCGGGGCCGGGCATACGGATCTACCTGCGCATTTACAAATTCGTAAACTTTTTTGAAAAAAGTGCTTGCACAGTTCTCGAATCATAGGTTATTATCTTCCTCGTTGAACGCGCGGGTCGAACAAAACGAACTGCGAATCAACAACATAGCATGTCGGAGTGGCGGAATTGGCAGACGCGCTAGCTTGAGGTGCTAGTGACCGCTTTTTGGTCATGCGGGTTCAAGTCCCGCCTCCGACACCATCGCATTTGAGAAGCCTCTTCGGAGGCTTTTTTGTTACCGATAGACGGTGGGGTCCACGATGGAAACGCTTGAACGCAACGAGTGGGCAGACGTTGCCCAACTAGTCGAGATCACGAGCGATGCTGTCATCATCTGCGAGCTCGACGGAACCATTCTGCATGTGAATAATCGCTTACTTGGTTTGATGTGCGAGGAACGCGCCGACGTCATCGGTGGAGATGTTAAAGACGTCCTGTACTCGTCCGCTTTTGAACGTGCAACGGAACATCGTTTGCCATTTGAAACTGATGGCTCCGAGAGCGAACTGATGCTCAAGCTGAGCGATGGCTCCTTTATTCCCGTATTGGTTCGCGCAGGCTCCGTAACGCCTCCACGTATCTTTGGGCGCCGCGCGCCACGTGTCCTGGTGGCGCTTCACAGTATCGAGGAACAGTATTCTCACGACCGTCAGCTCAAGCGTGCGTTATCGGAGCTTAGAGTGGCGAACAAGCGTCTCTCTGGGACGCTCTCGGTCATTATGAGCACTGTGGGCTCCGATGAGTTACCCAGCCTGCTTGATACCGTTTTGAACCAGCTTGTAGGAACGCTCGATGCTTCGGGTGCCGCTATCTATTTTTCTGAGAGCGGCGGCTTTAAGCTTCGCGGTGTTTCCAAGGAGCTGTACGACAGCTACCTGCCCGAGTTTTTGCCGTATGGCGCTGGCATTCCGACGTATGTTCTTCGCGAGTCGCGTGCCTGTCGCTTGTCGATCCAACAGGACCTTGAGGGCGATAAGGCCGCCTCCGGTATGTTCATGGACCTGGATAATCGTTCAAAGCACCTGTTGCGCATGCAGGATATGCCTCCGTACCGCAGTGAAATCTGTCTTCCCGTTTTTTACGGTACGCAGATCCTCGGCGTGCTGGAAGTTGGTTGGAAACGCCCCCAGGCACCGCTCGCCTATGACGTTAATGTGCTCGAGGTCATTTGCGATTACCTGTCTATCCAGCTGGTCGGCATGGCATCGAGCCTTCGCTCCCGTCGCACGGCCGAGCTTGGTCGTTCCCTCAATGTGCTGCGTGATGAGTTGTTTACCTTTCTAGACGATTCCGCCGCGGCTACCCAGGCGGTGTCGTCCGAGATCTGCAATATGCTCAACTGCCATTTTTGCCCTGTTGAGTATGACGCCAGTCTGGATTCCTACGTCATAGATTTTGAAGGCGGCAGTCGCGTTGCTTTGCCGGACGATCCCGAGAAGCTTTTCTTTTCCACGACGGCGCCAGCGGCACGTCTGGGGGCTGCCCCTGATGGCTTTGAGGCATCTGTTTTGGGCGGCACGAGTGCCGAGGACCTTAAACACGTCCGTATAACTCGCGTTGACGAATCGATGCCTATGGGAGGCTGGCTTAGAGCGCATGGCCTGCCTTGCCAGGGTCTCTACGTCGACGCCGGCATCGAGGCGGGGCGCCCACGCCCTGAGGGCGATGGCAAGCACAGTAACGACGCAATCGTTCCTGCTTCTGTTGCGAAGGGGCCGACGACGCGTGCGCTGCTGCTTCGTGATGGTAGCCAAGAGCCGATTGATGACCTTGAATATGACTACTTGGTGCACTTGGCTCATGACTTTGAACTGATCTATGAAGGCGAATCTCAAAAGCGTGAGGAGCGCCATATCGCTCAGACCCTCCAGATTGGCATGAGAAATTCACTGGGGGATGTTCCGGGAATCGCCGCCGATTCGGTGTACCTGTCGGCCACGAACTCGGCGTTGGTCGGCGGCGATTTCTATACGCTCATCCGTCTTCCCGACGATTGCGCCGTCATGATTCTGGGCGATGTGTCTGGCAAAGGCATTGAGGCTGCATCGATGTCCGCACTCGTCAAGACGGCCCTGACGGCATATGCCTGGGAGGGCGCTGGACCGGCCCGCATGGCACGCTCCCTTAATAGCATGCTTATGGGCTTTTCGAGGGTCGAGACGTTCGTGACGGCCTTTATCGCCAAGATTGACCTTAAAGCCGGACGCGCAACGTATTGTTCGGCGGGCCATCCTCCGACCATGGTCATCAGGCCAGAGTCGATGCCGCTGGGTGGCGGCGAGGCTCGTGGGGGAGAGGTCGAGCTGCTTGGATGCCAATCGGGGGTAATCGGTGCCTTTGAGAGCATGGTGTACGAGACAGGCGTGTTTACGTTCGCTCCTGGTGACATGCTATTTATGTACACCGACGGAACAATCGAAGCGCGTGACCGCTCGGGTGCTTTCTTTGGCGAGCAGCGCCTTCGCGACCTTCTGCTCTCTGTCTCGGGTGAGGGCGTGTCGGGCATTTGCGGCAAGGTCTTGGGCGAGCTCGACCGATTTACCGAATCGGCGCTGGACGATGACATTGCATTGGTGTCCCTTGAGTTTTTACGGGGTCGTTCATAGACGACGCTGGGCGGGCTGAATCCGTACGGTCGGGGAAACGAATGCATCGAGTGGGCTTTTTTGGGGAACCATGGTCGTATGAATGAGTGGAATGACATAGCGGTTTTGACGCCACCAGGCGATATCGACATCGCCACGGTGCCTGCGCTGCGTCGGCGGTTGGATGCTTTGATTGGCCGCGGCGTGCGTCGTGTCGTCATCAACTGTCAGGCTGTCAGCTTTATCGATTCGACGGGCTTGGCATTCCTGCTTACGCGCGCTCGTGAGCTCATGAGGCGAGAAGGCCTGCTTTCGCTCGTCAATGCATCAGGTGAAGTTGTTCGCTTTTTGGAGATTGCTCGTCTTGTCGATATTCTTCATGTCGCGGGGCCGGCACGGGAGTCTATTCCCGCCATTCCGGTGGGGGAGCTGCCTCGCTGGAGTAAGAGCGTCGAGGTCCGTCAGGGTATCGAGAATCTTCCATACTACCGACATCGCATCGCCGAACTCCTTGAATCGCTTCCGTTGCGCCGTGACGAGCGCTACGATGTCGCATTGGCGTCGGGGGAGGCGCTGGGTAATGCCTATGACCATGCGGGCGGTATCGGGTGCGTTCTGACGGTTCAGGCCTATAGCGATCGCGTTGTGGTTGAGGTGCTTGATCGAGGTGCCGGCTATTCTATCGATGAAACGAGCGAACCGGTCGCATCTGAGGAGCGCGGCCGTGGTATCAAGCTTATGCGTATGCTCGTCGATAACGTGGAGGTTGCTCGTCGTACGGACGGCGCCGGCACGCGCGTGCAGATGGTGAAGCTGTTTAGCGGAGCGCTGGAATCGTGTGCCTAGCCAATCGCTTTAGCGCGTTTAGCTACTAAGAACATGCGGCAGACAAGTTTTTTGAAAAAAGTACTTGCGTCTTTTGGACAACTCGCGTAAATTAATAACCCGCAAGCGGACATGGCTCAGTTGGTAGAGCACAACCTTGCCAAGGTTGGGGTCGCGGGTTCGAGCCCCGTTGTCCGCTCCATTGCATTTCCGGACCGTTTAGGCGGTCCTTTTTCGGCGAAGTGGCCAAGTGGTAAGGCAGAGGCCTGCAAAGCCTTTACCCCCGGTTCGAATCCGGGCTTCGCCTCCAAGCAACATCCGGGCGCTCCGGCGCCCGTTTTGTTTTACATATGCGGACATGGCTCAGTTGGTAGAGCACAACCTTGCCAAGGTTGGGGTCGCGGGTTCGAGCCCCGTTGTCCGCTCCAAACGCAGCAGCCCGACTACTACGGTAGCCGGGCTTTTTCGTACCCATCGCTTGGGCTCGAACCCGAGAGGGAGCGAGCGTTTGGGGCGTGGCTGTGGCGTTGTTTGCCGCGAATGTCCGCTTTGGGCGTATCATCGTGGACATCTCGCAAAACCTCGTTGCAAGGGAGTCGCACCCCATGGCTACAGAAAAGTCCTCTTCGCGCCCATGGATGTCCGATGCCGCGATTTATCAAATCTACCCGCGCTCGTTTAAGGATTCGACTGGTTCGGGTCTGGGCGATATCGCGGGCATTACCCAGCAGATGGACTATCTTGAGCAGCTGGGCATCGAGGCCATCTGGCTGAGCCCGTTTTACCCATCGCCTCTTGTCGATGGCGGCTATGATGTGGCGGACTACTGCGATGTCGACCCACGTCTCGGCTCGCTTGACGACTTCGATGACATGATCGCTGCGGCTCATGCGCACGGCATCAAGGTCATCGTCGACATCGTGCCCAACCATTCGTCCAACCAGCACCCCTGGTTCAAAGCCGCTCTTGCCGCCGGCCCCGGATCACCCGAGCGCGCCCGTTATATCTTCCGCGATGGTCGCGGCGAGCACGGCGAGCTGCCTCCCACCAATTGGAATGCCAACTTTGGCGGCCCCGCCTGGACGCGCGTCGCGGACGGTCAGTGGTATCTGCACATGTTTACGCCCGAGCAGCCGGACTTTGACTGGTCGTGTCCCGAGGTTCATGCGTTCTTTTGCGACGTCCTGGCGTTTTGGAGCGATCGAGGCGTCGATGGCTTTCGCATTGATGTGGCGCACGGTCTCGCCAAGGATCTCGACCGCGATGACCTCGACCAGTGGCATCTCGCCGAGGGCGATGACATGGTTGAGGACGGCACCCATCCGCTGTGGGACCGCAACGAGGTCCATGAGATCTATCGCGAGTGGCGCCGCGTGTTCGACCGTTATGATCCGCCGCGCAGCGCCGTTGCCGAGGCGTGGGTTCTGCCCGAGCGCCAGTATCTCTACGCACGCCCCAGCGAGCTTGGCCAGACATTCAACTTTGAGTTCGCCAAGGCCACTTGGACCTATGATGACATGCACGCTGCAATCGAGAAGGGCTTGAAGGCGGCCATCGAATCCGGTTCCGCCTCGACCTGGGTACTCTCCAACCACGACGTGCCGCGCGTGGCGACACGCTATGCCCTGCCGCAAATCAAGGCGACGCGCTACCATCAGATTGCGCTCGACTGGCTCTTACGCGACGGGTCGTCTTATGACGAGGACCGTGAACTCGGCGAGCGCCGCGCGCGGGCAGCCCTTTTGCTTGAGTTGGCGCTTCCGGGCTCGGCATACGTGTATCAGGGTGAGGAGCTCGGCCTTTTTGAGGTGGCTGACATCCCGTGGGCTGCACTCGAAGATCCCACTGCGACCAATACGCACGGACCGAAGCGCGAGAAGGGGCGCGACGGCTGTCGTGTGCCCCTGCCGTGGGTGGCAGCGGACGATCCCGCGCAGGGCGGATCGTTTGGGTTTTCACCGGCGGACGCCGATGCGGCGCCCCATCTGCCACAGCCTGCATGGTTTTCCGATTACGCTGCCGATAGGGAAGAAGCGGACCCGGCATCGATGCTTGCGTTCTATCGCGACGCCCTCTGGCTGCGGCGCAAGCTGCGCGGGTGCGCCAACGATCTTGCGTGGCTCGATCTTGACGGGCGCACCGGCCTTGCGGATGGTGCCGAGGGCGCTGAGGGCGGCGTCATCGCCTATCGCCGCGACAACGGCTGGGCGTGTGTGACGAACTTCGGTGCAGCACCCGTGGAGCTGCCGGCGGGTAGGGTCCTGCTCACCTCATCACCGCTTGCAGACGGCAGGCTCGCGCAGGACAGCTCTGCCTGGATCATGCTCGCTGAGTTGTAGGGGGCCTCTTGCGGCGAGCTTGCGTTTGCCTACACCTTCCGTGGTGGCTGATGTCTTCGCGAGGTTCGCGAGGGCGTCGCAAAACTTTTCAAAAAAAGTTCTTGCATTTGGGTGGATCATCCCGTATATTAAATCCTCGCAG
>NZ_QSPN01000009.1:0-97337 GCF_003436455.1 Collinsella sp. TM05-37 | reverse complement strand
TTTGGGTGGATCATCCCGTATATTAAATCCTCGCAGGCGGACATGGCTCAGTTGGTAGAGCACAACCTTGCCAAGGTTGGGGTCGCGGGTTCGAGCCCCGTTGTCCGCTCCATTTGGGCGTTTAGCTCAGGGGGAGAGCGCTTCCCTGACACGGAAGAGGTCAGAAGTTCAAATCTTCTAACGCCCACCAAATGTTCGCAGCCCAGAGGCAACGCCTCTGGGCTGTTTTGTTTTACGTCGCCAAATGGGTCGCCAAATACGTCACCAAATATCGAGTTTTTGATCTTCCGGAATGCTTCTCAGTAGTCATCCGAGAAAACTCCCATCTTCTCCGTTTGCATGCACATATCTTTCAAGGATTCGTGCCGCGGTTGCATGGAGCTCGGCAAGGCACGACCGCAACATGTTGGTCAAGCATAATCTTTTGGATTCTTTTGGCGTGAGCGGCTTGGTTTTGGTAGGATTTGTCAGCGGCTTGACTAAGGGGGTTTTATAACTGCCATGCAGGTAGCCGTGTTGGTAACGTTTTACCGACTTGTCAAATACCCCTCATTTTTAATGCGTCTGCAAAATGACCAATTGCTTTGACCTGCTGAAACACTATATGTTGTGTTTGACCTAAAAAAAGAATACAGGATATAGATGCTTCTTTGTCGTATGATAGATGGCGGACAGAGAACGAAGACCTTAACTGCCTCTTTTGAACGTGTCCTTGAACCGCTTGATTGGCTCTAGGGAATGTCCGCATGGAGGCTTATGGTTTATCGAGAACACAGATTGCGCGACGGCGCCGCAAGGCAGGGGCAGGCCCTGCCGGGCATCGTTTGGCTCTGAAGCGCAATGAGGCTACGACGCGAAAGAGGCAAGAGGATGAAGATCATCAAGCGCAGCGGCACCGAGGTTGTCTTTGACATCGATAAGATCGTCAATGCCATCCGCGCCGCAAACTTGGAGGTCGAGGAGAGCTCTCGTCTTACCGACCGCCAGGTGGTTTATGCGGCGCAAAACGTCGCCGAGGCATGCGAGAACGCGGGCCACACCGTTTCGGTCGAGGAGATCCAGGATTTGGTCGAGGACGAGATCATGCGTCTCGACTGCTACGAGGTCGCCCGCCACTACATCATCTATCGCTATGTTCAGAGCCTGAAGCGCCAGAAGAACACGACCGACGACAAGATTCTGTCGCTGATCGAGTGCAATAACGAAGAGGTCAAGCAGGAGAACTCTAACAAGAACCCGACCGTCAATTCCGTCCAGCGCGACTATATGGCCGGCGAGATTTCAAAGGATCTGACTCAGCGTGTGCTGCTGCCCCAGGAGATCGTGGATGCCCACAATGAGGGCCTGATCCACTTCCACGATTCTGACTACTTTGCCCAGCACATGCATAACTGCGACCTGGTGAACCTGGAGGACATGCTCCAGAACGGCACCGTTATCTCGGGCACGCTGATCGAGAAGCCGCACAGCTTCTCGACTGCCTGCAACATCGCGACGCAGATTATCGCCCAGGTTGCTTCCTCCCAGTACGGCGGCCAGTCTATTTCACTGACCCATCTCGCCCCGTTTGTTGAGGTGAGCCGTCAAAAGATTCGCGGCGAGGTTGCCCGCGAGCTCGAGGAGCTCGGTGTTTCGGCATCTGCCGAAAAGGTCCGTGAGGTCGTTGAGGACCGTCTGCGTGACGAGATCCGTCGCGGCGTCCAGACGATTCAGTATCAGGTTGTGACCCTTATGACCACAAACGGCCAGGCGCCGTTTGTGACGGTCTTTATGTATCTCAACGAGGCTCGCTCAGCGCAGGAGAAGCACGACCTTGCCATGATCGTGGAGGAGACGCTTCGTCAGCGCTATGAGGGCGTTAAGAACGAAGCCGGTGTGTGGATTACCCCGGCATTCCCCAAGCTTATCTATGTACTCGAGGACGATAATGTTCACGAGAATTCCCCGTACTTCTACCTGACCCAGCTGGCTGCCAAGTGCACCGCCAAGCGCATGGTGCCCGACTACATCTCCGAGAAGAAGATGCGCGAGCTCAAGCTGTCTAAGGGCGAGACCGCTGGCAACGGCGATTGCTACACCTGCATGGGTTGCCGCAGCTTCTTGACGCCCGACCGCTCCGGTAACGGATTTAACAATGTGGCCAACGCGCTGAACTATGACCCGAACAAGCCCAAGTACTATGGTCGCTTTAACCAGGGTGTTGTGACCATCAACCTGCCCGATGTCGCGCTGAGCTCGCATCAGGACATGGACAAGTTCTGGAAGATCTTCGATGAGCGCCTTGAGCTGTGCCATCGTGCCCTGCTGTGCCGTCATGAGCGTCTGATGGGCACGCTTTCGGATGCCGCGCCGATTCTTTGGCAGTACGGTGCCCTGGCGCGTCTGAAGAAGGGCGAGACGATCGATAAGCTGCTCGTGGGCGGCTATTCCACCATCAGCCTGGGGTATGCCGGTCTGTATGAGTGCGTCAAGTACATGACGGGTCACAGCCACACCGAGAAGGAGGGCACGCCGTTTGCCATGGCCGTCATGCAGCGCATGAACGACAAGTGCGCCGAGTGGAAGGCCGAAAGCGATATCGACTTCTCGCTGTACGGCACCCCGCTTGAGTCGACGACCTACAAGTTCGCCAAGTGCCTGCAGCGTCGTTTTGGCATTATCCCGGGCGTGACGGACAAGGGCTACATCACCAACAGCTACCACGTCCACGTGTCCGAGGAGATCGACGCATTCGACAAGCTCAAGTTCGAGGGCATGTTCCAGCAGCTTTCGCCGGGCGGTGCTATCTCCTACGTCGAGGTTCCCAACATGCAGGACAACCTCAAGGCTGTCATTCGCGTGATGCAGTACATCTACGACAACATCATGTACGCCGAGCTCAACACCAAGAGCGACTACTGCCAGGTGTGCGGCTACGATGGCGAGATCAAGATTGTTGAGGACGATGGCAAGCTGGTGTGGGAGTGCCCCAACTGCGGCAACCGCGACCAGGAGAAAATGAACGTCGCTCGTCGTACGTGCGGCTACATCGGTACCCAGTTCTGGAACCAGGGTCGAACCGAGGAGATCCGCGACCGCGTGCTGCATCTCTAATACCGCTCCGGGACTGAGCCGAGAGGGCCGCTTGGGCATTTGCTCGCTATTTCGGACAGTCCTGCGCAAGACGAAGGCCACATTAAGTGGCCTTCTTTGCGTGCGGAACTCATATCGAGCAAAAGCCCAAGCGGCCCTCTCGGCTCAGCCAAGTTGATGTAGCTGAGATGCAGCACGCGGTCTGCTCACTCCTCGAAGTTTTTAGCGGAAATGAGTTGACTTGCAACAACGCTTTGCTTGCGATAACGGTTGAGCTGCAGCATTGTTTTTATTGGACCTCGAACCCTATACTCGATGTTCGCTGAGTTCATTGAGTATCGCTCGCGAGGGGTCTGGAGTATATCGTCCCGCCCGCAGTTTCGCAGGCCGAAGGCCGAGAATGTTTGAGGACGGGATGATATACTCCAGACCCCCAGGAAGGTTACCTATGAACTACGCGAACATTAAGTATTTCGACATTGCTGATGGAGAAGGCGTTCGTACTTCTCTGTTTGTAAGCGGGTGCCGTCGTGGGTGCAAGAATTGCTTTAACTCTGTTGCGTGGGACTTTGCTGCGGGTGAGCCGTTCGATCGTGCCGTCGAGGACAAGATTATCAAGAGTCTCGATCATCCCTTTATCGATGGTCTGACGATTCTGGGCGGCGAGCCCATGGAGCCCGAGAATCAGGCGGGGCTCGTTGAGTTTGTCGAGCGTGTTCGCGCGGCCTATCCAGTGGGGTCGGGGAAGACCATTTGGTGCTTTACCGGTGACGTGCTCGAGGAGCTTATGCCGGGTGGTCGTCATCATACCGAGGTGACGGACCGCATTCTTGCCTGCCTCGACATGTTGGTGGACGGCCCGTTTGTTCAGGACCTGTACGATATCACGCTGCGCTTTAGGGGCTCGAGCAACCAGCGCGTGATCGATATGAACGCTACGCGCGCCCGTGCTGAGCGCGAGGGCGTTGCGCTTTGTGATGCGGTTGAACTTTGGCGCGATGATCCGGTCTATTCGACCCATACTATGTAGCTTGTGGTCGATGCCGGAGGGCGTGGTACCATAGTGCGAACGTGAAATCGGAAAAGTGAGGCCCAGATGGTCGATCAGGAAAAAGTCGAGGCCGCCATTAAGCTGTTGCTTGAGGGCATAGGCGAGGATCCAACTCGTGAGGGCCTGCTGGAGACTCCGGCGCGCGTTGCCCGTATGTATGGCGAGATCGCCGGCGGTGTGGACCAGAGTGCCGAGGAGCACCTGTCCAAAACCTTTGCCGTCGCTTCGAACGATTTGGTTATCGAGCGCGACATCACGTTCTACTCGCTGTGCGAACATCATCTGCTGCCGTTTTATGGCAAGGCCGCCATTGGTTATATCCCTAACGGTCGGGTGGCCGGGCTTTCCAAGCTTGCTCGCACGGTTGAGGTTTATGCCCGCCGTCTGCAGCTGCAGGAGCAGCTGTGTGCGCAGGTTGCCGATGCCCTCATGGAGTATCTCGCTCCCCAGGGAGCGATTGTGTTGATGGAGGCCGAGCATATGTGCATGACGATGCGTGGCGTGCAAAAGCCCGGCACCAAGACCGTGACGCTCGCTCGCCGCGGCGTCTTTGAGACCGATCCCGCGCTCGAGGAGCGTTTCTTTAGGATGCTGGACCGTTAACCATGAGAGTCGTCAACGACTTTACATCGAAGACCGATGAGGGGACGTCGCGTCGCGGCTTTATGGCTTCGGGCCTGGCCCCCTTTGGTGCCATGCCTCGCATTGATTACATTTGTGCCAACGGGCTGTTCCGGCGGCACCTGGGCAACATTGCACAGTTGGAATCGGGGCGCATCTTCTGCCGCCACGGTATTGACCATCTGCTCGATGTCGCTCGCATTATGTGGATCAAGAATCTCGAGGAGCAGCTCGAATTTGACCGCGAGGTCATCTACGCCACGGCACTTCTTCACGATATCGGCAAAGATGAACAGTATGAATCGGGTATATCCCATGATGTTGCAAGCGAACGCGTCGCTGATGCGATTCTCGGCGGCATGCCCGATGACGTGGCGTTTGAGCCGGCCGATGCCGCAGCCATTAAGACGGCCATTCTGGGCCATCGAAAGCTGCGCGTGAACAGCCAACCGCTTGAGCGTCTGCTCTATGCGGCCGACAAAGCGTCGCGCGCCTGCTTTGCATGCCCCGCGCGCAATGCTTGCAACTGGAGCGATGATAAAAAGAACCTGTCGATTCGCGTGTAGTTAGTTTGCGCGGTCGGGGTTCTAAACGAAGGAGACGATCGCGATGAGTAACAAGAAACTGCCCGAGAATGCAACCAAGACTGAAGGCGCCGAGCTCGCCCGCCGTGGAAGGGGCGAAATATCCACCGCAACGGCGGTGCCCCATGTGAGCTATGACGATTTGCGCCATGCCGATCGTATTGTCATTGACGGCCTTGAGGTTTTTGCCAACCATGGCGTGTATCCCGAGGAGAACGCGCTGGGTCAGAAGTTCATCGTTTCTCTGGTGCTCTATGCCGACCTGCGCGCGGCGGGGGAGCACGATAACCTGGATGCCTCGATTGACTACGGCTCGGTGTGCCACGATGTCGATGGCTATCTGCGCGAGCATACGTTTAAGCTCATCGAGGCGGCAGCCGAGGGGACAGCCCAGATGCTGCTGCGCCGTTATCCCTCGCTGCTTGGTGTGCGCATAAAGCTCGATAAGCCGTGGGCTCCTGTTGGCCTGCCCCTGGCAAGCTGCGGCGTCGAGATCGAGCGCGTGCGCTAGTCGGCGCTAGAGCTTGTTGAGGGGTGGCTGCTTGAGCCGCTGAGACAGTGCTCTATTGTTGGGACAGTACGTGTCGAGCAGGGCGTGAAAGCGCTGATTGTGGCTCGGCTCGAGCAGATGGACGAGCTCGTGGGCGACAACCATGTCGAGGCATTCGACAGGGTAGGCGGCGAGCTCGCGCGCGATGCGAATGGCGCCGGTCTTGGGCGTGCATGATCCCCAGCGCGTTTTCATGCTGCGCACGGAGACGCGGGCCACGGTGACGCCCATTGCGATTTCGTACGCGTGCACCATATCGTACAGTGCCGTGGTGACCTCGGTTGCATAGAGCTGGTCGATACGGGCTTGGAGCTCATCGGACGTTAGGCCGTCGAGGATTGCGTGCCGCTTGGCCTGTGGGCCTTCGTCCGATTCATCGGTACCCATAAAACTTGCGAAGGTGGCCTGTTTGGGTCGCGGTGCGGGTGATGCAAAGTTGTGATCGAGTGCATCCTGTACCGTGATGGGCTTGCCCCAAAGTGCAATGATGGACGAGGGGCTGAGCGGCTCTCGTGCCGTCGCCTGACGTTGCTCGCGCTGGGCAAGTCGGCTGATAATCCAGGCGCTGTTGCGCTTCACAAACGCTTCGATACGCTCGCGGCTGGCGCCGATCGGTGCGCTGGCGTGGACCTCGCCGCTCGATGTGACGCGTAGGTTGAAGTTCTTGACGCGCTTTTTGGTAACGACGACGGGGATGGTCGTCCCATCCGGTCGGGATGCGGAAATCGTAAACTGCTGCGTCAAAAGCGGTCCTTCAGATCGGGGACGGGCCGGCATGTCGACCGTTCGGCATGCCGGCCCGCTCAAGGGATGTGAAATTAATAACGCTCGAAGAAGGCAAGCGCGTTGTCGCTGCAGAGCTTTTGCATCACGGTCTTGCCAAAATGCTTGGAAAGCATGTTCTGGAACTCGGGCATCTTGCTGGCATCGGAGAGGAAAGCGGGCACCGTGGCGCCGTCCCAGTCGCCGCCGAGCGCGATGACGTCCTCGCCGCCCAGGTCGAGCCAGTGCTCGATATGCGCCGCCAGCTGGTCGAAGGTGACGTCTGCGGCGGTCTTGTCGGTTGCGTCGTTGGAAAGGAACTCGCTGCAGTAGTTGAGGCCGACGATGCCACCCATGTCGCGAATGGTGCGGAACTGGTCGTCGGTAAGGTTGCGTTTGGCGCCGCAAACCGCACGGGAGTTGGAGTGGCTGGCGACGAAGGGACGCGTGGCGCGGGCGGCGGCCTCGTCAAAGCACTCATCGTTGAGGTGGGAGACATCAAGTACCATGCCGGCGTGCTCCATCTGCGTAAGTGCCTCGATGCCGGCGGCGGTGAGACCGGCGTGGGTGTCGTGGCCGCTCGCGAGCGGTCCCTGCGCGTTCCAGCTGAGTGATGACATGAGTACGCCCAGGCTCTTGAGCACCTCGATCAGCGCGGGGTCCTCGGCAAAGAACGTGGCGTTTTCGATGGTGTGGATGCAGGCGACCTTGCCGTCTTTGAGCGCGGGGCGAATGTCTGCCGCGTTGCGTACGTTGACCATGCGGTCGTGGTTGAGCATTGCTTGGCCGCTCATGTGTGCCATGATCTGCGCCTGGAAGCGCGCGGCGTGGGCGGTGGGAATCTCGTCGGGGACAAATGTGGCGAAGCACTGTGCCCACGGCGTGTTGCCGATCTTTGCGAGCGAGATGGCGCAGGCATTGCCCTCGATGAGGTCGAAATCTTGCGGATGCGTTTCGTCGCCGGGGAAATAACCGTCGGTGCCGGCGGTAAAGCGCAGGTCGAGATCGAGCGTGGCCCAGCCGATGCGGTCGGCGGTGTCGCAGTGTAGGTCAAATACGGGATATGCCATGGTTCCTCCGGTTGCAGCGTTTCTTTGCAAACTGTCTTTGAATTGTATGACTAGGGTATAGTTAGCGCCATATGTACACGGCGGCCCGCGTTGTGCGCCGCCCTTATCACGGAGGTTACCATGTCCAACCAGGGCAAGAAGGTCAAGACCCATTATCGCGGCACGCTCGACGACGGCACGCAGTTCGATAGCTCCTACGATCGCGGCGAGCCGCTGGAGTTCACCTGCGGCGCCGGCCAGATGATCAAGGGCTTCGACGCCGCTGTTGTCGACATGCAGGTGGGCGAGAAGAAGACCGTGCACATTCCTGCTGCCGATGCCTACGGCGAGCACAATCCCGAGATGGTTCTGACCTTCCCGGCCGAGCAGGTTCCCAACATCGAGCAGATCGAGAAGGGCATGAAGCTCTTCCTGTCCACGCCGAGCGGCATGCCCGTTCCCGCCGTCGTCATTGACGTGACGCCCGAGGCTGTGACGCTCGACGCCAACCACGAGTTGGCCGGCAAGGACCTCAACTTTGATATCGAGCTCGTTGAGGTCGAGGGTTAGAGTATGTCTGAACGCCTGGTTTCGACGACATGCTTGGGAAATCTCAACGATCCGTCCTATGAACTCCTGCTTCGCCGGAAGTTGGGCGGCGTCTTTGAAGTTGACGAGCTGCTGCTCGATTGGGACCAGGCCGATGTATGCGCGTTTGTGGGCGTGACGGAGCTGGGGCGCACGATTGATGTTCGGCTGGATGCTACCGACGGCGGTCGTCTTGCCGATGGCGACGTGCTCGCCATTGACCGTTCGGGCATGGTGCCCGTGGCGGTTGTCGTGCGCCTGCGCAGCGCCGAGGTTTATTTGGTCGAAGTCGACCGCATGGATCCGATTGCGCTCGCGCATGCGTGCTGGGAGATCGGCAATATGCACGCGCCGCTTTTCCGAGGCGATTCGGACGAGCATACCGTGCGCATGTATACGCCGGTGCAGCCTGTTTTGGGCCGTATGCTCCGGGGTGTCGAGGGTGTTCGGCTCTCGGTGGTTACCCGCGAACTCGATGCGGACCGACGCTTTGCATCGAGCGCGGCGGATGTCGTCGTGAGCATGGCTCCCGACTTTACCATCGTAAAAAAGACGCGCGGCTAAGCGTGCGTATGCGCAAGACGGGCTTTGAGGGGCGACCAATCAAAGTCCGTCTTGCTGTTGATAGGAGGCTTTGGGGGAAGCATATGGGTCTTGAGGGAATCAAGCTGATTGCATGCGATTTGGACGGCACGTTGCTGCATCCGGGGGAGCGCGAGCCGCGTTCCGAGGCCTTTGAGCTCATTGATGAGCTGCATCGTCGCGGTATCGTGTTTATGCCGGCGAGCGGCCGTCAATATGCGAGCTTGCGCTACCTGTTTGCCCCGGTGGCCGATGAACTCGCCTATGTATGCGAAAACGGAGCCCTGGTGATGAGCGAGGGGCGTGCCGTTGTCAAGCGTTCCATGGAGCGTAGCCTTGCTATGGATATCGCGAATGCCGTGGTTGCGTATCCCCATGCCGACGTGACCCTTTCGTGTGAGGGGCACCTCTACACCATGAGCGGCAATGACGCGTTTGTTGACCACCTGCGCTATGAGGTCCACTGCGACGCGGCGGTGGTCGACCGTCCCGAGGACATCGACGAGGACGTCATTAAGATTGCCTTCCAGACGCCCGAGGTGGAGCAGCCGGCGGCCTTGGAGTATTTCGAGCGCCTCTTTAGCGACCGAGTCGATGTCATGACATCGGGAACCGAATGGACGGACTTTATCGGTTTCGGTTCGGGCAAGGGCTCCGCGCTTGCCGATTACGGTCGTGCCCTGGGGATTTCGCCCGATGAGATGATGGCGTTTGGCGACAATGAGAACGATCGCGACATGCTCAACGTGGTGGGCCATCCCTATCTGATGGAGAGCTGCAACCCCAGCATGCGCGGCATCAACGACCGCGTCCGCTACGCGCGCACGGTCGAAGAGGAACTGCATCGCCTGCTTGCCGAGTAGATATTTGGGACATGCCTAGAAATCTACTTTTTGCTACAGAGTGCGGAAAGGTGGATTTTAAGGCATGTCCCAAACATTTATCGGCAGTCGGGGCAGAGACCCTCGAAGATGGTGTAGTGCGACGTGACGTGCCAGCCGATTTGCTCGGACGCCTTGGCGTCGAGCTGGGCATCGAAGGGGAGCGGTACATCGATGACGCGGCTGCACGAGGTGCAGATGATATGCGCATGCGGCTCGATCGTGCGATCGAAGCGGCTGCCGCCCGGCGTCTTGATGGAGAGGATCTCGCCAGCGTCGGCCAAGAGATTGAGATTGCGGTAGACCGTACCACGGCTGATTTTGTCATCCTGCGCGCGCACGACGTTGTAGATTTCGTCGGCGGTGGGATGGTTATAGCTTTGGCGCACGGCGTCAAGAACCAACTTTCGCTGCCTGGTATTCCTTCTTTGCACCGCCATGCGCCTCGCCTCTTTTCTATCAACGGTCGTAGGTAAATGATACCGTATTTAGCACACAATACTAATAACGAGGAATGAAACCGTCTTCATTGGCAAGTGGGGCTCGGGTCTGGGCGTCTACGAGGCGAAAACGCGTTCCCATGCGCTCGTAGGAGGCATGAAGCGCCTCGAGATGAGATAGGATGTTTGCCGGAGCCCCCTGTATCTCCATCTCGACTGAGCCGTCTTCCATGTTACGCACCCAGCCGGTGAGTGCGCGTGCCTGCGCGAGGTTGGTGTTGGTAAAGCGAAAACCGACGCCCTGGACTTGCCCTTCCCAGCGCAGGAAATAGCGCAGGGGAGCGTCTTGAGTGGCCTCGTCGCTTGCGAGCACAGTAAGCCTGCGGCGCAGCTCGAGCTCGACGTTTGATGGTTTTTGAGGCTCTCGACTGCCGCCGGTGACGCTGGAGAAGAACGTATCGAAGAGGCCCATCGCTATGCCTGCTTGCCTGCGTCGGCCGGGAAGGTTATGCCGGCCTGCTGGCGCACGGCATCCATGATACGCAGCGAGACGAGCGTGACATCGCGGTAGTGGCCAAGCTCGTGGCGTCCCGCCGGGGTCTCCCAAATCTCTTCCTTAACGTTATCGATGCCGTCGATGGCGGTGATAAAGTCCGCGAGCTCGTATTCCATGGTGTTGCTTGACTTGGGAAGGTCGAGCGCGCGTCCGTTGCCGCCTTGCTCGCGCGGCGCCTCGGTCGCCGATCCGCGTACGACATCGCCGCGATAGTCGATACGGACGTTGCGGGGCGTGGACAGATGGTCAATCTGGATAGTGCCACGCTCGCCTTCGATCTGCGAGGGCAGCAGGTCATTCGTAATTTTGGAGTGCGCGAGCTCGACGGAGATACGGCCACCGCCGTAGCTGGCAAGGATGGAACCGCAGCCATCGATGGGGCCGTGCGTGAGCTGTCGCGTGGTGGGGTCGAGCAGAGTAGTCATGCTCGTAAGGCCGGAGGGCATGCCGAAAATCTCGACCATGGGCTCGACGGTGTAGACGCCAATGTCCATGAGGGAACCCGATGCCATATTGCAGTCGAAGATATTGGTGGCGCGTCCCGCGAGAATCTCGTTGTAGCGCGAGGAATATTTGCCAAAGCGCAATGAGGCGCGGCGGATGGGGGCGATCTCGCCCAGGGCGTCCTCGATGGCGTGGAAGGCGGGATCGTGGAGGGGACGCATGGCCTCGAGGGCCACGACACCTGCTGCCTCGGCAGCGCGGAAGACTTCCAGCGCCTGCGCTTCGGTGGCGCAGAAGGGCTTCTCGACGATGACGTGCTTGCCACCGGCGATGCAGGCAAGGGCCTGCTCGTAGTGAAGTGCGTTGGGGCTGCCGATATAGACGGCGTCGACGTCGGCGGCTGCCGCAAGCTCATCGAGTGAGATAAAGTTTCGCTCGCCATCGCGCTCGGCGGTAAAGGCAGCACCGCGATTGGCATCGCGTGAAAGCGTGCCCACAAACGCGGCTTGGTCGTTGGCGTTGACGACTTGGATAAAGTCGTCGGTGATCATGGATGTGCCGATGGTCGCGATGCGCAGCATACGTCCCCCTTGCGTTGTTTGGTCTACAGGATGAGTGTAGCGCGTGGGGATATAAAGCTGTGCGAAAATGCTATTACAGGTCGCTCTCGTTAAAGCCGGTGTCGATATCGAGGTTGCTGCCGTCGGCCGCCGTGGTGGCGAGCTCATCGCAGCGCTCATTGAGCTCGTGGCCGGCGTGACCCTTAACCCAGATGAACTCAACCTTGTGCTTGCTTTTGGCGGTGAGTAGGCGCTCCCACAGGTCGCGGTTCTTGACGGGCTGCTTGTTGGCGGTTTTCCACCCGCGCTTTTTCCAGCCGTCGATCCAGTGCTTGTTAAAGGCGTTGACGACGTACTGCGAATCGGAATGGACTTCGACCTCGCAGGGGCGGTTGAGTGCCTCGAGCGCCACGATAACGGCCATGAGCTCCATGCGGTTGTTGGTGGTCTTGGCGTAGCCGCGCGAAAGCTCGGAGGTAAAGGTCTTGCCGGCGGGGTTGGTGTATTTGAGCACGGCGCCGTAGCCGCCGCGTCCCGGATTTGATCGGGCCGAGCCGTCGGTATAGATGATGACCTTCACGGGCTTCCTTTCTTTGAGTGCATTTCATGTGAGTGACCATTGTAGCGCCATGCCCGCCGGGGGCCAGCAATCTACGATTTCTACCCCGTCTTCCGACTGTTAGCTGGCATGGATGATGCGGTTGAGCTCGTCGAGGTATTGCTGCAAGAGGAGAGAGGGCTTGCGCTCGTCGTGCATGATGTAGCCAACGTGCATCGTTGGGGCGTCTGCTAACGGGATCGATGCCATACCCCATTGCATTTCATTGGAGAGGACTCCGGTCGACAGGGTGTAACCGTTCGACGTGATAAGTAAGTTGGTAAGTGTTCCGCGGTCCGAGATTCGTATGTTGCGGTCGCAAGGGATATAGCTAAAAGGTTCCTCGGCGTAATAGAAGGAGTTTGAGGTTCCCTGCTCAAAGCTGTAGCGCGTATAGGGCGCGAGGTCGGCAAGGGACAGCTGAGGGCGGCGTGCGAGCGGGTGGCGTTCGCTGACGAATACGTGGACCGTCGCGTCGAATAGGGGATGGAAGCTTGCGCGGGCATCGGCGAAGGCCTTCTGCAGAACGCGGGCGTTAAAGTCATCCAGATACAGAATGCCGATATCGCTGCGAAACGCACGGACGTCATCGATGATCTGCGATGTGGTGGTCTCGCGCATGATGAACTCGAACTTGCTGTCGCGGCAGCGCTCGACCACGTTGACAAAGGCCTCGACCGAAAAGGCGTAGTGCTGGGCGGAAATGGCGAGGCGGGCTTGCGGGGTGCCGCCGTCCTCGTAGCGTGCCTCGAGCATGTCGGCCTGCTCTACGACCTGGCGCGCATAGCCCAAAAGCTCGGTGCCGTCGTTGGTGAGCGTGACGCCGCGGCTGGAGCGCGTAAAGATCTCCAGATGGAGTTCCTGTTCCAGGCTTTTGACGGCGTTTGAGATGTTGGACTGAGCGGTATAGAGGCGCTGAGCTGCGGCGTTGATTGAGCCGGACTCTGCCACGGTGATCAGAAAACGAAGCTGCTGAAGGGTCATCGACGCCATCCTTTCGATAGTTATCTATAAAACAGATAACAAGTTAGCGCTTTTAAGTGATTGACCGAGGGAGACAATGCCCGTACTATTCAAAACACACAAAGGCGGTAGGTTATTAAGCCGACCACGGAATCGGGACGCGAAAGGAGGCCCGCATATGAATTGCTTACCAAGACGAATGCCGGGCTCCTGTTTGCGCCCGTCGGCGTGATCAGGAGACAGCGACTTACTTCTCTCTTTTTACTTACTTTCGTTCGATCAAGGAGATCATCATGAGCCAGTTCATCAACAACCCCGAGCACACCTTTGGTTTCGATACCCTGCAGCTGCACGTTGGCCAGGAGAGCGCCGATCCCGCTTCCGACTCCCGTGCCGTGCCGATCTACCAGACCACGAGCTATGTGTTCCGCAACTCCCAGCACGCCGCCGACCGCTTTGGTCTTGCCGACGCCGGTAACATCTACGGCCGTCTGACCAACTCCACCCAGGGCGTCTTCGAGGACCGTATCGCCGCGCTCGAGGGCGGCGTGGCAGGTCTTGCCGTCGCCTCCGGCGCTGCTGCCATCACCTATACCCTGCAGGCCCTTGCCCAGGCCGGTGACCACGTGGTGGCTCAGAAGACCATCTACGGTGGCTCCTACAACCTGCTGGAGCATACGCTCTCCCAGTTTGGCGTCGAGACCACGTTTGTCGATGCCCATAACCTGGAAGAAGTTGAGGGTGCCATCAAGGACAACACCACGGTCATCTATCTCGAGACGCTCGGCAACCCCAACTCTGACATCCCCAACATCGACGCCATCTCCGAGATCGCCAAGAAGCACGGTCTGCCGGTTGTTGTCGACAACACCTTCGGCACCCCGTATCTGTTCCGTCCGCTGGAGCATGGTGCCAACATCGTCGTTCATTCCGCAACCAAGTTCATCGGCGGCCACGGCACCTCGCTGGGCGGTGTGATCGTCGACGGCGGTAACTTCGATTGGAAGGCGAGCGGAAAGTACGCCCAGATCGCTGAGCCCAATCCCTCCTACCACGGTGTTTCGTTTGCCGAGGCTGCCGGTCCCGCGGCCTTCGCAACCTATGTCCGCGCTATCCTGCTGCGTGACGAGGGCGCTTGCATCAGCCCGTTCAACGCCTGGGTCCTGCTCCAGGGCACCGAGACTCTGTCGCTGCGCGTCGACCGTCATGTCGAGAACACCAAGAAGGTCGTTGAGTTCCTGGCTGGTGACAGCCATGTCGCCAAGGTGAACCACCCGAGCCTGTCTGAGCACCCCGATCACGAGCTCTATCAGAAGTACTTCCCCAACGGTGGCGCGTCGATCTTCACCTTTGAGATTAAGGGTGGCCAGGAGGCAGCTTGGAAGTTCATCGATCATCTGCAGGTGTTCTCGCTGCTCGCCAACGTGGCCGACGTCAAGTCGCTCGTCGTGCACCCGGCTACCACCACGCACTCCCAGCTCTCTGCCGAGGAGCTCGCCGAGCAGAACATCACGCCCTCCACGATCCGTCTTTCCATCGGTACCGAGAACGCCGAGGACATCATTTGGGATCTGAAGCAGGCCTTCGCCGCGCTGGACGAGTAAGGCGACTTGTGCAAGGACCCCTTGCGACTCGATAGGTATAACTGCATAAAATGCCTGCTCAAGGCGCCTGCGCAAGCAATGGTTGCGCAGGCGCCTTTTTTGCATAGGAAGGGCGCTATTACAGGGTTTTTGGCATGCTTTATGCATTCGAGTTGTGGAAAACTCCTGTTGAGAGGATGTGAGTTTTACGCAATTGACGTGCGCCTTTTGAGTAAAACCGCAGGTCGCGATTTGCTCGAGGTACTATGCAGCGCGATCGAATCACACGCAGCTCAAACGCAGCAAAAACGCACTACGGAGGTTTCCAGCTACATGAGGATCGATTCACGAAAACCGAAAGCCGCCGCCCTTTCCGCCGCTCTGACCGTGGCGCTTTTGGCGGGCGCCGGCGCAACTGATGCCCACGCGGCAACATTGTCCGATACGGTTGGATCTACGCCGTCCGAGACGACGCTGGTACAGCCCGTTGATTATCGCGGCGATGGTTATGGTTCCATGCAGGAGTGGAACGCCTCGATGGAGGCCAAGCGCGATTCCCTTGAGATGCGCGCTCAGATTATCCTAAACATGTATGGTGGCTATGCCACCGATGACGAGCGCGCTGTGCTGCAGGGTTGTATCGATGGTGCGGGCAGCCTTTTGACGATGGGGGAGGTCGACGCGAAGTCGACCGAGCTCGATGAGCTGCGCACTGCGCTTGAGAATGCCAAGCGCGAAGCGCTCGAGGCCGCTGCCGCCGAGGCAGAGGCTGCCGAGGCCGCCCAGGCTTCGTACTACAACGCCGGCTACACTCCGTCCTACGCGTCTGCCGCGTCCTACGCGAACGGATCGGGCCTGACGCGCTCTGCGGGTGTCAATAACTACAACGGGCGCCGCGAGACCTATTACAGCAGCAATGTGCTTTATCACTATCGCACGGGCGAATGGACTCAGGATTCTGAGGGCTTCTGGCGCGATTCCGACGGCTATTACGTTGTTGCCGCGGGCGATATGGCCCAGGGCTCGACCTTTACGGGCTCCAAGGGTGATTGCAAGGTCTATGACTCCGGCTGCGCCGCCGGAACCACCGATTACTACACCGGTTGGTAATCTGCCATCAGAGCAAAATAGGCACATGATGGGCGGGCGTCTTTACTGAGCTTTTAGGCAACGTAAAGCCGCCCTTTCTTTATGTGCGTTTGAGTTAACAGAGCCCTTACCGTGGCGGTACGCTGGGCGTATGCATACGGGGCACACTGGTTCATGAGAAATAAGGTCTTTCTCGTGGAGGAAGTGGTCTCATGAACGCTCGAGATATCGCTATCGCCGCCGTCGCATTGGTACTTGGCTGTCTTGGCCCTACAGCTGCGTTTGTCGCAGGCATGCAGGGCTCGTGCGGGGCTGCTCCTATTGTGGTCGGCGCGCTCATCGCAGCAGCGCTGCTGGGAAGTGCGGGCGTGACCCTTTGTCGCGATGACGAGGACGAGACGCCACAGGTGCGGCGCTAGCCGTTGTGAAGCTGGTTTTGCCCATAGATGAAGAAGGAAGCCGCCGCAAGGGGAGTGCCCTTTGCGGCGGTTTTTGCTATTGAGACTGTTGGATGCGGTGCGGCGGCGTTACCAGCTGGCCTCGATTTCGCGGATGCGCGAATAGAGCCATTCGTTTTGCGGCACCTGGATACCGTGCTTGGCCGCGAGGCGGCAGATGGTACCCGCAAATTCCTCGACCTCGGTTCTGCGTTGAGCGATGCGGTCTTGCGCCATCGAGGGCATGCCGGCGGGATCGAGCCCTTTTATGAGACGCACCATCTGCGTTAGGTCTGCCTCGGTGAGCTCGATGCCCTCGGCATTGGCGACTGCAAGCGTCTCGCGCATGGCGGAGACAAAACTGCGGAGCTGCTCGGAGCCCTGCTCCGTAGCGCTTCCGTAGGTGCCGCCGTAGGCCATACAGGTCTGGTTGATGCCGTCGTTGAGCATGAGTTTGGCCCACATGCGATGTGCGATGTCGTGCTCGACGGTATGGGCGATGCCGCAACGCGTGTAGAGCTCGTCGATGGCGATAACGGTTGCGGGGTCGGTGCCCGCTGCCGCACCAAAGCGGATCTCGCCGGCATTGGTATAGGTGAGCTCCCCGTTGAGGAATACGGCGTCCATGCCCTGGCAGATACCAAGGACGGTGTGCTCCCAGCCAAAGCGCTCGGCAATCTTCTGCTCGCTCGTGATGCCGTTGCACAGCGACGCGATCAGCGTGTCGGGTCCCACGACGCTTTCCAGGGTTTTGAGCGCCACATCGAGCCCGGTTGTCTTGACCGTGAGGATGACCAGGTCGACGGGCGTCGCCTCGCTCGCGCGGACGGACTTGAGCGCGCAGGGCTTGCCGTTGACGGTGAGCGCATCACCCGCGTGGCGCTCAAAGCGCGCGTCGTCCATAACGTATTCGACGGCGTCGTTGCCGAGCGCTTGGGCGATCATGCTGCCGTAGAGCAGGCCCACGCCGCCCTTGCCGATGAAGGCGACCTTGTTGATCTGCATGTGAATCATCTCCCCATAAAAAGGCGCCCGCGTATGGGGCGCCTGATGGATTGTATGCCGCCGGGCCATGTCGCGTGCACCGGATGGCCGTATTTAGAAGAACAAACGCATGGGAACTTATGACGCGGGGCAGACCGCAAAGACACGTGCGGGATATCCGACGCCATCACGCACCTTGGGGAAGGTGCAGAAGATGACGGCGCCCGTGGCGGGAAGCTCGTCTAGATGGTCCATGACCTCGATCTGATAGCGATCGACCGAGAGGATGTACTGTTCGCCGGGATAGGGGTGGGCATCCTCACGTGTGGTCACGCTCGCCTCCCTTCATCGGGCTTTTTGCTGATGTTAAAGCGGTGCCGTGACAGCTCGATTTCTGCTGCGTTACGATACGTTCTCGATTGCGATTCCACGATGTTTCGGCCGCGTGACCATTGTGTTTCGCCTTGCCGAGCGCTGATGGCGAAGGGAGGGTCCGTGCAATACCGCGTTGACCCCAAAAGTGGTAACCGAATATCTGCTCTGGGTCTGGGCTGCATGAGGTTTCCCGGTGCGCCGGGACATCCCGATGCGAAGACGGCCGATGCCATCATTTCCCGTGCGGTGGAGCAGGGGATTAATTATCTGGATACCGCGTATCTCTATCCCGGCAACGAGGTGTGCGTGGGCGCCTCGCTTGAGCGCTTGGGACTGCGCGACCGGGTGTTGCTGGCGACTAAGTTGCCGCACGCTTCGTGCAAGTGCGCGGAGGATTTCGACCGGTTCTTCGACGAGCAACTGCACCGCCTGCGGACCGACCATATCGACTATTACCTTATGCACAACATCACTTCGCCCGCCCAGTGGGAGCGCGTGGTGGCGTTGGGCATCGAAGACTGGATTGCGCACCAAAAGGCTGCGGGGCGTATTCGCCAGATAGGTTTTTCGTATCACGGCAGTGCGGCGGACTTCCTGACGATGCTCGACGCGTATGACTGGGATTTTTGCCAGATTCAGTACAACTACGCTGGAGAGCGCTACCAAGCGGGAACGGCGGGACTTATAGCAGCCGCCGAGCGCGGGCTCGCGGTGTTTGTGATGGAACCGCTTTTGGGCGGACGCCTGGCGGGCAAGCTGCCTCCGCGGGCCCGCGCCGTGCTCGATGACGTACGCGATCCGTACCTGAAGACGCCGGCTGCTTGGGGCCTTTCGTGGGTGTGGAACCATCCTCAAGTCACGATGCTGCTTTCGGGCATGACCGATACCGCGCAGGTGGACGAGAACGCGGTGCTGGCCGATCGGGCCCTGCCGGATTCGATGACAGCCGCTCGGCTCGATACCATCGCACGCGTGCTGGCGGAGTTTGAAAAATCGAATCGCGTGCCCTGCACGGGATGCGGCTACTGCATGCCATGTCCCAAGGGTATTAACATTCCCGGCTGCTTTGCCGCTTACAACGCGAGCTATGCGCACAGCTGGTTTACGGGGCTGTCGCAATACTTTACGGCGAGCGCGGTGCGCACGAGCGAGCCCAAGCTCGTGAGCAATTGCGTCAAGTGCGGCAAATGTGCGCGTCACTGCCCGCAACACATCGATGTCCCCGAGCGTCTCGACGACGCGCGCCGACGTTTCCAGCCTGGCCCCGTAACGGCCGCGCTTAAAGTCTTCAGCAAAACTCGCTCCTCATGACCCTTTTATATCTTGTGATGGAATAGTTCCTGTTTGCGGCAGAATAGGGCGATAGCAGGAACTATTTCGTCGCAACTGAAGGGGGCTGTCGTGGGCCATCGGGATTCATGTGATGATTTGCGTGAGGTTCGTTGGGGCGTTTTGGGCGCTGGGCACATTTCGCATCGATTTGCATCGTCGCTCAAGAAGGTCGACGAGGCACGGCTGGTGGCTGCGGCCGGCCGCACTCCTGCACATGTCGAGGAATTTTGTCGAGCGTTTTCGATTGATGCCGCGCACAGTTATGCCACGGCTGACGATAGCGGCGATGCGGCTTATGATGCGTTGATTGCCGATCCCGATGTCGATGCAATCTACTTGGCTATTCCGCATGGCATGCATGCGCATTGGGCTTGTCGGGCACTGCGCGCGGGAAAGGCCGTGCTGTGCGAAAAGCCGGCCGTTTTGAATGAAGAAGAGGCCCATGCGATCGCCTCTGTTTCCCGTGAGTGCGGTGTGCCGTTTATGGAGGCGATGAAAAATCGGTTTTGTCCGATGCATACTCGCGTGAAGGGTTTGCTTGCGTCGGGCGAGCTCGGCTGTATCGTCTCGATCGAAAGCGTGCAAAAACTCGATTATGGTGAGTCCCCTTCGAGTTATCTGCTCGATCCGTTGCAGGGTGGCTGTCTATATGACATGGGCTGCTATGCGGTCGGGTGGTTTGAGGATCTGCTTGCGGGTGCGTGCGATGTTTCGTCTCGTGAAGTTCGCTGGCGTGACGTATTGGGCGGCCGCGTGGATTGGGCCGATGAGATCCATATGAGTGTCGGCGGTATACCCATTCATATGGTGTGCGACGGCAAAGCAGCATATGAAAGCCGCTTAACGATTGCCTGCGAACGGGGTTCGGTGGAAATCGAGCGCCTCCATCGCCCCGAGCTCGCCCATGTGAAGTACTCCGACGGACGAATGCTCGAAATAAATGCCCCGTTTGAGGTCGATGATTTCTACGGCGAAATTCAGCATGCGACGCAGCTCGTCCAGACGGGAGAGCTTGAAAGCCCCGTTATGCCTCTTGCCGCCACGCAGCGCTGTGCGCAGATTATCGATGCGATTCGCTTGACGCTCTAGGCTGCGGTGCTGGTGCTCAAGGGGGCTCGGCGGACCTTGCCCCTGATGCCCCTTTTATATCTTGCGGTGGAATACGGTCTGTTTGCGCCAAAATAAGGCACCAATAGACCGTATTTCACCGCAACTGATGAGGGGGAGTTGGAGATGCTGACGATCGGGTGTCATCTTTCGACGACGAAGGGCTATCGGGCAATGGGGGAGACGGCGTTGTCCATTGGTGCCAATACCTTTGCGTTCTTTACGCGCAACCCGCGCGGTGGCAAGGCAAAAGACCTTGACATGGATGACGTGGCGGCTCTGCGCGAGCTTATGGCGCAAAACGACTTTGGACCGCTGGTGGCGCATGCCCCGTATACCTATAACCCCTGCTCCGCTAAGGAGCGGGCGCGGGAGTTTGCCTTGGAGGCTATGGCGGAAGATTTGCAGCGTCTGGAAGCACTGCCCGGCAACTACTACAACTTCCATCCCGGTGCGCATGTGGGACAGGGGGCAGACGCCGGCATTCAGATGATTGTCGACACGCTGTGCCAGGTGATGTTTGAGGGACAGCAGACGACGGTATTGCTTGAGACCATGGCGGGCAAGGGCACCGAGGTGGGCCGTAGCTTTGAAGAACTGGCGCGCATTATCGAGGGCGTTGCCGCCAAGTGCCCAGAGCTGTCCGATAAGCTGGGCGTTTGTTTGGACACCTGCCATGTGAGCGATGCCGGCTACGACATCATCCATGATCTTGACGACGTACTCGACGAGTTCGACCGCGTGGTGGGTATCGATCGCTTGCATGCCGTACACATCAACGATTCGAAGAACCCTTGTGGCGCCCATAAAGATCGCCACGAGTGCATCGGCAAGGGATACCTTGGCAGCGAAGAATTTGGTGGCGGTATGCAGGTTATGCAGAATATTGTATCGAATGGCCGTTTGCGTTCGCTGCCGTTTATTTTGGAGACTCCGAACGAACTTGCAGGTTATGCAGCTGAAATTAGACTATTAAGGTCGTTGCAGCAGTAATGACTGTCACAAAGTAGAGTATTCCATTCACGTTATGGGTTTGTTTCAATCAGTTTTCTCATTGCAGATTCGTAATTCCGGGTGCATAATAGCCAACAGTTTTTGCAGACCTCTGAATCAAACGAGGTCACCGGAAGGAGACTGATTATGAAGCTCAAGAAGCTTGGCGCATTTGCCGCCACGGGTGCTATGGCGCTCGCCCTTGCTCTGATGGGCTGCGGCTCGTCCAACGCCACCTCTGGTTCTGATGCCGGTTCCAGCAGCTCTGACGACGCTAAGGTCGAGAAGGTCGACGGCTCCAAGGAGTACGCACTCGTCAAGGACGGCACGCTGACCGTCGGCACCTCTGCCGAGTACGCCCCGTTTGAGTACAAGGACGACAACGGCGATTATCAGGGCTTTGACCTTGAGCTTATCAAGGCTATCGGCGACAAGCTGGGCCTGGATGTCGAGTACGTCAACAATGACTTTGACACGCTGGTTCCGGGCGTCGCTTCGGGTGCCAAGTATGACGTCTCCATCGCGGCTATCACTGACACGCCCGAGCGTGAGAAGGAAGTCACTTTCTCCGATTCCTACTACATGGACGATCAGGCCATCGTGACCAAGGTCGATAACGCCGACATCACGGCTGACAACTACAGCGAGAAGCTCAACAACGCCGACGCTACCATCATCGTCCAGTCTGGCTCGACCGCCGAGGCCTTTGCCCAGGAGAACTTCCCCAAGGCCAAGATCGTCCCCTACAAGGATGCTACCGAGTGCTTCAGCGCCTTGCAGTCCGATAAGGGTGACGCCGTAGTCACCAACCGCTCCGTTGCCAGCCAGCTGACCGCCGAGCAGTTCAACACCTGCCAGACCATCAAGCAGATTAGCACCGGCGAGGAGTACGCCATCGCCATCAACCAGGGCAATACCAAGCTCAAGGACGACATCAACCAGGCTATCAAGGACCTGACCGACGACGGTACCGTTGACGCCCTCATGGCTAAGTACAACATCAAGTAGAATAGTCACTTGATTGCAAGCGGGCCCTTTCCGTTTTGGCGGAGAGGGCCTTTGCGTTTCTTGAATGGGCGTCATCCCGCCCCGTTATGTCGGCAACTTAAACGTTAGGAGCCACCTTGTCTCGATTGAACCAAGGAGCCATGGGCAAGAGCCATCCACTGCCCTTGATGCTCCAAAAGCTGGCCTGTGCCCTGGCTGTGGCGCTCGCCCTGGTATGCGCGGGGGCCTGCGTGCCCTCGACCGCTCAGGCGCTTGAGACCGCAAAGATTACCGCCCGACCCAACACCGGTTCGGGCAGCGCTGTGGTCGGCGGCACCGAGACGCGCATTACCTGGGAGGTTCAGGCCGATACCGACGAGGAGCTGAGCGGTCTTTCGCTGACGTTTGTCGACGGCACGACGTTTGGTACCGATGACACGCGATTGACGATGCTCTCGGGCGAGGATCTCATGGATCGTACGCCCATGAAGCCCACGTGCAAGGCTAACGGCCAGACACTCAAGATCGACTTTGGCGAGACGGCGCCCGCCGGCGGCTATTTCCGCGTTGAGGTCTACGGCGTGACGTTTCCCGTCGAGGGCGGCGAAGAGGCCTTTAGCGGCACCTATACGCTCGCCGACGGTTCGACCAAGAAGATTTCCAAGATTCCTTCCGTCGAGATCAAGGGCGTGACGGCCTTCGATAACTTCCTGGCCGATCTTAAGGAGCAGCCGTGGGTCGAGGCCTGGAACTCCAATATGTTCCTGCGCCTGTTCTTGAACCCGGTCATTTTGGTCCAGAGTCTGCCGATCGTCTTTAAGGGCTTCCTCATGTCGCTCTCGATCGTGCTCGTGGCGTTTCCGCTGGCAATCCCCTTTGGCTTTGCCTTGTCGCTCATGCGCATCTCCAAGTCGCGCATCCTGCGTTGCCTTGCCGGCATCTATGTGAATATCATCCGCGGTACGCCGGCGTTCCTGCAGATTTACATTGCATTCTTTGGCCTGCCGCTGGCCGGCGTCAAGGTGGACGACTATGTCCTGGGCGTTATCGTCATGGCCATGAACTCGTCCGCCTACCTGTGCGAGATCTTCCGCGCCGGTATTCAGTCGATCCCCAAGGGCCAAAACGAGGCCGCGCGCTCGCTGGGCATGAACGCCTTCCAGACGCTACTCTACGTTATGATTCCGCAGACGTTCCGCAATGTTCTGCCTACGTTGACCAGTGAGTTCATCCTGCTTTACAAGGATACGTCGCTGCTCGCGGCCGTGGGCGTGGTCGAGATCGTCATGAACGCCCGTACCATCGTGGCTACGACGGGCTCCATTACGCCGTATGTGGTTGCCGCCCTGTTCTATCTGGTCATCACCCTGCCGCTCGCTCGCTTGGTGAGCGGCCTTGAGGCGAGGCTTTTGGGCACGGCCGAAACTAAGAAGAAGCGTCCCGCCAAGAGCGCCGGACAGGTCGTCGCGACGCCCGCCGATCACATCGCCGGTCTGTAAGGAGGTCCTATCATGAGCGAAACCAATAACTCGAACGAGGTCGTCGTCAGCATCAAGAACCTCCAGAAGGCCTTTGGCGATAACGTGGTCCTGCGCGATATCGATCTGGATGTGCACAAGGGCGAGGTCGTCGTAGTTCTGGGTCCCTCGGGCTCGGGTAAGTCGACGATGCTTCGCTGCATCAACCGTCTTGAGCATCCCACGAGTGGCTCGATTGTCGTTGAGGGTGTGGACGTGTGCGCCAAGGGCGTCGATCTTAACAAGGTGCGCACGCATCTGGGTATGGTGTTCCAGCAGTTCAATTTGTTCCCGCACCTCTCAGTCAAAAAGAACGTCATGCTCGCGCAGCAGAAGGTGCTCAAGCGCAGCAAGGAAGAGGCCGAGAAGATTGCCGTCGAGGAGCTGACCAAGGTCGGTCTTGCCGAGCGTATCGACTTTATGCCGAGCCAGCTCTCGGGCGGTCAGCAGCAGCGCGTTGCCATCGCCCGCGCCCTGTCGATGAACCCGCACGTCATGCTCTTTGACGAGGCCACCTCGGCGCTCGACCCCGAGCTCGTGCGCGACGTCCTGGGTGTCATGCGCGACCTGGCACGCGACGGCATGACCATGATCGTCGTGACGCACGAGATGGGCTTTGCCCGCGATGTCGCCGACCGCGTCGTCTTTATGGACGGCGGCGTCATTGTGGAAGAGGGTACGCCGAGCGAGGTCTTCGACCACCCCAAGAGCGAGCGCACCAAGGCGTTCTTGGGAAATATCTCGTAGCCGGTTGATGTAACTGCCGTTACAAAAGAGCGGGGGCTGGACTTGAATCCAGCCCCCGCTCTTTTGTAGGGATGGGGATGCGCTGTGATACAGGCTCTTTTGGAGGCCTGGTTTCGTTACGCGAGCTCGGCTCCGAGGGCCTTGCAGGCCGCCTCGCCCTCATCGTCGGGCGCATCGTAGCAAATGACGGAGTCCACGACGTTGACGCCGGCCTCGTCGGCGTCGGCCTTCCAGTTGTCCATCCACTCGCCCTCGGCCCACGAATAGGAGCCAAAGAGGACGACCTTCTTGTCGCCGAGGGTCTCCTTGACCTCGTCCCACATAGGCTGAAACTCGTCATACTCAAGCTCCTCGGAGCCCATGGCGGGGCAGCCGAAGGCGAAGGCATCATATTCGGCGGCCTTGTCGGCAGAGAAGTCGGCGCAGGGGATGACCTCAGTCTCGGCCCCCGCGGACGTGGCGCTTTCGGCGACGAGGTTTGCCATGGCCTCGGTATTGCCCGTGCCGCTCCAGTAGACGACGGCGATCTTGCTCATGTTTTGTCCTTTCGGTCGTGCGGCGCTTGCCGCGGCTTGTACGTTCTATCGGGTTGCCTGGGCAAGTTGCGCCAGGCTGCAGCCCTGCTGATAGATAAAAGTGAAGTATTGGGTGCAGGCACGGTAGGCATCAAACGTCGCAAGCGCCTGCTCGACATTTGCGTAGACCTTCCAGGCCCCAAAGACCTTGTAGTTCTCGCCGCGCTGGACGATAAACTCGTGCACGTCGTCGTAGGGATATCCAAGGAAGTAGCCTATTTCGTGCGGAAACTCGCAGGTGCAGTCTTTGCTGCAGCTAGCTTGCTGGGGTAGTGCGCATCGAGTCTGGCTGCAGGCGCATTCCGCGACGTTATTGCTCGCGAGCGTGATGCGTGATGCCAAATGCACAAGGCATGCCGAAAGGTCTCTCGTGTCGTAGCCTTCCGAGGTGAGCGCCGTTTGGACGCGAGGGTCTGCGAAATAGGTGGTGAGGCTTTTGGCTCGGTACGCGTACACGAGCGCTCCGCAGGGCCGCCAGACCAAAACACTCAGGTGGATGCCGAGCGGGTCAAGCTCGCGATTGCACTGGGCGATAACGTTGAGCAGGCGTGCTCGGCGTTCTGCAATGGTTTCGGTTGTGGTCGAGCCGTCCCCGTGGGCGTAGGTGCCTGGATAGGTAAAGAGCGATGCCGGCTTGATGCCCGCGAGCGTGGGAGAGCAGTTGCGCACGACTGCCGCCTGAAACGTTGGGATGTCTATGGTTCGAGTCACGGCGCTCCTTACGGATCTAAACTGTTAGCCTAGGAAAACCTATACACGAAAGTAAGCCATGGTCAACAAAAAAGTTTGAAGAGGGAAACTAATTGACCGAACAGACATGATTTTGGGTTAAGATGGGGGCACCCCATGGGGGTATCTAGATAGTGCTACTTGAAAGGGGAGCGCATGAGTGACTTGCTCAACCCTGCGAATCTCATCGTGCTGGCCGTCATTGCCGTCGGCATGTTTTTTGGACTGCGTCGCATTGCCGCTTCGACACACGGGAAGAGTTGCTGCAGCGATGGTACGAGCGGCAAGAAGGCCAAAAAGGTTGTTGTGGTGGATACCGATGCGTCACACTATCCCTATAGCGATGAGCTGCTCATCGGCGGCATGAACTGTGACGGCTGCGCTCAGAACGTAGCCAATGCCCTCAATGCGCTGGATGGCGTGTGGGCAACGGTGACGTATGCGGACCACACGGCACGCGTGCGCTCTAAGCGGCCGGTTGATCGTGGTGTCCTCGAGACGGCCGTGAAAGACGCGGGCTACTACGTCATGACTCTGTAAGCGCCGCCCTGGATGCGCTTCCTTGGCTAGGCTCGTCCGCGCAGTTCGATGTCTTGGATGTCGTCGAAGTCGATGGCGATGTCTCGGAGTTTGAGGAGCTTGAAGGCGGGGAGCGCCTCGTCGAGGATGCCGGTGCGGCTGCGATAGCCGTATGTATCGTAATGGGTGACACGAATCAAGTCGCCACGTTTGAGACCCTCGAGCTTTTTAGAAAGCGCGAGGGCTTTTTCTTCCGTGAGCTCACGTTTTGGCTCGACGGTGATTTCCTGCTTGCGCACGAGTTCGTAGTATCCCGTGAGGGCGGCAAAGGGCATAAACTGTGCGGCGCGGTTGGCGCGCACGGCACCGTTGGCAGTGAGGTTGGGGTCGGCGGCGCGGCGTCTGCCCTCGGGGTCCGCCAGGCGCTCGAAGGCGGTCGGCGGGCGCACGGGCTGCTGCTTGGGTTTAGGCACGATGTCCTCCAACTTGGCCGTTGCGTTCGCGCGCGGTGGCGCCGGCGGTAAAGCTTAATCCCTTGACGAGCGCGTTCTTGCCGTACTTGCCTTTCACGGCCAGGACGGCGCGCGCCAGGTCGCGCTCGCGCTCATCGGCCTCGATATCGCTGAACAGATCGATGGTGGCAAATTCCTCGGGCACAAGATTGCCAAATCCCAGGTTGATGCGCTTGACCGGTCGTTTGGGATCGACCGTTTGTGCCCAAAGGTCATCGAAATACCCCATGATTTTCTTAAACGAATTAGTGCGCTCGGGCAGCTTTCGCGAGGCGTTGGAGTGCGCAAAGAGTGCGGCATAGCCACCACGCGGTTTGCCGCCATGCTCTCCCACAAAGATGCCATCGATTGCCTGCGCTTCGCGCACCAGGCGACGCCTTTCGTCATCGCGCTGGACGGGCTTGGGAGCTCGGGGCGCGAGCTCGGGGCCGTCGGTCGCTGCGGGCTCGATGCTCGAGGTGCTCGAGCGCAAGTGTCCGCAGCCGTCTATATACTGCGCCGTGCCGCTGGCGTTGAGCCGGCGTATGTCGGCGCGCTCGCTCGCGTAGCCCACAAAGAGCGAGATGCTGTCGCAGACCACGTGCTTATCGACTAGATCCAACACGGCGTTGTCGACCATTTCGCGCAAGACGGTGTAGGCCTGCTCGTAGGCATAGCCCTTCGAGAGCACCTGTCCTGTGGTGGTCGAGGTCGCTTGCGGGCGATAGGCTTGGATATCGGCGATGGTTGTCGGCTCGCGCCCGAAGGCGTGGTCGATGAGATATTCGGCATTGACGCCGAGTTCGTCGTAGAGCAGGTTCTCGTCGAGTGCGGCGACGCCCATCAGGTCGTAGACGCCGTATTTCTCGAGACGGGCCGCCACGCCGGGGCCGATGCCCCAGATGTCGGTGATGGGGCGATGGGGCCAGATCTCCTTGCGAAAGATCTCGTCGTCGAGTACGCCAATGCGGCTGGCTACGTGCTTGGCGGTGATGTCGAGCGCCACCTTGGCCTGGAATAGGTTGGGGCCGATACCGACCGTCGCCGTGATGCCGGTGCGCCCCAAGACCTCGTCGCGCAACATGCAGGCGAACCCTTCGGCATCGGTGTGATAAAGGTCCAGATAGGGCGTCACGTCGATAAAGCACTCATCGATGGAGTAGACGTGCACGTCCTGGGGGCTGACGTATTCCAGATAGACGCCGTAGATTTGCGCCGACACCTCCATGTAGTGTTGCATGCGCGGCACTGCTTTGATGTAGTCGATGCCGTCGGGAATCTCGAATAGACGGCAGCGGTTGTGTATCCCGAGGTCCTTCATGGTCTGCGTGATAGCGAGACAGATGGTCGTGCGTCCGCGCGATTCGTCGGCAACGACCAGGTTGGTGGTGAGCGGATCGAGCCCACGATCGACGCACTCGACGCTGGCATAAAACGTCTTGAGGTCGATGCAGATGTAGGTGTGCTGCTCGTGCTCCATCCGAGCCTCCCATCAAACACATGTTCTTATCGAATACCTGTTCGATAATACCTGCTCGACCGGACACCGTCAAAACCTGCCCCTTTTTGGCAGGTATGGTCGTGCGGCTGCATCGGGTTTTTAACGCAGCCCTAAAGAGTGCGTAACAGCTCGGAAAAGCTCGCTTCGTAGCATGAGGCTAACGATTGATACCACCATAAAGCACGGAAGGGTTGTGGGGATAATGGTCAACTATGGGTTTGGTATGCCGACGCGCTTGGTTGCGGATGGGGATGTGGCTCGCTGGTGCGGGCGATTGGTTGCCCACTATGGCGGCACCAAGGCACTGGTCGTGCTGGGAGGCGACAAGCACACGCGTGATGAGCTCGTTTCGGCGGCGCTGGGCTCGGTTGATCGAGCTCTGCTCGAGCGCGTGCTTTTCCGCTGCGGCTCGGTTGAAGGCGACGGAGGAGACGAGCTGATCGACGAAGCCGTGGCCCTGGCGATCGACGAAGGCGTGGACTTTGTCTTGGCGATTGGCGATGCCGATACTGCCGGCTTTGCGCGCGAGCTCGCCCGTCGCATGGCGGCGCTCGATGTCGGCGAAGACGGTTTTGTCCCTTATGGATGTATCGTCTCGGAGGGCAAGGTGCCTGCCGTCGTGGGGGCCGGCGAGGTTCCCGTTTTTGCCATCATCGCGCCCGAACTGCTGGAGGGCATCGGGTCTCCTCTGCGTGAGTTACTCGGTAGCGTCTGCGCCGCGGCCTAATATTTGCCATAAAGGGATAGGTCATTTTTGATTGGTAAAGCGTTTGACCTGCCAAAATAAACCTGTCCCTTTTTGGTCGGTTGCCGTTTGGGGGCCGATTGGCAACGCTCGCTGATTATAGTCTTGACCTGCGCTAGAATAGTGGCATCTGAATGTCCGGGCGCATGGAGGCGTGTGCCCGTATGCTGAGGAGGACTCTATGGCAACTGTTGCCGCACCTATCGATGCTACGTCGACTGCCGCTTGGAAGGCGCTCGAGGCCCATCAGGAGAAGCTCGAGGCCGAGGGTATCGACCTCAAGGCCTGGTTCGCCGCCGATGCCGAGCGCGTGAACAAGCTGAGCTTTGACGCCGGTGACCTGCACTTCGACCTGTCCAAGAACCTGGTGACCGATGAGACCGTCAAGCTGCTGTGCGATCTTGCCCGCGAGGTGAAGCTCGAGGAGCGCCGCGACGCCATGTTCTCCGGCGAGCACATCAACACCACCGAGGACCGCGCCGTCCTGCATACCGCGCTGCGCCGTCCGGCAAGCGAGAAGGGCCAGCTTATCGTCGACGGCCAGGACGTCGTCGCCGACGTGCACGAGGTCCTCGATCGCATGTATGCCTTCGCCGAGCGCGTGCGCTCCGGTGAGTGGAAGGGCGTTACCGGCAAAAAGATCGAGCACCTGGTGTCCATCGGCATCGGCGGCTCCGATCTGGGCCCGGTCATGGCTTACGAGGCCCTGCGTCCCTATGCCGACGCCGGTATCGATTGCCGCTATATCTCCAACATCGATCCCAACGACCAGGCCGAGAAGCTCAAGGGTCTGGATCCCGAGACCACGCTCGTGATTATCGTCTCCAAGACCTTCACCACGCTCGAGACCCTCACCAACGCCCGCGAGGTCAAGACCTGGATGCTCGAGCAGCTCAAGGCTCAGGGCGCCATCGATGGCTCCGATGAGCAGAACGCCGAGGCCGTGGCAAAGCACTTCGTTGCCGTTTCCACCGCGCTCGAAAAGGTCGAGGCCTTCGGTATCGACCCCGCCAACGCCTTCGGTTTTTGGAACTGGGTCGGCGGCCGCTATTCCGTCGACTCCGCCGTGGGTCTGTCGCTGATCGTCGTGCTCGGCCCCGAGCGCTTCCAGCAGTTCCTCGAGGGCTTCCACGCCATCGACGAGTACTTCTGCAACACGCCGCTCGAGAACAACGCCGTCGCGCTGATGGGTCTGCTCAACGTCTGGTACGTCAACTTCTTCGGTTCCAAGAGCCACGCCGTGCTGCCGTACTGCCAGTACCTGCATCGTTTCCCGGCCTACCTGCAGCAGCTCACCATGGAGTCCAACGGCAAGCATGTCCGCTGGGACGGCAGCGCCGTGACCTCCGACACCGGTGAGATCTTCTGGGGCGAGCCCGGCACCAACGGCCAGCACGCCTTCTACCAGCTGCTGCACCAGGGCACCGTGGTGGTTCCGGCCGATTTCATCGCCTTCGCCAATACCGCCAACCCTGCGACCGACAGCGGCCAGGACGTGCACGAGCTGTTCCTGGGCAACTTCCTGGCCCAGACCAAGGCACTCGCCTTTGGCAAGACAGCCGACGAGGTTCGTGCCGAGGGCACGCCCGAACAGATCGTCCCGGCTCGTTGCTTTGAGGGCAACCGCCCGACGACCTCGATCTTCGGTGACACGCTGACCCCGTTCGCGCTTGGCGAGCTCATCGCCCTGTACGAGCACATTACGTTTGTCGAGGGCACGGTCTGGGGCATCGACTCCTACGACCAGTGGGGCGTCGAGCTGGGCAAGCAGCTTGCCAAGCAGATCACCCCGGCCTTCCACGACGACGCCGCCAAGGCCGAGCAGGACGCTTCGACCCAGGCGCTCATCGAGTTCTATCGCGCTCATCGCAAGTAGTCTTTACGGCTGAGTTGGCTTATGGCTGAAAGGGGCCCGTATCCGTTGGGATACGGGCCCCTTGCTATTTGGATAGGATGGAATGTATCGGGAGGCGCCTCGACGGGCATCGCAATCGTCGAAGGCGCGCCGTTCATGTTTGGGACAATATGACATTTTTCCCGTTGCAAACAGCGCCGCCGTGGGTGTTCTGTATGATGGCTCAGACAAGGTTGTTCAATGACAGGGAGGCATATATGGCAATCAAAGCCATCGCAATGGATATCGACGGTACGCTCACCAACGACCAAAAGGTCATCAGCCCGCGTACGCGCGAGAAGCTGCTCGCGACGCAGGAGTCGGGCATTAAGCTCATCTTGGCTTCGGGCCGTCCCGCATGGGGGTTGCACGCCTTGGCGCAGGAGCTCGACCTTCAAAACCATGACGGTCTGCTAGTTGCCTTTAATGGCGCGCATGTGGTCGACGCTCAGACCGATGAGGTCCTTTTTGACCAGGCCATGCCGGCTGACGAGCTGCACCGTCTGATTGATCATCTGCGCAATTTCGACGTGATCCCTATGATTTCGCTCGGTCGCGATTTGCACGTCGAGGACTCGTACCATTGCATGATCACGCTGCCTGACGGCTCGCAGAAAAACATCGTCAAATACGAGCGCGATGCCTGCGACCTTAAGATCCGCGAGGTCGAGAGCTTGCATGAGGTCGTGGACACTTATCCCGTAGACAAGCTGCTGACGGCAGGCAACCCGGCCTACCTGCAAGCGCATTACGAGGAGATGTATGCGCCCTTTAAGCAGACGCTTTCGGGCATGTTTACGGCCGACTGGTACTTTGAGTACACGGCGCCCGGTATCGACAAGGCCCGTGCGCTTGAGGGTGCCCTGCTCAAGCTCGGCATCGATGCCAGCGAGGTCGTCTCGTTTGGCGACGGCCAGAACGACAAGTCCATGATTGAGTGGGCCGGCACCGGTGTTGCCATGGGCAACGCCGTCGATGAGGTTAAGGCAGTTGCCCAGATGGTAACCGCCAATAACAACGAAGACGGTATTGCAGTGGCGCTGGATAAGCTGCTGGGTTAGAATCGCCGATTAATGCATGGTTTGGGCGCCTGCTTGCGGGCGCCCTTTTGTTAGGGAGGGTGCCGTGTCCGCATTTCCGTTCGACGCCGTTATCTTTGACATGGACGGTGTCATTGTCGATACCGAGTATTACTACCTGGGCGAGACTGCCGCGTTTGCCAAGGAGCTTGGGCTTAACCTGACTCAAGAGGAGTTGAATGGGCAAGTCGGTACCTCGCATCAGTTCTTCCTGCATATGCTGGTCGATTGGTTTGAGCGCGCCGGTAAGGGGCATTTCACTGGCGAGGAAGCGTTGGCCCGTTGGGACGAGTGGGCGCATAAGCGTCCGCGCGACTATCAGGCTTTGATTAACCCAGGCGCCGTGGATACGATTCGAGAGCTGCCACGCCGTGGCGTTCGCGTGGCGCTTGCCAGCTCGTCTCCCATGGATAGCATCGAGGAAGTGCTCAACGCGTGCGGGCTGTCGGATGCCTTTGAGTATGTGGTGAGCGGCGAGCAGTTTAAGGAGAGTAAGCCCGAGCCCGACATCTACCTGCATGCGCTGGACCTGCTGGGGCTGCCCGCGAATCGCTGCTGCTGCGTTGAGGATTCCGTTCCGGGCATTACCGCAGGTAAGCGCGCCGGTCTGACGGTAATCGCCAAGCGCGAGGAGCGCTTTGGATTTAGCCAAGATGCTGCGGATAAGATTATCGACCAGCTGCCCGATTTGTTGGAACTCGCGTAGGGCCGGGGTGGTACGGCGGCTATTACAGCGATCTCGTTGGGACGAGAGGGGAGCGGCACTATGACATTCAACGTTAGCGCTCTTGGGTTTGGCGATAACGTCGTCGATCGTTACGAGCATATCCACACTATGTATCCGGGTGGCAATGCGGTGAACTTTGCCGTGTATGCCAGGAAATGCGGAGCCGCGCGCTCCGCGTATATGGGCATCTTTGGAAACGACGCCGCGGCTGAGCATATCATCGCGAGCCTTGAGGACGAGAGCGTCGAGCTCGCCAAATGTAAACAACTCATCGGCGAGAACGGTGCGGCTCGTGTTACCGTGGTCGATGGTGACCGCGTGTTTCTGGGGTCGAACGAGGGCGGCATCCGTGGTGATGCGCGCTATGTGCTCGATCGCTTTGACCTTGCGTATATGAAGCAGTTCGACGTGGTTCATTCGGGCAACTATTGCTTTACCGAGCGCGAGCTGCCCAAGTTGAAGGCAGCGGGCGTCACGGTCTCTTTTGACTTTTCGGACGATTCCACCGACGAGTACTACGAGCAAATTGCGCCCTACGTCGATTTTGCTTTCTTTAGTGCGGCGGATGCCGCGGGTGAGGACGAGACTCGCGAGCGTCTGGCATGGGTGCAGGGCTTGGGTCCGCGTTTTGTATCGGCCACGGCTGGCGCTGAGGGCTGCATTGCCTACGACGGCGAGCGTTACTATCGGCAGCATGCCAAGCCTGTGGCAGATATGAAGGACACCATGGGGGCGGGCGACTCGTTCCTGACCTCGTTCCTGATGTGCTATCTCGATTCTGCCAAGCGTGGCGAGGATGGCGCTGAGGCCATCGAGCGCGCGCTCGACTTTGCGGCGGGGTTTGCCTCGACTGTATGCGGCATGGAAGGCTCCTGGGGCCATGGAGCGCCGATTTCCGAATAGGTGAGCAGTCCCGGGAAGTCGAATTGTTGTCTTCTCGGGACCCTGTGGGCAAAAAATGCCAAATATGAGTACTGTCACTAATTTAGTAACAGGGAAATTATGCTTTTAAGGCCCTGGTTGAGCGCCTGGGGGCGATTATAACCTGTTAAATATGGCTTTAGCCATGCTAAAACGCCTTGATAATGAACAGCTGTACATTATCAAGGCGTTCTTTTGTCACAATATAATGCTACTAGCTTTGCAGCAGTACTCATATTTGGCGTTTTTTGCCCACCGGGGTCAGTTGAAGTCAAATATGGAGTGCGAATTTCCTAAAACGGTTGATTCGACGCTCTCCTCGGCGCAGTTTTTAAGTTCGGCGATGTGCAGGGAGGCGCTTTTTAGCGATGTGATGAGCTGTCGCGCGCTTGCATCTGCTTGCGGTTCGGCTGGAGCGTCGGTTTCGAGCAGCAGACGGTCGAGTGGGATCTGTCGGGCGTATTCACGACCGCGCTTGGTAGCGAGCATCCGCTCGTTCACGGAAAAATAGCAGCCTGCGTTTCGCGCACGGACGAACTCGTTCGAGGTGCCGCTAAACCAGTGAAAGATGATGGCGGGGGAGTTGGGGCTTGGGGTGAGTAATCCATATGACTCAAGGACGTCCAGTACGGTTCCTGCCGAACGAACAGCGTGAATTGATATCACGCGCCCGGCGAGAGGGTACTGCACGAGTGCATCGCAGAGACGGTCAAGTGCCTGTATTTGAAGCGGTTCGCTTCCGGCAAAGCGCGCGGAAAAGTCGAGTCCTACCTCGCCGATATAGCGTTCTTGGTCAGCAACTTCGCAAAGCAGATTGACTTCGGCAGGACCGCAGCGGCCGTCGGCGAGCCACCAGGGATGGAGGCCGGCGCCCGCGATAATGTTTGGGTATCGGCTGGCCCGCTTTTTTGCTGCCGCGAAGTCGCGTGGGTCGACCCCGCAGTCAAAGAGCCCCAGACCCAACGCCGCCGACTCACTGGCTGCAGCATCGGGGCTGAGCATCAAATCAAGATGACAATGCGTGTCAAAGAATCGCGGTTCCATCGCAAGGCATCCTGCTAGTCCAAGCGCTGACCATCGGCGCGCACACGCTCGGTGCCGCGCCCGCTGATCTGGCGGATAACCTCGCCGGCAATCATCTGACCCATGATGGGCGGCATAAAGCTGGCGGTACCCAACTCGGTACGCTCGTGGATGTTGGACGGGTCGCGGGGTTGGGTTTTAACCGATTCCTCACAGCTAAACAGCACGTGCAGGCTCTTGATTCCGCGCTTCTTACATTCTTTGCGCATAATGCGGCTCATGGGGTCACGTACCGTATCGAAGATGTCGGCAAAGCGGAGGCACTCGGGATGGAGCTTGTTGGCCCCGCCCATGGAACTGACCAAACGAATGTCGTGGTCCTGAGCATATTTGGCAATGGTGAGCTTGGCCGAGATGGTGTCGATGGCGTCGACGACGTAGTCGAGCTTGCCGCCCGTCTGCTCAAAAACGCTCGTAAAGAACTCGTCGATATTGTCGCTCAGCAGATATTCAGTTCGCTTGATGGCGGTGGTGGCGGGATTGATGTCGTGGATCATGGCTTCCATAACATCGACCTTGCGCTTGCCGACGGTGCTGTGAAAGGCGATGGCCTGGCGATTGATATTGCTGGGCGCGATGATGTCCTTGTCCAGAATCACAAAATGCCCGATGCCGCCGCGGGCAAGTGCCTCGCAGCAGTTAGAGCCCACGCCTCCGCAGCCGAGTATCAGCACCGTGGCGTTGGCGAGCTTGTCGAGTGCCTCGCGGCCCATGATGATCTCGAGCTTGGTATCGCGTGTCTCGTTGGGAGTTGCGGCTGCGGTTTCGGTCATAGACATCCTCCGATGGGGAAGCGAATCGTGTTTTAGCTATCGCCATTATAGGTAATCGCCCATAGGTTGCGATGGCGCTTACTTTGATGTGGTTTGAAGCATTTCGATTAGATAGTTAGACAAACATCTAAATATCGAGTATAGTGTGCGCGTTATGAGAGATGGTGAGAGGAGGTCTTATGCCGGGAGAGGGTTTTAAAGCGCTGGCCGATCCTACACGACGGCGCATTTTAGAACTGCTGCGCGAGGGCAATTGCACGGCAGGGGAGCTTGCCGAGCATTTTGACATCAGCAAGCCATCATTGAGCCATCACTTGGCGACGCTCAAAAACGCCGGGTTGGTGACTGACGAACGTCATGGCCAAAACATCGTTTACAGCTTAAACACCACCGTCATGCAGGACTTGATCGGTTGGTTTATGGGCTTTACAAACACTGAAGGTGATAAGGATGAATAACGAAAACAAAGGCATTCATTCCACGGGGGTATCGTCGCGCGTGTGGATTGCGCTGGTCGCTCTATGCGTCGCCAATGTCGCAGCGCATCTGATAGTGATGCCGAGCTTGCCTGCGCAGATTCCCACGCACTGGGGCGCGAACGGCGCCGTCGACGGTTGGGGTCCTAGCTGGATGGCCTCCGCGCTCGGCGTGCTGCCTCTGGCGCTTCTCGCAATGTTCTGCGTGGTGCCGCGCGTCGATCCCAAAGGTGAGGCATATCGAACCTCGGGTAAGTTCTATCAGGGCTTCGTAATCGCCTTCACGCTGCTCATGTGTGCCATAAGCTGGCTGGGGGAGCTAACGGTGTGGGGCATCGTGCCGGTGGTAGGAACGGTCAATTTGCTGGTATCAGGCGCTATCGGCTTGCTCTTTATTGGTATGGGCAACTACTTACCGCGCGTAAAGCAGAACTACACGCTCGGTATCAAGACGCCCTGGGCGCTTGCCGATCCCGAGAACTGGCGCCGTACGCAGCGTTTTGGCGGTGCCTGCTTTATGGTGCTGGGCGTTGGCCTGATTGTGATGGGCGTGGCGGGTAGCGTGCTTTCGAGTGAAGTCGTCGCCGCGGTGATTGCGGTTCTGGCGTTTGGTTCAGCTGGAGCTGCCTACGTCTATTCGTATCTGCTGTGGCGTAAATCGCAGCGAGCCGCTCGTTAAGGTTGCGGAAAACTAGCGTACGCAGTTCATAGTATGTTCCGGGGGATTTTTCCCAGGTAGTATTAGGGGGTGTGGGCAACCATGCCCCTTTTTCGTTTAGTTTCAGAGCTGGTTTCCTCATTTCGTTTCCACTAAAGCGAATCAAGAATAGGGAAACAGAAGGTAGAAAGGATAAAACAGGCAAATGGCGGAGTTTATCTACCAGATGTATCAGGCTCGTAAGGCCCATGGCGACAAGGTAATCCTTGACGACGTGACCCTGAGCTTCTACCCCGGTGCCAAGATCGGCGTCGTGGGCCCCAACGGCATGGGTAAGTCGACCCTGCTCAAGATCATGGCCGGTATCGAGGAAGTCTCCAACGGCGATGCCAGGCTCACCCCCGGCTACACCGTGGGCATCCTGCAGCAGGAGCCGCCGCTCGACGACGACAAGACCGTTATCGAGAACGTGCGCATGGCATTTGGCGACATGATCGCCAAGGTCGATCGCTTTAACAAAATCGGCGAGGAGATGTGCGACCCCGACTGCGATATGGACGCCCTCATGGCCGAGATGGGCAAGCTCCAGGACGAGATCGACGCCGCCGACGGCTGGGATATCGATTCCAAGCTCGGCCAGGCCATGGACGCCCTGCAGCTGCCCGATTCCGACATGCCGGTCAACGTTCTTTCCGGCGGCGAGCGCCGTCGCGTTGCCCTATGCAAGCTGCTGCTCGAGGCCCCCGACCTGCTGCTGCTCGATGAGCCCACCAACCACCTGGACGCCGAGTCGATCCTGTGGCTCGAGCACTTCCTGCATAACTATCAGGGCGCGGTGCTTGCCGTCACGCACGACCGCTACTTCCTGGATAACGTCGCCGAGTGGATCTGCGAGGTCGACCGCGGCCATCTCTACCCCTACAAGGGCAACTACTCTACGTATCTGGAGACCAAGGCCGCGCGCATCGAGGCCCAAGGCAACCGCGACGCCAAGCTCGCCAAGCGTATGGAGGCCGAGCTCGAGTGGGTGCGCAGCTCGCCCAAGGCCCGACAGGCCAAGAACAAGGCCCGTCTGGCTCGCTACGAGGAGATGGAGGCCGAGGCCCGCGCAAGCCAGAAGCTCGACTGGACCGACATCCGCATCCCCGTGGGACCGCGTCTGGGCAACAAGGTGCTCGAGGCCCATCACCTGCACAAGGAGTTCGACGGTCGCGTGCTCATCGATGACCTTTCGTTCACCCTGCCGCGCAACGGCATCGTGGGCGTCATCGGCCCCAACGGTGTCGGTAAGACCACGCTGTTCAAGACGATTGTGGGCTTGGAGCCGCTGACTTCGGGCGAGCTCGAGGTGGGCGAGACCGTCAAGATTTCTTACGTCGATCAGAACCGTTCCGGCATCGACCCCGACAAGAACCTGTGGGAGGTCGTCTCGGACGGCCTGGACCACATGATGGTCGGCGAGACCGAGGTTCCGAGCCGCGCTTATGTGGCGAGCTTTGGCTTTAAGGGCCAGGACCAGCAGAAGCGCGCTGGCGTACTCTCCGGTGGCGAGCGCAACCGTCTGAACTTGGCGCTTACGCTCAAGCAGGGCGGCAACCTGCTGCTCCTCGACGAGCCCACGAACGACCTCGACGTCGAGACGCTGTCCTCGCTCGAGGCGGCGCTGCTCGAGTTCCCGGGCTGCTCGGTGGTCATTAGCCACGACCGTATGTTCCTGGACCGCGTCGCCACGCACATTCTGGCGTGGGAGGGCACCGACGAGAATCCGGGCAACTGGTATTGGTTCGAGGGCAACTTCGAGGCCTATCAGGCCAACCGCATCGAGCGCCTGGGCGAGGACGCAGCCCAGCCGCATCGTATTCACCGCAAGCTCACGCGTGACTAGTAGCAAGTAGAAAGGCCGCCAGCAAGGGCGGCCTTTCTTGTAGCAATTGCACTGCAGCTATGCCCTGGCTGCTGGTTGATTCATAATCAAAGTCATCTCTTTGGGATTAAAGCCCGTTTTTGCTATGAGTGATTTTCTAATTCCGTTTAAAACGTAAAGACGTATTGGGTTACAAGGACATAAGCAAATCGAATTGAAATATAACCAGTGCTGTAACGTTACAAAAAAGGTTATAGAATAGGAGTATCTTATAAGTCGCTCCTCTAGAAAGAAGAACATATGCTTTCGCGTCGTCGTTTTCTGCAACTTGTCGCGTCTTCAATTGTCGCCTTAGCCGCACGTCCGAAAGAGGTTTTTGCTTCGACGGGCAATATTGATGGTGAGCAGATACAATTTACTTCAGAAATTGCGCAAGAGCTTGCCGATAAATATATAAAGGGACTCCTCGGCTCTTCGTATACGCCTTCTAACCCTATTCCTTTTGTAGACGTTGATGGGTCCCCGCTTGGCTACATTGTTCCGGTTGTGACATTCAATAGAGCCGCGGGCTATTTGGTTTTAGATGCTTCAGATGATGAAATACTTACGGGATATCGTTTTGGAGACGGCTTAGTCAGCCCTATGGATCGGGGAGGAGATCTTGGTGTTGAGTCTTATTCTTTCAATAACCCAGTCGTAATGATCAATCCATTCGAATTCGGTGTGCAATCTTTGGACGGTTCAATAACAACAAATTGCGGAAGAACAATCCCGGCTGTTTCCATAGAAGGACGGCCTGTCGTTTTATCGAATAAACCTTCAAGCTGGAACGATGTCGTAATTTACGCAACTCAAATGCAGGATTACACAGTATCTGGATTTCGTTCCATTTCTCAGTTTATGTCATATGATGAAAGCGAGATTAAGAGGCTTACTGCCCACTATGCTTGTATGGTGACCGCTTTTTCGAACGTTGCGGAACTGTATGGCATTGCCAATTTATATAGCGACCCTTCGCAATATATGCAGATATGGAATTACACCAATACCCATGCTCTTTCCGCTGAAGAACAGACTGTTCCCGGCGTTGTTTTGGGCGGAACGCCGATATCAACCTGTGCAACGGGGTTTACAAATTACTGCGCAAGCAGAGGAAGTGCTCTTATCGCCCGCACTGTCTCCTCTCCGGCTATCGCGAGCATTCAAAATGAGATTAACTCTAATAGACCGAATGTTTTACATGCGAGTTTGTACAACGGATCAGCCCATTCTGTAACAGCGGAGGCTTACGCCACACTTACTGGTAAGAAAACTGGAGAGACAAGGCAGATGATTGGCATAGCGGACGGCTGGAATTCATCTTTATCCTTCCTGAAGTATGATCAGAGCTATTATGCGTGGACTTATGGAACGACTTTTTCGAAGTAGGGCGATTCGTCTAGCTCTGTCTTTGGTGCTGATGGCTTCATTGGTGGGCTGTTCAACAAAGGAAGAGATATCGCGCGGAGGTTCCGGAGAAGTGACTGCGACAGACTCAGGTTCATTAGAAATAGCTGGCGGGCATGCCGATGTGATGTTACAAGGAAAAGGCGTGCTTAGGTCGAATGATGCTGAAGACGCTGTCTGCTCAATAGAGGATTTGAAGACAGGTGAAACTGCATCGTACCGAGTTTCAGATAATGCTGCGAATATGATTGAGTCGATACCGACCGGAGCGCAGGTTTCTTTTAGATACTTTGCTCCGCAACTTGAGGATGAGCTTGCTTCTCTGGTGTCTATATGCGCCGATGACAACTAAAAGGCCTGAATTCAAACGGCCTCGGATGGTCAATTGGCTATCCGAGGCCGTTTTTTACTCGACCGGGGCTTCGACCTTGTCGATGGCCCAGGTGGCTCCGAGGCCGCCGGTGGTGTTGCGGCGAATGCGTACGGTGACTTCGTGGCGTTTGCCGGCCTGTGTGTAGCGCAGGGGGAAGCTCGCGCGGTTACGGCCGGCCTCGATGGTACCGCGCTCGCGAGCGATCCGGTAGTACTCGCCGACGATGCCGAGGGTGTCAGCGCCGTAGGGGAGATAAGTCGACAGCTGGTGCAGCAGCGGGCTAGGGCAGAAGACCTCGGTCGCGAAATCGATGGGGAAGTCCCCGGGGATGGTCGGTGCTGCGGGAGCGGGGGCCGGTGCTGAATTGGGGACCGGAGTCGGTGCAGGTGTGGGAGCCTGGTCACAGGCGGGTGCGGATGCGGACTCAATGACAGGTGCAGACTCAGATGCCGCTTCTGGCTTAGCTATGGAATCTGTCGGTTCCACGGAGATGGACGTGTCTTCGGTCCCGGTTTTGGCATCGGCCTGCGGAGTGTCCTCTGCCTCGACGTTCGGCTTGGCCTCGACCGGCGTGGATACCATGGTGGTGATGCCGGCGTTGGCGTTCTCGGGGTCGTAGACAACCGTGAGCGAGATGGCAGGCTGGGGCGCCTCGGGCTCCGGTGTTGCCTCGGCAGCATCTTGATCCGCGAGCTCGTCGGACTGATTGTCCTCGGTGTTGTCGCCAAAGACATCGTGGTTCTGGAACACGGGCGCCTCGGGCTGGCCAGCCGCCTCTTCGGTTGTCGACTTGGATGCCTCGTTGAGCTCCACAGCGGCTTCCTGCTCTGGCATGACTTCGGGATCGGTCATGGCGGCGATTTCGGTTTCGGCTTCCGCTGCCACCTCAATAGCGACTTCGATCTCTATCTCGGGCTCGGGCTCCGGCACAGCTTCAACCGCGGCTTCTGGTTCGGGACGCTTAACGTGCTTGGGGCGCACAGCCTTGAGGTCCTTCTCACCGCGCTTTTTCTTTTTGTAGGACTGCTTAGCGCCCTTGGCGGTCTTGGGCTTGTCCTCGCCCTTGGCAAGGGCGGCATCCCAGGCCTCGTTGGCGATGACGGTGGCATACAGGCGACCGCCCTTAAAGACGGTCAGCTTAATGCAGTCGTCAAGCTCTTCGAGCAGCTCGCGCGTGGATTCGAAGCCCAGGTCATAAGCGGTCATGTCGCCAGCGGCGAGCGCCTCTTCGACCTGCGTCATAAACGTTTGCTTGCCGCATCCAATCGCATCGCGCAGCAGGCGATACAGATAGATGTGGTTGCCCAGTGAAAGCGTGGGCCTAACTATTGTCTTGCTCATGGCAAATCTCCTCTTTACACATGTAAAGCATCTTACCATCGCATGGCGCTCGCCATGGCGGCGCCCAAGGCAAACGGGCGCGAACCGCTGTCGATTCGCGCCCGTTATACAGGTCGGTTATCTATGAGAGGCAAATGTGCCTAGTTGCCCGATGTCGCGCCTTGGCTTGAACTGTCAGATGCCGTGCCGGACGCGGTTCCGCTCGAGCTGTTGGTGTTGCTGTTGTCGGTAGATCCCGTACTCGGTGTATTGCCATTCGCCTGGTCGCCCGTGCTCGGTTGAGAGCCGTCAGTCGTTTGACTTGAGTCAGTCGTGCCGGATTGCGTGCCGCTGTTGTTCGCAGAGGAATCGACGCCCTGCGATTGGTTTTGGGTGTTCGAGGACGAATTGGCAGAGGTAGAACTGTCTTGCGTATCGTCCGTCTGTGCCTGCTGATCCTGCGACTGGGTGTTGCCATTTGCATCGCTCTCGGTCGTGCGCGACGACAGGATTGGCTCGGGACGCTCGCCCAGACCCTCACCGGCAGTGGTGATAAGGATGGCGCCGGCGCAGGCGATGACCGCGACGATGGCGATAGCGATCGAGAAGACGATGACCTTCTTTTGCGTCTGGCTGCGCTCAGCCGCCGCCTTGGCGCGCAGGCTGTTGGGAGCGACGCGCGCCGTGGTCGCGCGTCCCGCAACCTGGCGCATCTCCTGCGTGGTTGCGGCGCCACCTAGGTGCTCCTCGACATTGGGCTCAACGGGCTCGTAGGCGCCGGTAGGGTAGTCGACAGCGGCATGCGTGCCCTTGATTGCTTCGGCGCTGGCGGAGATAAAGTGGCGATAGACCTGCGAGGACACAACAGTGATGACTGAGCTCACAGCGGCACCAATCACCGAGCCGGCAATGCCGATCTTTGAAGCAAGCGCCACGCTCGTGGCGGCAGCTGCGGCGCCGGCGATGATCTGGGGAATGGAAATGTCGTCAAACAGGCCCTTTTTGGGCGCGATGGCCATGGTCTGTCCGATGGAATGGTTCTCGTGCACGCCGTTGTTGAGCGCGGCCGGTGTCATGACGCGCGTGCGCGGCGCGTCAGTGTACTTGGTTGTCATACGGGGTCCTCCCGGTGTAAATCTGCTTCGTTTTGTGTAGCCATCAGGGTACCCACCAGATGTGAATCGTACGTGACATTTAACAGATACCATCAACTCATCAAGGGGGCTTGCTGTCTTTGGTGCAATAGCTTGATGCTAAACTGGATTTACGATTGCGAGGTGGTTTACGTGATGTACCCGTATATGACGTTCGAAGACGGTACCGAGGTCATTCATTCTGACCTGATTGCGGATGGCGATATCGAAAAGGTTATCGTGCATTTTGAACGACCGACGGCAGAGGGCTTCGACTCCGCTCGTTGTGAGTTGCCTTCCTGTTCGTGGACTGACTGGGAAGGGCATTTTACTCAGAGTGAAAAACGAGCTTTCGAAGAGTGTCTGAGCAAATAATTTAGATTAGTTCGAGTTTAGTTCGAATAAAGAAGCTGAATGCGATGACCTAAAGCGTATGCATTTTTAGTATTAGATGCGTATGAAATGGAGGATGTGAATGGATGAGCTAATAGACTTTAAAAAACGATTTCTCAAGAATGGCGAGCTGGTTTCAATTCCAAAAAAGGAAAGCTATAAAAGAATCATGCTGCTATGGGCCGTCTCTTTCTTTGAATTAAATACAAGTTATACGGAGCTTCAGGTTAATCGTGTGCTGTCACAGCTCTATCCTGATTATGCCGTGTTGAGGCGGTACTTGGTTGATTATGGATTCCTATTAAGGGATGAACGAGGCCTGAAATACGAGGTTAATCGTGATGTTCACGGTATTGAGAGCTAGCCGTCCGGTTCGGGTCCTATATATTGCTAGAGGGATAAGCGAAATAGGCAATTGGTGTGCGAATATTGCTTTGCCAATGCTGATTTACGAGGTAACTCACGATGTTTCTGCAACTGCTTTGATGGTCTGCTGCAGATTTGCCCCCTCTCTGTTTTCAGTTGCGCTCGCGCAGCTGCCTCAGAAGATGGGTATCGGGACACTGCAGGCCATGAGATTGGCAGACTTAATTCGCGCGGGATTATTCGTTTGCTATATTTTTGTTGATAGTAAATGGAGTATGTTTGCTATTACGTGCGCGGTATCGCTTTGCCGAACGGTAGAAATGCCCTGCTTTTACTCGTTGTTAAGAGCCAATACGAATAGTATCAATCGCGACGTAATTAATAATTCGTTTGGGTTCCTGCAGAATTTGATGATGGTTCTGGGGCCAGTTGCCGGCGGTTTTGTTGTCGCTCAATTTGGGGCGGAGGCTGTTCTTGCATTAGACGCGCTTTCTTTTGCCGCGTCGTTCTGGTTGCTGCGAGATGTTCCGTCGGTTATCGAGGTTAATGATAAAGAGGGAATAAGCAAAAATGAAAAAAACAGGACTGCATTTAGTGATCTTAGCGCGAAGCACTTGGCAATTGGTTTCCTATTAATCGATATTTCTAGTGGCGTGGCATTCGGCTCTCTGAATTCTCTTTTGCCAGCTATAGCGCAATTGCAATTTGACTCGTCATCGATACAATACGGATTCCTTCAGAGTAGTCTTACAATCGGACTGTTGTTCGGAAATACAATATATGGTCGTTTAATCAGTGGTTCCGATTGCGTTAAATCATATTGTTTTGTGACGTATCTTGCGCTCGGTGCGTATCTGGCGTTTGGCTATCGCTATGCGTCTGGGATATCGTTTATTTTCCTTTTTATCGTCGGTGCCGGAAACGCCATTCAAGATGTGCTTCTCATAACATCGCTGCAGGATTTGGCGAGAGACGGATCTGAATCGATAAGCCTGTTTTCAATTAGGGAGTCTTTGCAATCGGTTGCTGTTGTTATTTCAACACTTCTTGTTTCGCTGTTCACGAGCATCGCGATGTTCTCAATTCTCGTTACAGGACTTGGTGTATTTTCAATTATGATGGTAGTTGTGTTTCAATTAAATTATTTGCGAAAGATGTGACGTTGATATGCCTAAAACGCTTTTAGTATTTCCCCCAGGATGGAGTCCAGTGGGGCCGTATCTTGCCTTGCCTGTTTTGAAGTCATATCTTCAAGAGGTTGAACAATACAAAGTTGACATTGTTGACTTAAACGTGGAATTTTACGATGACCTCCTATCTTTTAGACATGTCGAAGAGTGCTGTAAAAGGTATCGGGAATCAAAGGATTCGTTTAGTTCGAATGTTCAATTAACAATCGAGTTGATACAAAAGTCGGCACTTAATGTTGACGAGGCAAAAGATATTTTCAGATCGAAGAGATACTTTAATCTAAAAGAAAGACAATATGCCGAAAACATTTTTAGAAATGCACTCTATATCATAAATCGCGTCTCATATGGAGTTAAATACACGTTCAACTCCATAGATCTGCCCTATGATTATTATTCGACACCAGAAATAATGAAATCGCTTGCGGATACCTTGCATAATCCGTTTATTTCCTTCTATGAAACTGCCTTTCTTAAGCGTATTCAGAGGGAAAAAATCGAGTTTATTGGGATTTCGGTGAGCGGCTGTTTCCAATTGATTTCTGCAGTTACGTTAGCGAAACTGATTAAGGAAGAATGTCCATCTGTTAAACACGTCTCATTGGGCGGCAATTACATTACTCGTTTAGCAGATGACTGCATGAAAGAATGGCATCCCTTTTTTGAATACATTGATTCGATAATGATGTATGACGGCGAAGAGCCGCTTGCACGTCTTCTTGAGGCTCTTGACTCTGGTGATGACAATCTCGACTGTGTTCCAAACCTTTGCCATGCTAAAGGTGGAAATATATAAAAACCATCGGATTGAGCAAACATTTATCAACGATACAGTTCCCGATTTCGATGGCTTCGCCCTTTCTAAATACTTCATGCCTGAGTTAATATTGCCGGTTTATTCCTCTAGGCAGTGTTTTAATCATTGCGCCTTCTGCACCATTCCCGGTGCTACCGGTGGTTGTTACCGAAAGATGCCTATATCGAGAGTATTTGAAATAATGTGTCGGTTAAATGAAAAATACGGCACGAGAGTTTTCTCTTTTGTGGATGAAACATTCGAAGGCAAAAGAATGGAGCAACTCGCGGATGAAATAAACGCATCGGGAAAAACGTTTTTCTGGCATGGAGAAACGAGGTTCTCTCCAACCCTAAGTACAGAAGTTTTTAACAAGATATACCAAAGTGGATGTAGGCAGATTCAGTTTGGCCTCGAGTCATACAACCAAAGAGTTCTTGATCTAATGAAGAAGAACACGAGAGTTGATTGGATTGATCGCAATATCCATGATTGTCTCAATGCGGGTATTCCTGTTCATCTATTTTTTATGATTGGCTTTCCGACCGAAACTAAAGAAGAGGCTCTGAACACCTTAGCTTATACAGAGAATGTTTTGAATTATTCAAAACAGGTATGTGGTGTTCCATATTCCACGAGAGGATTTACGAATTTTGGTCTCGTTATGGGGTCGGATGTTTGGAATCATCCCGATAAGTATGGTGTCTCTGTAATGCCGAAGTCCCAATATGAGGATTTGCGCCTCGAAGTGGATTATGTTTCAGGCACTGGTTTAACTTTAAATGAAGCAAAATCCTTATCTGATGAGCATCATATTGATTTTTATATGCAAGAGGTCATAAACGGTAGCGACACAATTGACTTGCCCCAGCGGCTTCATATTTCAGAGGTGACCTGGATTCTAGATTCTATTCACGCTGTCAGGTATAAGGGACATTTGACCAAAGTAAAGCGACGGCTAACTAGTCTAAATCCAGCTGATCGAATCTGGCTGGATTCCAAGACCTCTGTCGTGCTCGTTGAGCCATTTGCCTACTTCTATAATTCTGAATACCATCATGTCTATGCTGTTTCCCAGTTGGTATACCTTAAGTTGGCCCGTTTATTGGAGGCCGATTGTAGCATTTCTCTTATTCTTGATCAGGGCGACCTCGAGCTGACAAGGGCGATAGAAGAACTGTTGCATTATGGATTGCTGAATACAAATATCGATGCCGATTATGTAATGCACGATAATGGTTTTCAATTGGTTAAAAGTTCGTTTGTTAAAGAAGTCGGACGCTCAAAAGAGGGGTTAAGAGTACTGCTGAGTTGTGCCACCCATAGAATGTGTGCGGTTAATGATTTTTCGTTCGCTTTGCTTTCGTTGTTTGAAAAGCCGATTACTAAGAACGAGGTGCGCGACATTTTGAAAAAAGAGGGACTATCGGCAAGCGAGGAGCAATTAAACAAGTTGGTTGATAATTGCATGAAAGCAGATATACTACAATTGATTAGATAGAGGAGGTTTCTACATGGACGTTATTAACAAAGATCTCTTGGAGCAACTGAAAGAGTCTCAGGAAGAGGGCGTCGTGGTAGAAGTGTTCGACTTTGAGGACTACATGGATAAATTCTGCCATTAGTTTCGGAATTTACTTGCCTCGCTTAAAGGAGAAGTCGATTATCGATTTCTCCTTTTTTAATTAAAGATATTTTTGGAATACATGCTCTTAGCACAGGTTGGCGTCTCAGTAAACTGGGAGGTTGCTTTGGCTAGCTAGAGATATGTGAACGTCCGTTAGACTGAATCTCAGGGTAGAAGGGGCCTCCAGTGTCCAGATCAACAAGGCAATGCTGCGTTTCGGCTAATAAGAACCATGGCTTTTTGCGTGTGGCGGCGGCGTCGCCGCGGATTCGCGTGGCCGATGTCGAGGGCAATGCCGAGGTTGCGCTGACGGCTGTTCGTGAGGCTGCCGAGCGCGGCGTTCGCGCGTTGGTACTGCCCGAGCTCAACCTGTGCGGCTATACCGCGGCCGACCTGTTCCATAACCGCACGCTGCTGCATGCCTGCGAGGCGGCGCTCGTGCGCATTCTCGATAAAACCCGTGAGCTGCCGATCGTCTTTACCATCGGTCTTCCCGTCGCGGTGGCCGAAAACATCTACAATTGCGCCGCCGTGTGCTGTGCGGGCGAGCTTTTGGGCCTTACGGCCAAAAAGTACTTGCCCAACTACGGAGAGTTTTATGAGCGCCGCTGGTTTGCTCCGGCGCCGGCCGATCCCGTGTGGATTGAATTTGCTGGTCAGGGTCCGGTGCCGCTTGGCTCGGGGCTTGTCTACCGCTGCTGCGATGAAGGTGCCGAGGATCTGGTGCTGGGTGTCGAGGTGTGCGAGGACCTGTGGGTACCGGCGCCCCCCTCGACCGAGATGGCGCTTGCTGGCGCGACGGTGATCCTCAACCCGTCGGCCTCGGACGAGATTATCGGCAAGGCGGATTACCGCCGCAGCCTCATCTCCAACCAGAGTGCGCGCCTGTACTGCGCCTATGCCTACGCGGATGCGAGTGAGGGCGAATCTACGACCGACATGGTCTTTGCGGGCGAGAACCTGATCTACGAAAACGGCTCTAAGCTGGCCGCCACCAAACTGCTTACCTGCGACATGGCGGTTGCCGATGTCGACCTCGATCGTCTGGTTGCCGAGCGCCGTCGCTCGACGACGTGGACGCGCGCGGACGATGCGCCGGAGGCCACGACCGTTGAGTTCTCTTTTGAGGGCGTGTTGGCCGAAGAGTCTGTCCTGCGCGATGCCTGCGATATCGACCGTGTTTTCCCTCGCGCGCCTTTTGTGCCGGCCGACCACGGTGATCTGGCCGAGCGTTGCGAGACTATTCTCAATCTGCAGACTGCGGGCCTCAAGACCCGCCTTGCCCATACGGGTACCAAGGCTGCAGTCATCGGTCTTTCGGGTGGCTTGGACTCCACGCTGGCACTGCTTGTGACCGTGCGTGCCTTCGATGCACTGGGACTGCCACGCACGGGTATCACGGCGGTTTCCATGCCCGGCTTTGGCACGACGCATCGCACCAAGTCGAATGCCGAGTCGCTCGCCCGCGACCTGGGCGTGAGCTTCCGCGAGGTTTCGATTCACGCGGCCGTGGAGCAGCACTTTAGGGACATTGAGCACGATCCGGCCGTGCAGGACGTGACCTACGAGAACAGCCAGGCCCGCGAGCGTACGCAGATCCTGATGGACCTGGCCAACCAGGCTGGCGGTTTTGTCATCGGCACCGGCGACCTGTCGGAGCTGGCGCTCGGCTGGGCTACGTACAACGGCGACCATATGAGCATGTACGCCGTCAACTCGAGCGTTCCCAAGACGCTCGTGCGCCATCTGGTGCGCTATGCGGCCGATGTCTTTGGCGGGCGCATCGCCAAGGTGCTGCTCGATATCCTCGATACGCCGGTGTCTCCCGAACTTCTGCCGCCCACGGGCGACGGCGAGATTGCGCAGAAGACCGAGGATTTGGTGGGCCCGTACGAGCTGCACGACTACTTCCTCTACTACCTGCTGCGTTTTGGCTTTGAGCCCGGCAAGATCTACCGCATGGCGCTCAAGAGCTTTGAGGGTGTCTACGATGCCAAGACCGTCCACACGTGGCTGCGTACGTTCTACCGTCGCTTCTTTGCCCAGCAGTTTAAGCGCAGCTGCCTGCCCGATGGTCCCAAGGTGGGCTCGGTGACGCTCAGCCCGCGCGGCGATTGGCGTATGCCGAGTGACGCCAGCTCGCATCTGTGGCTTGCGCAGATCGACGCACTCAATCCAATTGACTAAGGTTGGCTAAATTGAACCAATACGGGGTTTGCAAGCGTTACACTTTTGCAATCTGATGGCCCGTATCGCGCGGCGCTCTTGTCGGAGCGCCGCGTTTTTTATATCGAAAGGTGGCACCATGCAGGCATCGCAGCGTCTCGACCGCTTTGGCGCGGAGGTCTTCGCCTCGCTCAACAACAAGCTGCTCACGCTGAAGGCTCAGGGTAAGACCATTTACAACATGAGCGTGGGAACGCCCGACTTTAAGCCGTACGACCACGTGGTCGAGGCGCTCACGCAAGCGGCCCAGGACCCCGAGATGTGGAAGTATGCCCTGCGCGACCTGCCCGAACTCAAGCAAGCCGTGTGCGATTACTATGAGCGCCGCTTTGGCGTTTTGGGCATTACGCCGTCTATGGTGCAGTCGTGCAACGGCACGCAGGAGGGCGTGGGCCACTTGGGTCTGGCCCTGCTCGATCCGGGTGACACCATCCTGGTGCCCGATCCGTGCTACCCGGTCTTTGAGGCGGGTGCCAAGATTGCCGATGCCAAGCTCGAGTACTATCCGCTGGTTGCCGAGCATAATTACCTGCCCTATGTGGCGGGTATCGATCCCGAGGTGGCCGATCGTGCCAAGTATATGATCGTATCGCTGCCCGCCAACCCGGTGGGCTCGGTGGGCATGCCCGAGGTCTACGAGGAGATCATCGCCTTCGCCCGCGAGCACGACCTGCTCATCGTTCACGACAATGCATACTCCGATATCGTGTTTGACGGTGAGCCGGGCGGCAGCTTCTTGCAGTATCCCGGTGCGCTTGAGGTGGGTGTGGAGTTCTTCTCGCTCTCCAAGTCGTTTAACGTCACTGGCGCCCGCATCGGCTTTTTGGTCGGCCGCGAGGATGTGGTCTCTGCCTTTGCCAAGCTGCGCGGCCAGATCGACTTTGGCATGTTCTTCCCGATCCAAAAGGCTGCCATCGCCTGCCTGAACGGTCCGCGTGATGAGGTGGAGGCGCAACGTCTGAAGTACCAGGAGCGCCGCGACGCCCTGTGCGACGGTCTTGAGGGCCTAGGCTGGGAGCGCCCCAACGCGCACGGTTCCATGTTTGTGTGGGCCAAGCTTCCCGGCGGCCGCACTGACTCGATGGCGTTTTGCGAGGAGCTCATGGAGAAGGCCGGCGTTGTGGTGACGCCGGGCGCGAGCTTTGGTCCTTCGGGCGAGGGACACGTGCGCATGGCGCTGGTCCTGCCGCCCGATCAGATCGCTCTGGCTGTCGAGGCTATTCGCGAGGCGGGCCTGTATTAGAAGATCATTTAGGCTCGTCAATAGTTCGAAACCGATTTCGTGCAGTTATTTTACGAATCCTGCAAACAATTTCGGTAAACGGTCGATTTTTGGCTGCGAATAGGAGCATAATCAAAGTCCCGATTGGATGTATTGGGATTACGGCAAGCCGCTCGGGTCGTTCCCGGGCGGCTTGCTTGTGGAGAGAGATGGGAGTTTCTAATGGTTAACGAGAAGAAGGTCGCTATTGTCGGTTGCGGTTTCGTCGGTTCGTCTTCGGCGTTCGCGCTGATGCAGAGCGGTCTGTTCTCCGAAATGGTCCTCATCGACGTGGACAAGAACCGCGCCGAGGGTGAGGCTCTGGATATCGCGCACGGCATGACGTTTGCCGAGCCGATGAAGATCTACGCCGGCGATTATTCCGATGTCGCCGACGCCGCCATGATCGTCGTCACCGCTGGCGCTGCCCAGAAGCCCGGTGAGACCCGCCTGGACTTGGTCAACAAGAACGTCAGCATCTTCAAGTCCATTATTCCCGAGATTAAGAAGTCTGGCTTCGACGGCATTCTGCTCATCGTCTCCAACCCGGTCGACGTTCTGACCTACGCCGCCATCAAGATGTCCGGTCTGCCCGAGGGCCACGTCATCGGCTCCGGCACCGTGCTCGACACCGGCCGTCTGCAGCAGATGCTCGGCGCCCACGTCGAGGTCGACCCGCGCGACGTTCAGGCCTACGTCATGGGCGAGCACGGCGACTCCGAGTTTGTCGCTTGGTCCAGCGCTCAGGTTGCCGGCGTGCCGCTGAACACCTTCTGCGAGCTTCACGGCCACCTGGAGCACGAGGCCGCCGAGAAGCGCATCGCCGAGGACGTCAAGAACTCCGCCTACACCATCATCGAGAAGAAGCACGCCACCTACTACGGTGTCGCCATGGCCGTTAAGCGCATCTGCACTGCCGTCATGCGCGATGAACAGACCGTTCTACCCGTCTCCTCGCTCATGGTGGGCGAGTACGGCCTGTCTGATCTTGCCATCTCCATGCCGACCGTCGTTGGCCGCGACGGCGTTGTCTGCCGCGTCCCCGTGCCGCTGGACGATGACGAGCAGCATGAGCTTACCGCCTCCGCCAAGGCCCTCAAGGACATCATCGACAGCGTCGACTTCTCCTGCTAAATCCAGCTCTTTTGGGCAACAGGCTACAATGAAAGGCGTCCGGTCCACACGGTCCGGGCGCCTTTTTGGTGCAAAGTAACCCTACCCCAATGCGCCATAGTTGATGGGAGAGTCATGTCGGATTCGCCTAATTTTTTGACATATGCCCAGACGGTGTTTGATCCGTTTGAGGAGCGGTCGTTCTGCGCGGTGGATAGCCTGGTCTTTGCGTGGTTGTCCTATTTACGTTTGCCGGGTGATATGGCGGAGCTGACGAACTGGCAGGGCCTAGACGTACGCGAACTGCTGCGTGCCGAGTGCTACCGGGACATGATTGACGACTTGTGGGATCCAGAGGGGAGCAGGGCCTTGTTGGAGGCCGTGGCAGCAAACCCTCGTTACCGTGGCGTGCACGTTTGCGGCTATCGTGCCGTGAGCGATGTGGTAGCGACAGAGCAGTTTGCAGCCATGGCGTTCCGGTTTCCGGCGGGGTTTAGCTATCTTTCCTTCCGGGGGACCGACAGTACGATTGTGGGCTGGAAAGAGGACTTTAACATGGCGTTCCGGTGTCCTGTGCCGGCCCAGGAATCCGCGGCGCGCTATGTGGACGAGGCGGCGGATGCGATTGACGGGCCGCTTTTGTGCGGAGGTCATTCCAAGGGTGGAAACCTTGCGGTGTACGGTGCGGCGATGTGCTCCGATGTCGCCCGTGAGCGAATCGAACGGGTGTATTCCCATGATGGTCCTGGCTTCGTCGAGGAGTTTCTGAACGGCAACGCCTTTGCCGATCTTTCCGGCCGCATCGATAAGACGCTACCTCGGTCGTCGATCTTTGGCATGATGTTCGAGACACAGGAGGACTATGCCATCGTTGAGAGCACTGAGTTCAGCCTGCTGCAGCACAATCCCTTTAGCTGGGTGGTTGATGGTCGCGACTTCGTGTACTGTGAGCGCCTGTCCGCCGGTGCTCGATACGTTGATGGCTCCATTCGCGAGATGCTCTTGCAGTGGGGCCTGCCGAGCGCGAGCGTTTTGTAGATGCATTGTTCTCCGTGTTTGAGGCTACGGGTGCTGAGCGGTTTGCGGATATCGCTGGGAATCTGCGCGAGAGCCTGCCCGTGATGCTCCAGGCTGCACAAGGCTTTGACAAGGATACGCGACGCTTTGTCTCGCAGACCATCGTGGCAATCCTTAAATGCGCACTGCTGCCCAAACGACCCCAGATCGACATGCCCGCTGCCGGCAAGAGTTTGGCAGAACAGCTCGAGGCTTGGCAGTCCGAGCTCCTGCGCTAGCCATTGGTGCAAAGCAACCTGTCCCCGATGTACCAATCTTCGATGCGCTCGGGGAGGGCTCGACCGCTATACTGGTTCGTGCCGAAATCGATCTAGAACGGAATGCCGTATATGAAAATCAATCACGCGATTCTGCATATCCTGGACTTTGACTCTGCCGTCAACGTCATGAGCCAGCGCGAGCTCGATATCGAGAGCCGTACCGTGCGCAACTTTGTGACCACGCATCTGCGCCGCGCACGAACCTCGGCCGACAATAAGCGCGCCACGTTTGCCGAGAACTCTGCGTTTGGCGGCGAGCTCAAGGGCTATTTCTTTGGCGAGCGCGAGTTCGTAGACCTGTCGCAGCAGATTGCGGAGTTTATCTCCTCCGAGCTCACCAAAGCCGAGAAAGCCGAGTCCACCGACGTGCTCGTGGCCGATTTTGACGACGATGAGGATGCCCGCTGGTTTGCCGTGATGCTGCTGGGCTCCAAGCAGGCTTTTATGCACGAAGTGGGCCGCGAGGAGGGAGAGGTGCGCAACGACATCGCGCGCCACTACGCCATTCTGCCGAACCCCTCGCAAAAGGTGCCGAGCTATGCCATCGTGCGCGCGAGTACCATGGAGATCGGCTACGTGGACAAGAAGCGCAAGATTGCCGGCGAGGACCGTATGCTTATCCCCGATGGCCTGCTGCAGTGCGACACGGGCGTATCGGGCAAGGAGGTCATCGACACCGTGACGCGTGTGGTCGAGGAAGTCGCCGAGGAGCACGGTGCCAATACGGCCGTAGCGCTCGCTAAGGTTAAGGCTGCCGTTGCCGAGAAGGTCGAGGACGACGAGGAGCTTCCGCCTTGGGATATCGTCGATGAGGTCTTTGAGGACGAACCGGTCATCAAGGAGAGCGTACGTGCGGCGCTGACCGAAGAGAAGGTGCCCGAGCGTGTGCCCGTGGAGCGCAAGCAGGTCGAGCGTGCGGCCGTGCGCAACCACAAGATTCGTACCGACACGGGCATCGAGATCAGCTTTCCGGCCGAGATGGGCTCGAACTCCGAGTACATCGAGTTCGTCAACGAACCCAACGGCCTCATCTCCATCGAGCTCAAAAACATCGGCAGCATCGAGAATCGATAGCGGCTCGAGTAGATTGACCGTAACGAAAAGGCCAAAGCCCTTTGGGGCTTCGGCCTTCTTGGTAAAACCGCGTAACTATTAAAGCTGACGTAGTCCCTCTTCGAGGCCGGTCTTGCTGTCGGTTTTCTCATCGCGCATCTTGATGACGCGGGCGGGGACGCCGGCCACGACGGCACCAGCGGGGACGTCCTCGACGCACACGGCGCCGGCGGCAACGACAGCGCCCTTGCCTACGTGCACGCCTTCCAGGACCACGGCGTTGGCGCCGATCATGACATCGTCCTCGATGATGACGGGCGTGGCGCTTGCGGGTTCAACGACGCCTGCCAACACGGTTCCAGCGCCGATGTGGCAGTTCTTGCCCACTGTGGCGCGGCCGCCCAGCACGGCGCCCATGTCGATCATGGAGCCCTCACCGATGACGGAGCCGATATTGATGATGGCACCCATCATGATGACGGCGCGATCGCCGATCTCGACGCGGTCACGGATGATCGCGCCCGGCTCGATGCGGGCGTTGATGCCCTTAAGGTCGAGCATGGGCACGGCGGAGTTGCGGCAATCGTTCTCCACATCGTAGTAATCGATGGAATCGGCATTGGCATCAAGGATGGCTTTGAGCTCATCCCAGTCACCAAAGACGGTCTTGCCACGACGACCGCCGTAGACGTGCGCATTGCCCCACTGGACCTTCATGCCGGGCTTCTCGCGCACGTACAGTTTGACGGGCGTCTTTTTGGGCGCTGTGGCGATGTAGTTGATAATCTCCTGGGCATCCATCTCGGCTGCATTGCTCATTTGCTGTCTCTCCTTTGGGTGGATCCGGTTGATACCTGGTTAGGCAAACATGACCTGGTCGAACGTATAGAAGCCGTGCTCGCGGGTGACGAGCTTCTGCGCGGCTGCCAGAGCGCCGTTGACGAAGATCTGACGGCTCGTGGCGCGATGCGTGAGCGTGACTTCCTCGTCTTGGCCAAAGAAACTCACTTCGTGTACGCCGGCGACCGTGCCGCCGCGCAGCGAGTGCATGCCGATCTCCTTGGGGTCGCGCGCGCCGCACATGCCCTCGCGGCCATAGACGGGCTGGTAGCCTGCCTCGGGCTCGGCCTCGACGACGGCGTCGAGTAGCAGCTTGGCGGTGCCGCTGGGAGCGTCGACCTTTTGGTTGTGGTGTGTCTCGACGATCTCGCAGTCAAAGCCAGGCAGTTCGCGCGTGGCCTGTGCCACCAGATGACGCAGGGCCGCGATGCCGATGGAGTAGTTGCCGGAGTGCATGACGCGGGCGCTCTGACCTAGCTCGCGCAGGCGATCCATCTGCTCGGGCGTATAGCCCGTGGTGCCCGAGACCAACGCCGCGCCTGTACGCTCGACATAGGCAACGACGGCATCGAAGGTCACGACATTCGAGAAGTCGATGATGACGTCGGCTGCCGGGGCGCTTTCGAGCTCAGACAGGTCAAAACCGATCTGGGCCACAATGTCGAAAACGGGCTGTCCGGCGGTATCGACAATACCCTCGGCAGTGGTGCGGATGAGCGAGCCCATGCGGCCCGTTCCCATAATGACGGTCTTAATCAAGCAGACCAGCTCCCTTCAGAGCATCGGTAAGTGCGGCACGCGTATCGTCGGCCATGGGGCACAGCGGCATGCGGTAGTTTGCCTCGATCATACCCATCTGGGCGAGCGCTTCTTTAACGGGGATGGGGTTGACCTCGCTAAAGAGGGCGTTGATGAGCGGCTGGCCGGCAATCTGGATATCGCGGGCGCGCGCTACGTCACCGTCCAGATAGGCGCGGCACATGTCGTGCACGAGCTGCGGCTGTACGTCGGCCCACACGCTGATGGCACCCGAAGCGCCCAGGCTCATGAGCGGCACGGTGAGTGCATCCTCGCCCGAGTACATGCGGAAGTCATCAGACAGCAGGTGGGCGATCTTGGCCGCGTAGGCGACGTTGCCCGAGGCTTCCTTAATGCCCATGATGTTGGGGTGCGCAGCCAAGCGCTCTACGTTGCGCTCGCTGATGCTGCAGCCGCAGCGGCCGGGGATGTTGTAGAGGATGCAAGGGATGTCCACGGCATCGGCGACGGTCTTAAAGTGCTGGTAGATGCCCTCTTCATTTGACTTGTTGTAGTAGGGGGTAATGAGCAGCAGGCCGTCGGCGCCCAGGCCTTGGTAAGTGAGCGACTTGGTGAGCATGGTTTGCGTGGAGTTGGAGCCCGAGCCGGCGATGACGGGGACGCGGCCCGCAACCTGCTTGACCACTGCGGCGACAACGGAGTTGTCCTCGTCGTCGGTCATCGTGGCACTCTCTCCGGTGGTGCCCAGGGTGAGGATGGCGTCAGTGCCATTTTGCAGGTGGAAATCGATAAGGCGCTCGAGTGCATCAAAGTCGACGCTGCCGTCCTTTTTAAACGGCGTGACAAGGGCGACGATCGAACCCTCGAGGTTGCGGATGTCCATGTTCTTCTCCTTCGCTTCCGCGATCTGGATGCGTTTGTTCCATTGGGCGGCGACTGCCAGGCGCTCGTCCTGGGCGCGACGGCGGGCACTTTCGGCGCGCGACTTCGCCAGCAGCTCTCGGCCGCACGGCAGCACGTCGAGCGTGGCGAAGTAATCGCCCGGGCGCTCGGCGCGGCGGATGAGGTCGGCCGAGCCATCGGGGCGCAGCAGGACCTCGGCGGAGCGTAGGCGTCCGTTGTAGTTGTAGCCCATGGAGTAGCCGTGCGCACCCGTATCGTGAATCACGAGCACATCGCCCATGTCGATATGCGGCAGCTCGCGATCGATGGCGAACTTATCGTTGTTCTCGCATAGGTTGCCCGTGATGTCGTACGTGTCCGTGACGGGCGCTGCGGTCTTGTCGGCGCCACTCGGCTGACCCATTACCGTAATGTGGTGGTAGGCGCTATACATGGCAGGTCGAATGAGGTCGACGGCGCTTGCGTCGACACCGATATAGTCCTTGTAGATCTGCTTTTCGTGGATGGCCTTGGTGACCAGACAGCCGTAGGGGCCCATCATAAAGCGGCCCATCTCGGTGCAGATGGCCACATCGTCCATGCCGGCGGGAACCAAGATCTCGTCGTATGCCGCGTGCACTCCCTCGCCGATGGCATGGATGTCGTTAGCCTGCTGCTCGGGCAGGTAGGGGATGCCGACGCCGCCGGATAAGTTGATGAAGGCGACGTGTGCACCGGTCTCGCGCTCCAGGCGCACGGCAAGCTCAAAGAGAATGCGCGCGAGTTTGGGATAGTAGTCGTTGGTGACGGTGTTGCTGGCAAGGAATGCGTGGATGCCAAAGTCCTCAGCGCCCTTGGCCTTGAGCATGCGGAAGGCCTCGAAGAGCTGCTCGGTGGTCATGCCATATTTGGAGTCGCCCGGGTTGTCCATGATGCCGTTGGAGAGCTGGAACAAGCCGCCCGGATTAAAGCGGCAACTGACTGTCTTGGGGATGGGCCCCGCGACACGCTCAAAGAACTCGATATGGCTGATGTCGTCAAAGTTGACGATGGCGCCCAGCTTGTCGGCGAGTTCAAAGTCGGCCGCCGGCGTGTCGTTGGACGAGAACATGATGTCGTGGCCGGTGATGCCCAGCGAGCGGGCGATCATGAGCTCGGTATAGCTCGAGCAATCGCAGCCGCAGCCGTATTCGTTGAGAATGGAGATGAGCGCCGGGTTGGGGTTGGCCTTGACGGCAAAGTATTCCTTAAAGCCCGGGTTCCAGGCAAAGGCGTCGCGCACTTCTTGCATGTTGCGGCGGATGCCCGCCTCGTCATATAGATGAAACGGCGTGGAGAATTGCTCGACGATATGCTCGAGCGTCTCCTTGTCCACAAACGGCTGCTTTGCCGCATATGCCTCGTTGGGAGTCAGTGACATGTCCCGTAAACCTCGCTATCCAGACGGCGCTACCTGCGCATCGAATCCGCATAGCGTGGACCCAATGTCCGGATAGCGCTCCCGCATTGCTGCAGACAGTCCTGCGGGTGTTTCCCGCAGGCCCACCAGGTTGTTCGTGCCCGAAAAACCCAGTTCGGCGGGTTTCGCCTCCCCACGGGGTCAAAGCCTGCCGGCTCGCCCGCGGTTCTTCGTGCCCGCGCCTCTATCAAGTGGTAAAGACCCTACCACGTTGCACTTTACCAAACAAGAGTATTCGTATATAACGTTTAAAAAATGCAAGGATATGCTGGAAATAAGGGTGTAGCAATCTTGCGGCACAATAGATGGCAACCGACGCGCACCCATGAAAGGAACCTCTATGACCGAGCTCCAAGAACTCCGTCGCTATCGCCGCGATCTCCATCGCATTCCGGAGCTTGATTTCGATCTTCCGCAGACTATCGCCTATATCGAGGGCGTGTTGGCGCCGCTCGCTTGCGAGGTGACCCATCCGTGCCCCAGCTGCGTCTGCGCTTTCTTTGACGCTGGCACGGGCGCCGCGCATGCCACGGCGATTCGCGCCGATATGGACGCCCTGCCCATTGCGGAGGCGACGGGCGCGGCCTTTGCCTCGACGCATCCCGGAAAGATGCACGCTTGCGGACACGATGGACACATGGCCATGGCGCTTGCGGCGGCAACCTTCGTTGACCGTACGATCCGTGAGCAGCCGGGCGCCATTAAGCGCAATGTGCTCTTTGTGTTTCAGCCGGCCGAGGAGACGACTGGTGGCGCCAAGACGGTGTGCGAGAGCGGTGTATTCGAGCGCTACGGGGCGGATCGCATCTTTGGCTTCCACGTATGGCCCGATTTGCCCGCCGGCACGTTGGCGAGCTGTTCCGGTCCGCTGCTGGCGCGCTCAAGCGAGACGCACATTCATATCCATGGCGCGAGCATCCATATCGCCAAGACCTACGGCGTTCCAGTCGAGGAATCGCATGATGCCGCGCTGGCAGCGGCCAAGTTCTTGGTTTCCGAGCGCGAGCTCATGGACGAGTTAGGTGCCGACGAGCCCTGCATTGGTAAGTTCGGCCTGCTGCAGGCTGGCACCGTCTGCAATGCGGTGGCGGGGGAGGCCCATGTGGCTGGCAGCCTCCGCGTATTTACGGACGGTATGTTCGACCGTGCGCGCGAGGGCGTGCGCCGCGTGTTGGACGAGGCCTGCGCCGCAACAGGCTGTACGTACGACCTCGACTTTGCCGAGGGCTATCCGCCGGTCGATAACGACCCCGAGCTGTTCGCCCACATTGCGCCTGCCTTGTCTGAGCTGCAACTTGTGGACGAGCCACTGCTAATCGCCGAGGACTTCGCCTTCTATCAGCGCCATCTGCCGGGTGTGTTCTTCCTGCTGGGTATGGGCGTGCCGGAGGGACAAGAAAACCCGATCGATTCGGATGGCTGCCCCGCCTATGCCACGAGCGCCCTGCATACTGATACCATGCTCTTTGACGAGGAAATCCTGCTCAAAGGCCTCGATGTCTACAAACGATTGCTTTTGCTTGACTAAGGCGTGAAGGGCTATTTGTTCTAGAAAACACGAACAAACGTACGATATAATAGAGATGTAAGTTTGTAGAAACGTTTGACGTTACTAACGTAAGGCGATACTATGATTGCATCGTATAAAGATGAGGATACCGAACGCTTTGCCATGGGTGTGCGGGTCAGGAGGTTCGTGCCCTTTGAGCGTGTTGCGTTGAGGAAGATTCGCCAACTGCAGGTTTGTGCTTCGCTTGATGATCTTCGCGTTCCACCGGGCAACCGCCTGGAAGCTTTGAAGGGCGATCGTGCCGGTCAATATAGCATCCGTGTTAACGAGCGCTATCGGGTCTGTTTTGAGTGGAGACAGGGGATGGCTTGGAATGTCGAAATCGCCGATTATCACAAGTGATGAGACTGCGTCTGATTTGCTGCCGCCGGTGACTCCTGGCGAGCTTCTCAAAGAGGAATTTCTTGTCCCCATGGGCATTTCTCAATATCGCCTTGCTAAGGAGACCGGGATTCCGGCTCAACGCATTGGACAGATTATCTTGGGAAGGCGTCGTGTGACGGCCGACACCGACCTTCGTCTTTGCCGTTATTTTGGCCTGACGGATGGTTATTGGCTGCGCGCTCAGGTGGCGTTTGACCTTGAGGCCGAGAAAAGGCGGATCGAACCGGAACTCGATAAGATCGTTCCTGTTCAGCAGGCCATCGCACTGTAGTGCTCAAAGATGATGGGGGGTGGCGATGAGGCGACGCCGACAGTCTTCCGTATATAGTCCGGGTGGATGCGGGTGTGGCTTGCTACTGCTTCCGGTTATTGCTGTGAGCATTGGCGTGATGTTTGCGCTTGCCGGGTTGGCCGCGGCGGCGCTCGTGCTGCTGATTGTGGCCATTGGCGTGACGGTCTGGCTGCGCCGTTCTCGCGAGCAACGCCGCGCCGAAGGTAAGACCAATGTAGGATGGATTGCCTTTTTGATCATCGCCTACCTGCTGAGCATCAGCTATTTGGCCTTCTTTATCCTGTTGCTTGTGAGCGCCTTTACCGGGGAATCCGTCACGGTGGGGTAGGTTTCGACGAGCTTCTTGAGGATGAAGCGAGGGGACGGACCCTGAATGAACCGCGCCCCACATCAACAAGTTTCATTCGTTGTGTAGCAATCCGAATGTGCAAGTGTTTGGCGTGAGGGCACCGCCGCCAGTAACACGGGGATGCGGGCCGCGATCGCCAGCCCCCATGCCAGCTCATCGCAATAGATTCCATAAGGACCCACCAACAGGACATAGGCCAACTTGCGAGCCCATCATTCGCTGCGGCCACAAATCAGCTGGCAGCTGAATTATCGCTATAAATCGCGAGGTAAAATGTCCAAAGATTGATGGACGGTTCGCAGAATTTGCAAGGGTCATTGTGAAAGCAAAGCTGCGAGAAAGGAAGAGCCATGGCTAAGAAGACGGGAGAGAAAGAAACGGTTGAAAAGGCCAAAGGCTTCGAGATTCCCATCGATGAGGAATCGGCCGGCAAGCTGCTCGATACCATCTACAGGAGCGCACTGAATGGCGTCCCTAAGGTGAGTCGTTCGGTCGACGAGATGGTTGCCGACTACACGGGAAAGGCGAAGTCGCCCGATGATGCCGCAAGGGCACTCGCAAAGTGGCAGGTCATGAAATGCGGAACCTCAGGTTTCGTCACCGGGCTCGGGGGCTTGATTACGCTTCCGGTCGCAATTCCCGCGAACATAAGCAGCGTCATGTACGTTCAGATGCGCATGATCGCCTGCATCGCGAAGATGGGTGGCTATGACGTTACGTCCGACCAAGTTCAGACGATGATCTACATGTGCCTCACAGGTACGACGGCGAGTGATCTTGTCAAAATGGGGCTCATCAAGACTGGGACGAAATCGCTTGAGGCTGCAATCAAGAAGATTCCCGGGTCGGCACTCGTGAAGATCAACCAGAAGGTTGGCTTCAGATTTATCACGAAGTTCGGCGAGAAAGGTATCATCAACCTTGGGAAAATGCTGCCCCTCGCCGGCGGCTTGATTGGCGGCGGCGTGGACGTGGCATCGACGAGCATCATTGCTAAGAACGCCATCAGGATGTTCATGGAGGGCGAGGACCCCGATGGGACCCTGCCCACTGAAGCGGAGATCGAAAGCATCGAAGACGTTGAGGTGGAAAGCGACCTGCTTTAGTCCTTGCTACACGCCCCACACCCCATTGCCTAGCCTATGCCGTAGGGACTGCCCGGCTATTATGAGGTATTCCGCCTGCTCCTCGCGGTCTATTCGGCACATCGTGCGCATCGTCTGCTTTGAGTCGCAGGCCGTGTCGTTGCCGTCCACGATGGCCTTGTGGTTGTTGAATGTGGTCGAGCCCATGTGACCCTTGGGTGGCTCTCAGCTCGCATCTACCAGGATTCTTGTCGAGCTCGTGCGAGCATCGAGCGTGTAGGGCATGCTCGAGAGCGTCTTCGTCCGCATGGACCACGCCGCGCAGGTTCGCCATGTCGGAAATCGAGGCAAGGCACTGCAGCCGTAGAACCAGTAGTTCTAATCGATGTTGGCAAGCCTCGAGGTGTCATCGGCGATGGACACGCGCTTCACGCTCTTCTGTATGGCAACCTTAGCTCTCAGCTAATGAATTCAAGTTTAATCCTTCCTACGATGTGCTGTGTGCCGGCACGGTAGCCGGATAGATGGAAGGATGCATGATGAAAAAGCTCGAAAACGAAGTGCTGCTGAGCCGTCGCGCTGCGCTTGGCGCGTTCGCCACCGTTGCCTTGGGGACTGCCGGCCTGCTTGCGGGCTGTGGCAGCGATAAGGCGACCGTTACCGAGGACGCCGGCGACGCAGATAAGAAGGAGGAGTCGAAAAAGGAGGAACAGCCAACGACCGACCTGGCCGTCGGCACGACCGTGACCACGGCTGCCGGTCTTTCCGTTACTGTCGATTCCGTGCAGACCGGGCTTACCAATTTTGACGGTTCGACCATGACGGGCATTCACGTCACGTACGTCAACAATGGCGATGAGGGCGCGGATTACAATGTCTACGACTGGAAGGGCGAGGACGCCAACGGCGCCCAGCAGAACCAGGGCTATTACAGCGAAGGCTCTGACGAGCTGCAGTCTGGCACCCTTGCCGCCGGCGGCTCCGTTGCGGGCAATATCTACTTTGACGGCGACATCAAGAAGGCCCTGTATTTTGCCAACATGCTCGAAAAGACCGCGACTGCTAGCTGGGTGCTTGCTTAGCGTGTTGATGCCGTTGGGTCGTTTGGAGGTGAGGCCGCGTGCCCGATAAAAAGCTGACCGAGGAGCTGCTCAATGAGCTTCTCGATGCGCCAAGTATCGATGGCTACATAAGGGAACACGACTTTGCCGCCCCGTCGCTTTCGGATTACTTAAAGCAGTTGCTGCAAGAGAAGGGGCTCGAGCGTTCGCGCGTGGTGCGTATGGCCGACCTCAACGAGACCTTTGGCTATCAGATCTTTACCGGTTCGCGCAATCCGAGCCGCAATAAGGTGCTGCAGATTGCCTTTGCAATGGCGCTGTCGATGAAAGAGACCAACCGCGCCCTGACGGCTGCCGGAGTGAGCGTCCTCAACTGCAAGGACCGTCGCGATGCAATCATTATCTTTTGCATCGACCGTGGCTGTAGCCTCCAAAAAGTCAATGAAGAGCTGTATCGCTTTGGCGAGGAAACGGTGAGTTAGTGGCCGATGGCTGAGCCGGTTGTGTCACCAGAATAACCATGCAAACGAACGGGGTGCGGACAACATGGGGTGTCCGCGCCCTGTGTTATGATGGACGCTATGGATACTCAGAGCCCAACATATTCCGATGATGAGCTGACTGCTTCGCTTGTCGAGCATTTGGCGTCGTTCGACCGCGATGACAGCTATCGTGTGGAGCGCGTGCTCAAGCTCTCGGATGTCGAGACGACCGAACTCGTCTATTTTGAGGGCTCTGGTGGCGGGTCTCTTGGCCCCTTTGTCCGCAAGCGCATCGATGCTTCGGTGCAGATTGGCGGAGCTTATGAGCGCCTGTTTGCGGCCCAGCGCGCCGGTCGTCGTTTTGAGCACCTGCCCCGAATCGTCGATTGCCGCCGTGTGGGCGACGAGCTCGACGTGGCGATGGAGTATGTCGAAGGCGAGACACTCGAGGCGTTGGTGGGACGCTTGGGGGCGACGCCCGATTATGCCCGCGGGCTGTATCCCGTTTTGTGTGAAGCGGTAGGCGAGCTACATGCTGGTTTTGCAGCTGCGGGGGAGCCGGGGGTACCGGTAATCCACCGCGACCTGAAACCCTCGAACATCATCGTATCGGGCGTGAGGTATGCGGCCGATGCTGGCATGACCTTCTCGTCGCTGGTGATTATCGATTTGGGGATTGCGCGTGTGTGGCGTGACGGGGCCGATGCCGACACGGTTAAGTTTGGAACGCGACCCTATGCGCCACCCGAGCAATATGGTTTTGGGCAGACGAGCGTGCGCAGCGATGTCTATGCGCTCGGCGCGCTTCTGTTCTTTTGTCTGACGGGGGCTGACCCTAAGCCGGGTCAGAATATGCGCGAGCAATGCGAGGCGTGCGACGTCCCCGCGGCGCTGGCTGATGTCATTTGCATGGCCATGGCGCTCGATCCGGCCAAGCGCTTTGCAAGTGCCGAGGCGCTCGGACACGCTGCGCGCGCGGCATACGGGCTGTGTCTGCCTGTGCCTGGCTCGAATAGCACGACGGCGCCTTCAATGGCGCAGGCTGCTCCGCAAATGGCGCCGTCTTTCGGGCGGCGGCCCAAGGAAGTCTCTTCGGTGACTCCTTGCCGCAAGAGCCTGCTTTCACGGATCCCGGAACCCATTGGGCGTATATGGAACGGCATGATCTATGCGGCAACCTTGCTGCTATTGGTCGGAAGCCATTTTGCCGTATTCCAGCCCACGGGAGCCAACCGCAGCTATCCAACGTGGTTTTTGGCCCTTGAGTATTTTCTTATAGTCGATGGCATGGTGGTGCTCATCTCGTTTGGCGTGCTCGACCGCCGCAGGCTTCGGCGCCGCTTTCCCGTGCTTGATCGTTATCGGGGCCGTGAGTTTGTCACGCTGTGGCTTAAGGCGCTGGGAATTATGTGCGTCATCATGATCGTGATTATTGCCGTCGGCAACGCAACCGGCATAGTCGCTTAATGCAATGTACCGCTATAAGAAAAGGGTCCCGATTGGGGCCCTTTGCAGTAGCGCTTAAATGCGGTTCATCTGGTTGCAACCTTGTTGTACCAGTCCTGCCTCGTGGGCGGGGCGAGTGCCCATCGCCATAGGTGTTGTGACGGTTAAATTGCTCCGTGCTTCGAAGCGCCGTCAATTGTCACCACAGAATTCCGTCAATTGTCACCATAATTCGCCATCAATCCTCACCACAAATTTCCGTCAATCGTCACCACACAGCTGGTAAAATACCTAATATGGGTAAGTCAAGAAGGAGGCCGTGTGGATAGGTATGTAGATAGATGCATCGATAAGGCAATCAGCCGTAATCTCAATATCTTCGGTGCGGTCCTCATTCAGGGTCCAAAGTGGTGCGGAAAGACTACTTCGGCTAGTCGTTTTGCTAATTCATCCTTGTCTCTTTCCGATCCGGCTGGAAATTTTTCCGCTCTCCAGCTGGCACGGATCGATCCGGCGCAAGCATTAGCAGGGCGATCTCCCAGGCTCATCGATGAATGGCAGGAAGAGCCGAAGCTGTGGGATGCCGTGCGTTTCGAGTGCGATGCAAGGAGGGGAGAATCCGGTCAGTTTATTCTTACGGGTTCGGCAACGCCTCGGGATTCGATGCGGCCGATGCATAGCGGCGTTGGGCGAATAGTTAGGTTGCGAATGGACACCATGACGATGTTCGAGCTTGGCGTTTCTTCTGGCGCGGTTTCGATTGGAACGCTTCTTTCCGGTTACCCTGCCAAGCAGGCTGTCGGGTCAATCTCCGGCATCGCCGGAATCGCCGATTTGCTGTGTCGTGGCGGTTGGCCTCAGGCGATGGGGAAAACGACTGACGATGCCATGCAGATAGCCGCTGCCTATGTTGATGGCGTATGCGAATCGGATGTTTCTAGAACTGATGGCGTTAAGCGCGATCCGGTCAAGGTCAGGTCTCTTTTGGCATCGCTAGCGCGGAATGAGTCGACGCTTGCTGGCTCAAAGTCTATTGACAAAGATATCGGTACCGGCGTTTCGAAGAACTCGGTCTCCAGATACATGGACGCCCTGAGACGAATCAATATCGTCGACGATATCCCCGCTTGGCATCCAGCGCTCAGGTCTCCGGTGAAGCTGCGGCAGGGGGCGAAGAGGCATCTCGCCGATCCTTCGCTTGCCGTTGCGCTGCTCGGAGCAAATCCGGAGTCGTTGGCATCTGACCCGAAGACACTGGGGTTGCTTTTCGAATCCCTCGTCCTGCATGACCTCAAGGTTTACGCCGCCGCAAATGACTCGTTGGTGTCCCATTACCACGATGCCGACGATCTCGAGGTTGACGCAGTTATCCACAGGCGCGATGGAACTTGGATTGCCGTGGAGGTGAAGCTTGGAAGCCCTCAAATCCCCGAGGCATCCGCAAATCTGCTTCGGCTGGAGCGAAAGCTGGTCGAGCGTGGCGAGAGGCCGCCTGTGGCAAAACTCATCATCATTGGGTTCGGCATGCCGGTTCATACAACGCCCGATGGCATCATCGTTGCTCCCGTTGACACACTCGCGCCATAACGTTGTGGTGGGATCACCTTGCCTTCGGAAGGGGTTTCAGTCTCAAGCGACTTTTCCAACACTCACTTATGCCTGCATGCCAATTCTGGTCTAGCAAGGCCAAAGAAAAGGGGTCCCGTTTGGGGCCCCTTTGCAGTTGCACTTAAATACGGTTCATCTGGCCGGCGACCTTGTTGTACCAGTCCTGCCACGTGGGCGGGCAGTACTTTTTGGCGGCTGCCGGGGTAAGCGTGGAGCCATAGTTGGCGCCCAGGTAGGCAACGTGGGCGGAGACACCCTCGCTCCAGCTGCCAAAGCTACGCCAACCACCGCCGCGGGCACTCCAGCCCCAGGCGTTATAGGAGCCGGCGCAATAGAGGCCCTTGCTGCTCTCGATGCAGGCGATGGCGGGGGACCAACGGGGGTCGACGCCGGTATTCCAGGCGGCGACGGCAAAGTTATAGCCCTGGCCTGCCATGGGGGAACCGGCGAGGTAGTTGTCGATGCGGCTCGTCCACTCGTTAATGAACGAGTCGTAATCGGAATTGCCGCTGTTGGAGTTGTTCACCGTGGTGTCGATGGTGGTGTTGGAGTTGGTGGCCTGACTGTTGGAGTTATTGCCACTCACGCCGGTACCCGAGAGCTTCTCGGCGGCAGCGGCTTTGTCGGCCTCGAGCTTAGCCAGTTCGGCGGCATTTTCCTGCTCGGCCTTCGCTTGCGCCTCGTTGCGGAGCTGTTGTGCCTGGGCCAGCGCGTCCTCGGCATTCTTTTGCTCGCCCTCGAGCTGAGACTTGGCCTGCTCGAGCTCGGTTTTGTTCTGCTCGAGCTCGGTCTGCATCTTGTTAAGCTCTTCGATCTCGTCGACGCTCGAGCTCGTAATCTGGTTGGTGTATTTGCAGGTGGTGATAAAGTCACCCAAGCTCTGCGTGTTCACCAGGAAGCTCACGATGGGGCTGGTGCCCTTCTGGTACTTATACAGATCGCGCATGGCGGAGCTTGCCTTGGCCTGCTGCTCGGGTAGCTCGGCCTCAATCTTATCGATGTTCGCCTCATTGGAGTCGATCTGCTTCTGCAGATCCTCGAGCTTGGTTCGGGCGTCGTTGTAGGCGCTCGTGGCGTCCTCGATTTTTTTCTGGGCGGCGGAAAGCTGATCCTGCGTTGCCTGCGAGGCGGCATAGGCCGCGATGGGGGAGAGCATCGGCGTGGCCGTCAGCGCGACGGCGAGTGCGGCGCTCGTGATGATACGAGCCGGCTTCGACGCGATGAGCGCTGCGGTGCGATGGTTCGAATGCTGCATCCAGTCCCTCTGCAATCAATCGTAGGTTATTGGTCGAGCTGTATTCTACTACTGCTTTCGACCTCAACTTGAACCTTAAAGGTTCTAAAGGGTCAAGTTGAACTTGAGGCTTTGGCCTTGACCTGCGGGAATGGTGAATTGTTGAGAAACCATAGAGTTCAACTTTAACGTTACGGCACCCTGTTTGTGAGGGTTTTGGCTGTAAAAGTTGCCCTCACGTGGGGTTTTGCAACTACAAGGTCCCGTCGCGGTGAGCTTGGCCTTCATGCTGGATAATTACGCCGATTGCCATAGATACGGTGGAGCTTTGGGTGCCGGCGGCTCGGCACGCTAGAATAAATCAGTTGCACAAAGACCGCCCGTCGTGTGGGCAGTTCATGATAGGAAGTTTCCATGGCATTGCAGTTTACAGAGCGCGAGTTTATTCCCGTGCTGCTCGGCGGCGACATCAACGCGTATTCGGTGGCGCGCGCCTTCTACGAGGAGTATCAGGTCAAGAGCCTGGTCTTTGGCAAGTATCAGACGGGCCCTGCGTATCGCAGCCAGATTATCGACTACACGCCTAACGTGGATATCGACACCATGCCCGTGATGCTTAAGACCGTCAACGGTATCGCTCGGGCACATGCCGAAAAGACGATTGTCCTGATGGGCTGCGGCGATAACTATGTTGCTCTGGTGGCCCAGGCCAAGGATGCCAACGAGCTGGCGGATAACATCGTTGCGCCTTACGCGCCCTATAGCATGCTTGAGCAGTGCCAGAAGAAGGAGATCTTCTACGAGCTGTGCGAGAAGCACGGTGTGCCCTATCCGCATACGTTTACCTTTACCATGGCGATGCTCAACGCTCAGGGTGAGGCTCCCGCCGAGGTGCTTGACCAGATCGACTTTCCCTACCCGATGATCCTGAAGCCTTCCGACGGCATCATGTGGTGGCAGCATGAGTTCGAGGGTCAGAAGAAGGCTTATGAGATTGCCGACCGCGCCGAGCTGGAGCAGGTTATCCGCGATTCCTATGCCAGTGGCTACACCGATGACCTGATTTTGCAGGATCGCGTGCCCGGCAACGACGAGTACATGCGCGTGCTCACCAGCTATTCTGACCGCAACGGCAAGGTTCGCATGATGTGCCTTGGTCACGTGCTGCTCGAGGAGCATCAGCCCCATGGCGTCGGTAATCACGCCTGCATCATCACCGAGCCCAATGATGAGCTTATGAGTGGCGTGCGCAAGCTGCTCGAGGACCTTCACTTTGTGGGCTATTCCAACTTTGACGTCAAGTATGACGAGCGCGATGGCTCGTTTAAGTTCTTTGACTTTAACACCCGTCAGGGCCGCAGCAACTACTACGTAACCAACAGCGGCTTTAACGTTGCCAAGTACGTGGTGGATGAGTACGTCTATAACCGCCCGTTTGAGCCGGAATTTGTGACGGCGAAGGACGAGGCGCTGTGGATGGTCGTTCCCATGGGCGTCGTCGACAAGTACGTCAAGGCTCCCGAGCTGCGCGCGAAGGTGCATCGTCTTGCCAAGGAGGGCAAGGGCGCCGATCCCTCGTTTATGAAGGGAGACTTTGTCTTTAACCGCTGGTTGCGCATGTGGCACACCAAACTGCGTCACTATAAGCTGTTCAAGACGTATTACAAGTAGACGAGCGTGGCGCCCGTCCGGTATGTATCGGGCGGGCGCGGGTATGATACGCGCAATTGCGTGGGCGTCACCAAGGAGGCGGCGATGGAAAAGCTGGGAGTTATCGGCGGCATGGGCGCCGAGGCCACGTCGTATTACTACGACCAGGTGGTACGCCATACGGCGGCTACGTGCGACCAGGAGCATATCGACATGGTGGTGCTTTCCAAGTCGACCATGCCCGACCGCACGCTGGCCATCAAGACCGGTGAGCATACCGAGCTGCTGGCGACCATGAAGGAGTGTGCCCAAGCACTCGAGTCGCTGGGCTGCGCGCACATAGCGATTCCCTGTAACACATCGCACTACTTCTACGATCAGATTCAGTCGTTTACCAAGGTGCCGATTATCCATATGCCGCGCGAATCGGTGCGTTATGCCCTGGCGGGTGCGGTGATGGGGGAGTGCGAGTTCGATCCCAACCTGAGTATGCCCGCCGAGCCGGTGCACAAGATCGGCATTATGGGCACCGATGGCACCGTGGGCGCCGGCGTCTATGGCCGCGAGTGCGAGGCAGCGGGCGCTGAGGTCGTCTATCCCAGTGAGAAGCGTCAGGCCGACGTGATGTCGCTCATCTACGATGATGTGAAGGCCGGGCGCGAACCCGATATGGATAAGTTCGATCGCGTGATGTGGGAGTTCGCCCGCAGCGGCTGCGACCGCGTCATTCTGGCCTGCACGGAGCTTTCGGTGTTGCAGAAGTATCGCGAGATGCCCGAGATCACCCTTGATGCGATGGATGTCCTGGTACGCGAGTCCATCATCCGCAGCGGCGCCCTCTACCGCCTATAACCCTCGACCTGCCAAAAAGGGACAGGTTTATTTTGGCAGGTTTTATCTGGGAAAACAGTAAAGGCCTCGGCTCGTTTGGTGCGAGCCGGGGCCTTTTGCGTTTGCCGGTTGCTGCCAGCGATTGTTAGAACAGGAAGCCGATGGCGATAAGGGCGATGCTGACGATAAGTACGGCGATATCCAGGCTTTTGATGGGGTAGCGCTTATACGAACTCGCACGCGTGCGCAGGTAGAAGCCGCGCTGCTCGGCAGCAAGTGCGGTGGCATCGGTCTTGCCCACACTCGAAATAAGCAGTGGCACGCACAGCGGCAGCATGAGTTTGAGTTTCTTGACGGGATTCTTAGTGTCGTATTCGACGCCGCGTGCAGTCTGCGCCTCCATGATGGCGTTCATTTCCTGGCCAAATACCGGCACAAAGCGCAGTGCCGTGGTAAAGGTGAAGGCATAGCGATATGGCACGTGCAGCACCTCGACGCAGGCGTTGGCGAGGTCGTTGAGCTTGGTCACCATAAGCATGAGGATGAGTGGCAGCGCCACGCCCAACAGGCGTAGGCAGGCCTTCGATCCGGTAATGAGGCCCGTGTCGGTGATAAAGCCCCACACCACGTTGCCGTCGCGCATAAAGGCCAGCTGAAGCACCAGCATGATAAGCGCGAGCGGAATCAGCAGCTTGAGTAGTGAGAGCAGACGGTCGACGACGCCGGCGTAGGCGCCCAGTGCAAGGGTGAGCGCCAAAAAGCCCAACAGCGCCACGTAGGTATCGGACAGGAAGATGCCGATGATGATGGCGGCGGCAAGGCCCAGTTTGACGACCGGGTTCAAGCGGTGCAGCAGTGTATCGCCCGGCATATAGTCGATGACGTTAACCACGGTGGACCATCTCCTCGGTAATGCGAACGATATCGGTGACCTCGCTCACCTGTGCAAAGGCAGGAGAGACGGAGGATGCCAGACGACGAGAAAGCTCTATGACCTGGGGTGGCTCAACGTAGGCTTGCTGCATGAGCTCGATGTTCGAGAACAGCTCGTGCGTGCGGCCGCGCTCGAGGATGCGGCCGTCGGCCATCACCACGATGCGCTCGGCAAAGTCGGATACGACTTCCATGTCGTGGCAGACCATGATGACGGCGCAGCCGCGCTCGGCCATGGTGCGCACGGTTTCCATGACGGTCATGCACTCACGGTAGTCAAGGCCGCTCGTGGGCTCGTCGAGCACCACGATTTTGGGCTCTACGACCACGACGGCGGCGAGTGCCACCATCTGGCGCTGACCGCGCGAGAGCGAGAAGGGCGCCTCGTCGGCCGGCAAGCCAAAGCGGTCGATGACGAGCTGGGCGCGACGCAGCGCCTCGGCACGGTCGATGCCGGCAAGCTCCAGGCCAAAGGCGACCTCGTCGAGCACAGTGTCCTTGCAGATCTGGCGGTCGGGGTTTTGGAAGAGGGTTGCGACTTCGCGGGCGATGCGGCTCGTGGGAGCGGCTGCGGTATCCAGTCCCGTGACACGCACGCTGCCCGAGGCGGGCTTAAGCAGGCCTGTGAGCAGCTTGGTGAGCGTGGTCTTGCCGGCGCCGTTTTGGCCGACGATGCCCACGAGCTCGCCGGGATAGAGGGTCAGGTTGAGGTCGTGGACGGCGGCGCCGCCATTGGGATAGGCAAACTCAACGTGATCGAAGGTGAGCACGGGCTCGGCGTCCTTGGCGTGCGGGCGCAACGACGGTGCGTGCGGTGAGCCGGCGGGTGCCTGAATGTCACTGCTTGCGTGTGCGGGGTCGACGATGCCCGTAATCAGGCGCTCGGCCTCATCAACATCCAAACAGGGAGTGCCGCTGGCCAGGCCATCGACCTCGAGGCTGTTGAAAATGCGCGTGACACGCGGGCAATCGACGCCGATGGCGCGGAGCTCATCGGCGTGTGCGAAGACCTCGTGCGGCTCGCCCTGTAGCGCGATTTCGCCATGATTGAGCACGAGTACGCGGTTGCAATACTCCGAAAGCAGGGCGACTTTTTGCTCAACGACGACGATGGTGATGCCGAGTGCGCGGTTGGCCTCACGCAGGGTCTCGAAGATCAGCGTGGAGCTGGCGGGGTCGAGCGCCGCGGTGGGTTCGTCGAGCACGAGCACGCGCGGACGCATGGCGAGGATGGCGGCGATGGCAACCTTTTGCTTTTGGCCGCCCGAAAGCGTGGCGATCTCGCGGTCGCGCAGGTCGCTGATGCCGACGGTCTCGAGCGTCTCGCTCACACGTTGCTCGATCTGGTCGTGGGGAACGCCAAAGTTCTCCAGGCCAAAAAGCATCTCGTCCTCGACGACCGAGGCGACCATTTGCGTGTCGATGTCCTGCAGCACGCTGCCGACGATCTGCGACACATCGGTGAGCGTAACTTCACAGGTGTCGTTGCCGTCGACAGTGACGGAGCCAAAGAACGTGCCGGTGTAATGGTGGGGTACGGCTCCCGACAGACAGGCGGCAAGTGTAGATTTGCCGGCGCCCGAAGGACCGATAATGCCAATAAAATCTCCCCTGTTCACGCCGAGCGAGATATGCTTAAGCACCTGCTCGGTCTGCGTGCCATAGGAGAACGAGACATCGTCGACGTTGATGATCGTTTCCATGGATACCTTTCAGAGTCATCGGGGACGTTCTTACATGACTAGTCGTTTAAGAACGTCCCCAAGAGCTAGTTGTCTGGGACAGTCTTTGATGGTGGAGCACGGAGACGGCTTTACGAGGGGCCCCAGGTTGGCGCGAAAGAGGAGCGAAGCGTACTTGGGTACGCGAGCGACGAATGAACGCCAAGATGGGGTGGCTCGTAAAGCCGAGCGGGTTAGTTGAGCCTAAGGGCCTTCTGGATGGGCAGGTAGAGGGCGCCGACCAGAATGGCGTTAAACACGGCGGTCATGGCGACGACGGGCAACATGGCTGCGGCGAGCTCGCTCACCACGCCGAGCATGGCCATCTTGATGACCATGAAGATGACGCCCGAGACAAAGGTGGTCACGAACGTTGCGACGATGGCGACGGCAGGCTTAACCTGGCCTCCCTTGGCGGCGGCGTTGACGATGAGGGCCATGAGCATGGCGGCGATGCCCTCGGCGGCAAAATCGACAAACGGCGAGGTGGTGGTGATCTGGATCACGGCGGCCGAGATAAGGCCGATGACGAGCGCCTGACCAATGTTGGGGCGAACGACCAGGATGGTGAGGCAGAAGGCCGAGATGATGAACTCGGGGCTAATCATGCCGCCCGAGATGCCCGAGATGGCCTTGCCGACGGTGAAGTTGAGAATGAAGCCGGCGGCAAGGAGGATGGCGAGCAGGACAAGGGCACGGATATCGAGCTTACCGCGGTCGGCGGTCTGGACGGTGCGGGGCTGGGCGGTGGTGTTCTGAGACATGGTGAAAATCCTTTCGGAATGGGAGTGCAAGAGAAAAGCGGAGGCGCGTGATGCGAATGCGATCGGGCTCGAGATAGAAAAAGGCCCCCGGTCGAAACCGGAGGCCTTCCAATCACCTAGAGCTAAAAAACAGGCGTGAGGGACTCACTGTCGACCGATCGTATTCGCATCACGCCACCACCAGTTGTTGAGAGAGTTCATCGTGTTCTTCATGTTGGTGGCTCCTTTCGTGATGCCGTGGCGCGGTCGCACCTAGTTGCTGTTGCGCTGCACTATAGCACAGCGAAGTGTGTGCGGGGAAATCTTTTTTAAAAAGATTTCAGGCGGGTTTCCCGCCGGTCAAAAGAGCGGGCTAAGCGGGCGAGGCTGCCATTGCTGCCTTGCCCGCTCAGCTAGGACGTTACTCCTTGTTGCGACGGTAGAGGAAGTAACCACCGGCGGAGATGACGGCAACGCCAGCGATGGCGAATGCAGCCACCATGCGGCCATCAAAACGATCACCGGTGGTGGGCAGGCCGCCCTTGGTGTTCGTTTTGTTGGTGGTTACTGTGGTTGTGGTGTCCGACTTGCCAGGCTTCTCAGGCTTGGTGGTGGGCTGCTCGGGCTTAGCGGGCTGCTCGGGGGTGCCGGGCTGCTCGGGGGTGCCGGGCTGCTCGGGGGTGCCGGGCTGATCCGGGGTGACCGGATCGGTGGCAAGAGCATCCTTGGCGTAAGTGATGGACACCTTGAGGCCGTTGGTCTCGGTGTTCAGGTCGCTCGGGGTGAAGGGCTCGTCAAAGTTTCCGGCCTTCTGATAGGCGCGCATCTCCTGGAGCAGGGCCTTGCACTTGACGTAGGTGTTCTCGGTGGCAGCCTTGCCGGCCTTGTTGGCCAGAGCGGTGCGGCCCTCGGTGGTCGTCTCGGCCAGCATGGCGGCGTCGACTTCCTTGTTCTGTTCGATGAGCTCGTTCTGGAGTGCATCGAGGTAGGAGCGGACGCTGATACCAAGGGTATCGGGATTCTCAAAGCAGAGGGAGCTGATGTCCATGAGGACGTAGTTGATGGAGTTCTCGGGCTCCTCGTTGTTCACGATGTCCGTCTCTTTGCAGTGGTCGAAGGAGACGGTCTGGTCGCTGAAATACGGGCTAACCTCGGTAATCAGCGCGGAGTAGAAGGGGATGGCGACGGAGTACGCGGCGCGGGAGAGCATTTCCCACTGGATTGTTGCAACCTGGGGATCAAGACCGTTGCGAACCTGGAAGACGTGAATCTCGGTGTTGCGCTCGGTGCCGATGGCGTAGGCACCGTCAGTGTTGGCGTTAAGGCCCGGGGTATTCTCGCCACGGTTACCGAGAGAGCGAATCATCTCAAAGGTAGTCCAGTCTTTCTTTCCGGGCTGGAAGAACAGCGGCTGCATCTCGTGGACCAAGGCGCCGGTCGTGGCGCGAGCCTCTTCGCGCTCGTCCTTGACGATCTCGTAGTCGGTGCCCTCCTGGAGCTCGTTGCCAAAGTAGTTACGGCCCTGGACGTAGCGGGTCCACTGGTGCATACCGGAATTCTGAATGGTCTCGCCATAGGTTGCGGCGACGTCGAACTTGCCGTCGGTGTACTCGGCAAAGCCCTTCTCCTTAGGCATGGACTCGATGCCCTCGGAGTGCAGGCAGTTCTCGGGGTCGTTGAGGTCGACATCGTAGTTGAGGTTGCCGATGTTGGGGTTGATCGAGGCGACGTCGTCGGCGAGCTTCATGCCGATCCACTGGTGACCGGAAAGCGCGGCAAATAGCCAGGTCTCGTTGTTGTCGGCGATGATGATCTGGTCGTTGGAGCAGACGCCCTGCTCGTCAATCAGGCTGCCGAGGAGCTCGACGCCCTCGCGGGCCGTGGCGCTCTCGCCCAGGATGACGCTGGCGTAGTTGTACTCGCCGATGCCGGTTTTAGTCAGGGGGTCTGCTGTCTCGGCATCTGCATTCATACTGGTGCTTAGCGTGGCGGAGCAGGATACGCCCTTCTCGTTGATGCCTGCTTCAGAGTAGGCATCCCAGCGGTTGTCCCACTGGGAGGGATGGTCGCGTACATAGGTGTAGCGATACGTGGTCTTGGTCGAGGTGTACATGAACGAAGACTCGTCCGAGCTGTACGTATGTCCCGGGCCGTGAGAGGGCTCAATGCCAAAGTGCTTAAGATAGCGCGGGCCATAGTCCTCGGAACGGCCGTAGTACGTGTTGCCGTCGGCCGTAAGGTTTTTGCCCATGTAGACCTGCGTGCAAGCGAGTGCAGAGGTCGGCATGGACATGATGGTTGCAGCTCCAAATGCAAGGCCTATGCCAAGCTTCTTGAGCGCGTTGACGGGGCGAGTTTTCCTCATTTTCCCTCCCAGCGTGCGAAAGCCCTCTGTCGCCAGAGGGCTTCAGCCAATAAAGACACCTCATTAGCGTAACGAACTGGAAACAATATTCATCTATGAAAGAAACTTACTCGATAAGCGTGATGAAATATGCGATGAGCGGTTAATCGTACTCAGTTTGCAGCTTTACTTTAATAAAGACGCCCTGTAATTACTGTAGCCGAATAAAGTAGCTGGGAATGCCCGAAATGAAAATCCCCCGCTGTTTGACGAATGCATAAACAGCGGGAGAGGCGATAACTGGATGAATATCATACCAATGTGGATTTACTTCTTTCGGCGGTGAATCACGTTGATGGCGTAACCGACGAGCATGGCCAAGACGATGACAATAAAGCCGATCAGGGGATTGTCGTTCATGGGGTCCTCCTATTTTCCGAGCGGTGAGAATTCGTCGACGATGAGGTCGAGGCATTGCGGAAGCGCGCGGGCTCCAAAGACGCCCGAATTGCTGGAGATAATCTCGCCATCGAACTGCATGCCCAGCGACGGGGTGCAGGTGATCTTGGCTTCCTTGGTCTGGATGATCTTGAACTGCGGGCGCCCGAGTACCTTGCCGGCGGGGTCAAGCGCAGCGGTGATCACAGTAGGCAGCAGCTGCACGGTGCGCACGGGTTCGATGACCGCAATATCGACCATGCCATCGTTCATGCGGCAGTCGGGGAACAGGTTGATGTCGTTTTGGATGACCGAGGTATTGCCCGCCATGCAGCAGATGCCGTCGAGCTCCTCGACAATGCCGTCGTGCTCAATGGTAAAGCGCGCCACCGTGGGGTTGGGCGTGGCGAGAGCGGAGAGGAAGTAGGCGATCTCGCCGATGTCGTTTTTGGTGGGAGCGGCCTTCATCATGATCTCGGCGTCGAAGCCCGAGCCGGCGATGATGATAAAGCCGTGGCGCTTCTCTCTGCCGTTCTCGTCGAGCCAAAAGAGCTCGCCCATGTCCACTTTGACCGTGCGACCGGCGCGGCAAGCCTTGGCAAGCGCCGCCGCCTCAGGGGCATTGCCGATGTTGTTGAAGAACAGGCAGGCCGTGCCGGAGGGGAAGACGAGCGTGGGGACGCCGCATCCGCGCATCTGGTCGAGCACGTTGGAGACGGTGCCGTCGCCGCCCGAAATCACCACGCGATCAAACTCGCGCACGTCTGCCACGGCGTCCTCGGGTTCCATGCCATCGCCGATAAAACGCATCACGACCTCGTCGCCGCCCTGCGCGAGGGCGTGCGTGAATGCGTAGATTTCATCTGAGCTGGGGCCCGATGCCGGGTTGTGGATGATAAGGCAGCGCATACTTACGTTCCCGTTCTGTGACTAACCGAGTATAGTTGTAAGACAATGCCGTTATCCTACCCGTGTTTTTCGGGCCTAACCTTATTCGATGGGTTGATATGTACATTTCCACACATCAGGCTCTACTCGACTTTTGTCAGCGCGCCCGTGAGTTTGACGCGATTGCCGTCGATACCGAGTTTTTGCGCGAGCGCACGTTCCATCCGCGCCTGTGCCTGGTCCAGATTGCCACTCCTGCCGAGAGCGTCGCGGTTGATCCGCTGGTGATCGACGACCTGTCTCCCTTGGCCGAACTCATGGCCGACGAGAGCGTGACCAAGGTGTTCCATGCTTGCTCGCAGGACATGGAAGTTATGCTTCATACCGTAGGCGTGTTGCCGCGTCCGATTTTTGACACGCAGGTGGCCGCCGCCTTTTTAGGCGAGCGCCAGCAGATTTCCTACGGCGCGCTCGTGCAGACGTTTTGCGGCGTCTCGCTGCCCAAGACTGAGTCGCTGACCGACTGGTCGCGTCGCCCGCTGACCGATAAGCAGATTGAGTACGCGATCGATGACGTCAAGTACCTGATCGTCGCCTATACCGAGATGATGAGCCGTCTGCGCGAGCTGGGCCGCGTGGACTGGGTACTCGACGAGTTGCGCCCGCTGGCTGACGAGTCGCACTATCGCGCCGATCGCCACGAGGCGTTCCGCAAGGTCAAGCGCATCAATTCGTGCAGCCGTCACCAGCTGGGTATCGCGCGCGAGCTCGCCGCCTGGCGCGAGGACCGCGCCGAGCGCCGTAACATCCCGCGCAAGTGGGTCATGTCCGACGACACGCTGCTTGCGCTCGTTAAGCGCAATCCCGTCCGCGTTGAGGAGTTCCGTAGCATTCGCGGTACCGACCAGCTGGGGGAGCGCGACGTGGACGGTGCGCTCATGGCCATCAAGCGCGGCGCGAGCTGCCCGCACGATCGCCTGCCGCTCATGGTGCGCGGACACCGTCAGATCTCGCCGGAGCTGGAGAGCGTGACGGACCTGATGTATGCGCTCATCCGCTTGGTTGCCGAGCGCTCGGGGGTGGCGACCTCGGTCATTGCCTCGCGCGATGACCTGGCCGATTACATCGAGCATCCTGAGCAAAGCCCCCTGCGCGAAGGCTGGCGTTTTGAGCTTGTGGGTTCGCGCCTGGACGATCTGCTTTCCGGCAATATGGGGCTCACCGTGAAGGACGGAAAGATTGAGTTGTTATAGGTATATAGTTACGCGGTTTTACCAAACCGCGTAACAGCTCGACGCTGCAAACGGCCGAGAGCGAGCAATCTGACGTTCAATCGTCGCTCGCGTACCAAAGTACGCGTCGCTTCTCTTTCACGTCACCTTGCTCGCTCTCGGCCGTTTTCGCTGACATTGCCAAAACATCGATGTTGATTTGCCTGCTGGGCGAGTGGGTAGAATGCCTCCAACGTGTAACTCGATTTGGAGGAATTCGCATGCCCTATTACTATGGATATGGCTTTGGCATCGACCCGCTGTACCTGCTGGTTGTTCTTGTCTGCACGGTGCTTGGCCTTGCTGCGCAGAGCTATATCAATTCGACGTACAAGACGTGGTCCAAGGTTCGCTCGGACGGCGACACGGGTGCCACGGTCGCTCGCCGCATGCTCGACGCCAACGGTTGCAACGCCGTGGGTATCAAGGGCGTCGCCGGTGAGCTCACCGACCATTACAACCCGCAGGACAATAACCTGTATCTGTCGGATTCCAACCGTTCGGGCGGCTCGGTCGCAAGCGTTGCTGTCGCTTGTCACGAGGCAGGCCATGCCGCGCAGCGTCAAAGCGGCTATGCCATGATGAAGGTACGCACCGCCCTCGTGCCGGTCGTCAACTTTACCCAGAACACTTGGACCATCGTGCTGCTCATGGGCCTGTTTATGAACATCGCGGGACTCACGACCCTCGCACTGATCTTCTTCTCGTTTAGCGTGCTGTTCCAACTGGTTACGCTACCGGTCGAGATTGATGCTAGTCGGCGCGCCGTGGCGTATATTGAGCAGTCGGGTATGAGCTCCCAGCAGGTCAACGGTGCCAAGAAGGTGCTGACGGCCGCCGCGCTTACCTATGTGGCTGCGGCGCTCACCTCGATTATTCAGCTGCTCTATCTTATGGCTCGATACAACAGAAACTCCAACCGATAACAAATTGGGTCGCTGGGCGCCGCGGGGATTCGTGTCCTCGCGGCGCTGTACTATGTGTTGGACTTGAATTTGCGCAGGGCCGAAGCCCTTGTGCACGATGACGAAAGGAGGCTGCGTGGCAGGCTGGAATCTAACCGGCAATGCCGTTTCCGCCGAGTTCGACGGTTCGGACGAGCAGGAGCGTAAGGAGCTCAGCGTGAGCCAGGCGGTAGAGATCGCCGCCGGTGCGCTCGATGCCATTCCGCAGCTGAGTGTCCTGGGCGAGGTCACGGGTTTCCGTGGTCCCAATGCCCGAAGCGGCCACTGCTACTTCCAGATTAAAGACGACTCGGCCGCCGTCGACTGCATCATCTGGAAGGGCGCCTATCTCAAGCGTACCTTCGATCTGCGTGACGGCATGCAGGTGAGCTTTAAGGGCAGCTTCAATCTCTATAAGGCCACGGGCCGCATGAGCTTTGTCGCTCGCTCGTTTTCGCTGGCGGGGGAGGGTCTGCTGCGTCAACAGGTGGCGCAGTTGGCCGAAAAGCTACGCCGCGAGGGACTGATGGACGAGTCCCGCAAACGCCGCATCCCGGTGTTTTGCTCACGCGTGGCGGTCGTCACCTCGCTTTCCGGTGCGGTAATCGACGACGTCAAGCGTACGCTGCGCCGTCGCAACCCGCTCGTCGAGCTTGTCTGCGTGGGCGCCAAGGTTCAAGGCGAGGGTGCGCCGGCCGAGCTCATTGATGGCTTGCGCCGCGCCGCTTCCATTACGCCGGCGCCCGACTGTATTTTGCTGGTGCGCGGCGGCGGCTCCTTTGAGGACCTCATGACCTTTAATGACGAGGGGCTTGCCCGCGCGGTGGCGGCTTGTCCTGTGCCCGTGGTGACCGGCATTGGCCATGAGCCCGATACCTCGATTTGCGACATGGTGAGCGACCGACGCGCCTCCACGCCCACGGCGGCGGCAGAATCGGTGGCGCCGGCTATGACGGAGTTGGCCGATGTGCTCGAGGCGCGCCATCAGCGTCTGGGTGCCGCGATGGCATCGATGATTGGGTCGGCCCAGGTCGACCTGGAGATGCTCGATCAGCGCGGTCGCCGTGCCTGGGATACCTATACGGCTCGCTTGGGTGATGCGCTCGATGCCGCTGCGTGTCGCCCGTGCCTCAACGACCCCACATTTATGGTCGAGCGTCGCGAATCGGAGCTTGCACTGACTGCCGATCGCCTGTCGGGCGCCATAGTACGCTCGGTCGGGACATTCCGCTCCAACTTTGAGCGCTTGCCCGAGCGTCTGATTACAAGCACCTCGGGGCTCGATGGTAAGCGCCATGCGCTCACGCTTGCGAGTTCCCGCCTAGAGCATCAAGGGCGCACGATGCTCAGCAAGCCAGCGTCCGACCTGAGCCGTGCGGCAGCGTCGCTCGATGCCCTGTCGCCGCTCAAAGTGCTTGCTCGCGGCTATTCCATCGCGTACAGCGATGATGGTGTGGCTACGAGTGCCAAGACCTTTAAGCCTGGCGACGCCATTCGCGTGCGCATGGCAGACGGCAACGTGGCAGCAACGGTCGATACGGTCGAGTAGACCGCGTTTCGCAGTGATAGACCCTTAGGAAAGGAAACAGATATGGCAGAGAAGACCCCGGTCGAGCAGCTTACGTACAAGCAGGCCTCGCAGGAGCTGGAGCTCATCATCCGCAGCCTGGAGTCGGGCGATATGGAGCTTGAGGAGTCGCTCGAGAGCTACACCCGCGGCGTCGAGCTCCTCAAAAGCCTGCGCACCCGCCTGTCCGATGCCGAGCAGAAGGTCTCGGTGCTCCTTAAGGACGTCGACGGCAACGATGTGCTCGCCGACGGCGAGGCCGCCAACACCGATGATAACCTTTCGTTCTAAGCATCTCGACCAAATATAATTACCTTGGTCTGTAAGAAAGGAACCAGCTATGTGCGATTGCATCTTCTGTAAAATTGCCAACCACGAGATCCCCTCGACCGTTGTCTATGAGGACGACCAGGTCATCGCCTTCGATGACCTCAACCCGCAGGCGCCGGTCCACACGCTCGTGATCCCTAAGAAGCACTACAGCGACATCGCCGACAACGTACCCGCCGAGACCATGGGCGCCATAGCTCACGCCATCCAGGAGGTCGCCAAGGCCAAGGGTCTGGAGGACGGTTTCCGCGTCATCTCCAACAAGGGCGTCAACGCCGGCCAGACCGTCATGCACTTCCACATGCACGTCCTCGGCGGCAAAAACCTGGGCGAGAACCTCATCTGAGGGCGCTTGGCCCGTCGACTTGGCTGCCTTTGGAGTAATCTATGCAGCTTTCTCAACTCGAATACCTTCAAGCGGTAGCGAACTATGGCGGCGTGCGCAAAGCAGCTCGCGCCGTTCATGTGAGTCCGCAGGCCGTTTCGTCGGCAATCAAAAAGTTGGAATCTGAGTATCAGATTGTTTTGCTCGACCGATCGGCGGGGGAGGCTGTTTTGTCTCCGGCGGGCAGAGAATTTGCGCGTCGTGCGCGCGTGATCCTGGCACAAGTCGACGATCTCAAAAAGTACGTTCAATCGAGGGGCGGCGGCGTTTCGCCCGATGGCCACTTTCGTCTTTACGCCCCCTGCCTTCATGGGCGGGGGCGCCTTTTTGCCGAAAGCTGGTATGACTCGTTTGAACGCTCGCACCCTCAGATTCACCTTGATGTGTGGCATCAGCCAACGGCTACATGCTTTGAATCACTTGTGCTTGGCATTTCGGATGCGGCTATCTCATTCGAGGAACCACGGGACAGCGTCCTTTCTTCAAAATATTTGGGTGAAAAGGAGCTCAAGGTTCTTTCATGCCCAGCGGGTCATCAATCTGTGGGCGCCATGACCATTCGCGAGTTACTGGGCGGCAGGCTCGCTGTTCCCATTAATTTGTCACCCTGTCTCAATGCAATCAATCAATGTCCCGAAGCCCAGCTCGTCAATTTTCGCTTCCGTGATGTTGAATACGGAAACAGGGCGCAGACTGAGTTTCTTCAAGCCGGGGGATTGATATTGAGTTTTTCTGGCTCTTCTCTCGCATCAGATGTATTGGAAGTGAGCGAGTGCTCCATTGAAGGTTCGCGTGATGTAACCTTGCCTATCTACTTTTGCTATCGGCAAAATTCCTGGACTGATCGACACCAGACGGTTTTTCTGCACCTATTGCGTCATCTTGCTTCGTGAGATTAATTGGCTTCGAGGCATCAAGTGATTATTGACGCCTTGTAACACATAGCTGACAGCTTTGCCCTCATGCTTTTCCAAGATTCCGATTTAGATTGCTGACTCTTGGAGGGCGGAGCATGAAAAACCGTACGGTTTTGCTTTATATGACGTTCGTTTTTCTGTCGAACTTCAGCACCATCTTGTTTTTTCTAACTGTCTACCTTGAGTTCGTCGGATTCTCGATGGTGGCGATTTCTAGCATGATGATTGCATACCAAGTGAGCAAGTTCATCCTTGAAGTTCCCACTGGCTATATTGCTGATAGGTTTGGACGAAAGACAAGCGGTCTCGTTGGCGTCGCAGGAATGCTTGGATACTACGCCGCCCTGCTTCTCGTCCGTTCTCCCCTGCTTTTAATCGGTGCGTTCGCTCTTAAAGGTTTTGCCGTTGCATGTGTGAGCGGATCCATAGAAGCGATTTTCATTGACAGCGTCTCTCAGGACCAGCTCGTAAGACTTAATGTCGTTGAGCGATTTGTTTTCTATGCCTCTTATGCCATCTCCGCTTGCGTGGGCGGTTTCATTTCGTCCGTCGGTGCATATCTCATTGGTCTTTCGGCAGATATCATCGCAATGGTGTTGACGTTGGTTGTCGTTGTCTGCATTCCTGAGATGCGAAGAGGGGGCACTGCGACGACACCTGAACATGGGATTAGCCCGAAGATGATCGGTGCCGCTATTGCGGGTAATGGCATTCTTCGTTCAGCGTTCATCATGGACTGTTCTCAGGCATTTGCTTTTGTCGCCCTGGAAGACTTTTTCTCACTGCTGCTTGCGGGTCGCGGAATGAATGCCGTCGCTTCGGGTGTGACCATTGCGGTTCAGCTCCTTGCCTCGGCCTCCATGGGACTTATTGTGCCCTGTGCGATTGCTCATGTCGACAAGGGCCGCTTTGCGCGTATTTGCGGCATCGTGCGTCTTTTCCTGACAGCTCTGTTTTTGATTCCCTTAACTCCGGTTTATTTGCTGCCCGTGTTCTATGTGCTGCAGACGGTCGCGTACTCGTTATTTGCTCCAATTAAATACTCAATTTTTCAAAAAGCAGCCGATCCTTCGATGCGCTGTTCACTGATTTCGGTTCAAAGCCAGATGGTGGCGGTGGGTGCCATCCTTTTCTATCTGTTCAACGCTGCGTTGAGCGGCATCGCGGGCATTCGAGTCATATTGCTTGTCGCGCTCGGGATTTCTTCCCTTGTGTATATCCCCGCGTTATTTCGTCTTACAAGCCAGAGGACATGAGTATTTAGGCACCGATAACTTATATATCAACGCAATAAACCCGAGCGCGAGGGCGTTTGGGTTTATTATTGAAGCGTATGTAACCTGGCGGCGCCACACCGCCTGTTAGTAGGGAGACACATGAACGTTCTGGTCGTCAACGCAGGATCTTCGACCCTTAAGTATCAGGTCATCGATACCAAGTCCCATAAGGTGTCCGCAAAGGGCTCCTGCGAGCGCGTCTGCTTTACCGGCGGCACTTTCACCCATGCTGCCAACGGCTCCAAGAAGGTGACCGAGAACATCGAGTTCCCCGACCACAAGGTCGCCATCGAGGTTGTCCTGAAGGACCTCGAGGCCAACGGCGTCAAGATTGAGGGCATCGGCCACCGTATCGTTCAGGGCGGTTGGTACTTTGGCGATTCCTCCCTCGTCGACGAGGATGTCCTCGCCAAGATCCGCGAGGTCGCTCCGCTCGCCCCGCTGCACAATAACCCCGAGGCCAACGTTATCGAGTACTGCCTGGAGCAGTATCCCGACCTGCCCAACGTCACGGTTTACGACACCGCTTTCCACTTCAACATGCCCGAGGTCGCCAAGACTTACGCCCTGCCCAAGGACGTCTGCGACAAGCTGCACATCCGTAAGTACGGCGCCCACGGCACCAGCTACCGTTACATCTCCAAGAAGGTCGCCGAGATGACCAACGGCGAGGCCCGCAAGGTCGTCGTGTGCCACATCGGTTCCGGTGCCTCCCTGTGCGCCATCGAGGACGGCAAGTGCATGGACACCACCATGGGCTTGACGCCGCTCGACGGCGTTATGATGGGCACCCGCTGCGGCTCCATCGACCCGGCTACCGTGTGCTACCTGCAGCGCGAGGGCGGCTACACCTTCGACGAGGTCGACGAGATGATGAACAAGAAGTCCGGCCTTTTGGCTGTGACCGGCGGCAAGACCAACGACTGCCGCAATGTCGAGGAGCTCGCCGCCGCCGGTGACCCCGAGGCCCAGCTCGCCTTCGATATGTTCGTCTACAAGATTGCCGCCAAGGCCGCCGAGATGGCCACCTCCATGTGCGGCATGGACACCCTGGTCTTTACCGCCGGCATCGGCGAGCACGCTCCGGCCGTCCGCGCTGGCGTGGCCGACCGTCTGGCCTTTATGGGCGTCAAGATGGACCATGCCCGCAACGCTCTGCGCGGCGACGGCGCTTGGTGCCTGTCCGCCAAGGATTCCAAGGTCAAGATCTTCGTCATCCCTACGGACGAGGAGTTCATGATCGCTTCCGACGTCGAGCGCATCGTCAACGGCAAGTAATTGCAAGAGGGGAGGGGCTGGACGACCGAGCGCCGTTCAGCCCCTCTTCTGTCTCGTTGAGCGATATGCCTGATAGCTATTTATCAAGTTGTGATAACTTCTTATTAACATGCGGCCGCCTTAAGGGGTCTGCGCCGACCGTATCGCACTGCAAAGGAGTCTCATGAACGTACTTGTTGTCAACGCCGGCAGCTCGAGCCTTAAATATCAGCTTTTGGATACCGATACCCGCGAGGTTTTCGCCAAGGGCAACTGCGAGCGTATCGGCTCGGACATGGGCATCTTTGGCCACTCCGAGAACGGTGGTGCCAAGCAGACCGAGGAGATTCCTTTTCCCGATCATCGCTGCGCCATTGCGCGCGTGCTCGAGGAGCTCGAGAAGACCGACTTTACGATCGATGGCATCGGCCACCGTATCGTTCAGGGTGGCTGGCACTTCGATGATTCCGCGGTCGTCGACGATGAGGTCATGGCTAAGATCCTCGAGGTTGCTCCGCTCGCCCCGCTGCACAATTACGGCGAGGCCGCGGCAATCGAATATTGCCGCGAGAAGTATCCGGAGCTGCCCAACGTGGCCGTCTTCGACACCTCGTTCCACATGACCATGCCCGAGGTTGCCTACACCTACGCACTGCCCAAGGACGTGTGCGACAAGTACCACGTGCGCAAGTACGGTGCCCACGGCACGAGTCACCGCTATGAGTGGATGATGGCCAAGGAGATCCTGGGCTCGCGCTGCCACCGCCTGCTCTCGTGCCATTTGGGCAACGGCGCCTCGCTTGCCGCCATCGAGGACGGTGTATGCCGCGATACCACGATGGGCCTCACGCCGCTCGACGGCCTGATGATGGGCACCCGTTGTGGTTCCATTGACCCGGCTACCGTGTGCTACCTGCAGCGCGAGGGCGGCTACAGCTACCAGGAAGTCGATGACATGATGAACAAGCAGTCTGGTCTGCTTGCCATCTCGGGCATCTCCAACGACGCCCGTGACATCCGTACGCGCGCCTCCGAGGGCGACGAGCGCTGCCTGCTCGCCTTCGATATGTTCGCCTACAAGGCCATGCAGCAGGCCGGCTCCATGATCGCTTCCATGGCGGGCGTGGACACCATTACCTTTACCGCCGGCATCGGCGAGAATGACTGGTCGATCCGCAAGGCCTTCTGCGACTGCTTCGAGTGGCTGGGCGTGCGCATCGACAACAACAAGAACCGCGAGGCCGTGGGCAACGGTCCGCAGGTCATCAGCGCCGCCGGTTCCGCCGTCACGGTCATGGTCATCCCCACCGACGAGGAATACATGATCGCCCACGACGTCGAGCGTCTGACCGCGAATAACTAGTGCGTTCGCTTGCGATTGAACGAAAGGCCTCCTGAGCAGCAGCTCAGGAGGCCTTTTTGCTAGCAGGCGGAAATTCCAGTCCCAAAGTGATCATCACCAGTAACGTCTGCGCTCCCAGCAACGACACCCATCCATTCAGATCCTCAGCCCCAGCTCGTAGCCAAGCCGCCGTCCACTCCAGATGCTCTGAATGCTTCGTAGCAGTAGAAGGCCGTACGGGCTAACCCCTGAAAACATTCCGCAGACCAGAAACGCCCCCGTTCGTAGCTCCGAAGGAGCAGAACGGGGGCGTTTCATTGGTCGAGGACGTTTTCAGGGGTTAGCCCGTACGGCCTTCGGGCGAGTGCGTCCGCTACTCAGCCATCTGAGCCTGGACGGCGGTGATGGCTACGACACCCACGATGTCGTCGGCAGAGCAGCCGCGCGAAAGGTCGTTAACCGGCTTGGCGATGCCCTGCAGGATGGGGCCGTAAGCGTCGGCGCCGGCGAAGCGCTGGACCAGCTTGTAGCCGATGTTGCCGGCCTCGAGATCGGGGAACACAAGCACGTTGGCCTTGCCGGCAACGGAGGAGCCGGGGGCCTTGAGCTGGGCGACGGTGGGAACGATGGCGGCGTCGAGCTGCAGGTCGCCATCGATGGCGAGCTCGGGAGCCTTCTCCTTGCAGAACTTAACGGCCTCCTGGACCTTCTTGGCGACCTCGCCGCCGGCGGAGCCCATGGTGGAGTAGGAGAGCATGGCCACGTGCGGCTCGACGCTGCCCATAAAGGTGGACCAGGAGTGAGCGGAGGCGATGGCGATCTCGGATAGCTCGTCGGAGGACGGGTTGATGTTGAGGCCGCAGTCGGCGAAGATTAGCGTACCGTCGGTGCCGAACTGCGGGGTGTCGGTGCACATCACGAAGAAGGCCGAGACCAGCTTGGTACCCGGGGCGGTCTTAAGGATCTGCAGCGCGGGGCGCAGGGTGTCGGCGGTGGAGTGGCAGGCGCCGGAGACCAGGCCGTCGGCGTCACCCATCTTGACCATCATGGTGCCAAAGTAGGTGGCGTCCATCACCTGGGCGCGAGCCTGCTCGATGGTGACGCCCTTCTTGGCGCGGAGCTCGGCAAACTTCTGCGCGTACTCCTCGTGCTTCTCGGCATTGCGCGGATCGATGACGGTGGCGCCGGGAACGTTGATCTCGTCGGGGTTGCCCAGGATGACGAGTTTTGCCAGGCCCTCCTCGATGATCTTGGTGGCCGCGACGATGGTGCGCGGATCCTCGCCCTCGGGCAGGACGATCGTCTTAAGGTCGGCCTTGGCGGCAGACTTCATACGGTTAAGGAAATCGCTCATGTTACTCCTTACAAGCGTTTCACTAAGCTCCAGGCGCCCGGCTGTTCACGAATAAACCCGCTGCTAGCGGGTTTACCTTTCAAATTTGTACGCCGCGGTGCTTGAGCTTTCCTTGTGTGGCAAGCTCATTATAGGACGCATTAGCGCTATAATCACTCTGATAAATATGTCTCGAAGAATGTTCGAGAAAAGCCCAGCTAACGAGCCCGTGGCTTTTGACAAGGAGTATCGATGCAGATTACCTCAGGCCTGCCTGAAGGCTTTAACGCTGGCGCGTACGACATGATTGTCGTCGGTGCTGGATATGCCGGTGCCGTTTGCGCCCGCCGTCTTGCCGAGACCATCGGCTATCGTGTTGCCGTTTTGGAGCGCCGTAGCCACATTGCGGGCAATGCCTATGACTGCACTGACGAGGCCGGAATCCTGATCCACGAGTACGGTCCGCATATCTATCACACCTTTAACGAGCGCGTGCACAATTTCCTGTCGCGCTTTACCAAGTGGACGGATTATCAGCACAAGGTGCTCGCCAACATCAACGGTACCCTTATGCCCGTGCCCTTCAACCATGCGAGTCTCAAGCTCGCCTTTGGTGATGAGCGCGGCGAGGAGCTGTATCAGAAGCTCGTGGAGACCTTTGGCAAGGATGTCAAAGTGCCCATTATGGAGCTGCGTAAGAAGAACGACCCCGACTTGGCCGAGGTCGCCGATTACGTCTACGAGAACGTCTTTTTGCATTACACCATGAAGCAGTGGGGCCAGACGCCCGACCAGATCGATCCCTCGATCACCGGCCGCGTTCCCGTCTTTGTGGGCGACGATGACCGCTATTTCCCGCAGGCTCCCTTCCAGGGTATGCCGCAGGACGGCTACACGGCGCTGTTCGAGCATATGCTCGACCACGACCTGATCGACGTGTTCTGCGACGTGGACGCCCGCGATCTCTTTGAGATCGACGAGACCACCGTCAAGATCGGTGGCAAGGTCTACGGCGGCGAGATCGTCTATACCGGTCCGCTCGATGAGCTGTTTGGCCTTGATCTGGGCGCTCTTCCGTACCGTACGCTCGATATGAAGTTCGAGACGCTCGATATGGATCAGTTCCAGCCCGTGGGTACCGTCAACTACACCACGAGTGAGGACTACACGCGCATTACCGAGTTCAAGAACATGACTGGTCAGGTCCTGCCCGGCAAGACCACCATCATGAAGGAGTACTCCAAGGCCTATACGCCCGGCTCGGGCGAGACGCCGTATTACGCCATTCTTGAGCCCGAGAACCGTGAGCTCTATGAGCGCTATCTTGAGCGCGTCCAGAACCTGACAAACTTCCACCCGGTGGGTCGTCTGGCCGAGTATCGTTACTACGATATGGATGCCGTGACCAATTCCGCCCTCGATCTTTCGGATGAGATTATCGCCTGCCATGCATAAAGTCATAACATTCGGTATTCCCTCGTATAACGCCGCCAAGGACATGGACCATTGCATCACCTCCATCTTGGAGGGGAGCAATTACGCCACCGATATCGAGATTGTCGTGGTGGACGACGGCTCCAAGGACGAGACGGCCGCCAAGGCCGACGAGTGGGAGGCCCGTTATCCTGGAATCATCCGCGCGGTGCACCAGGAGAATGGCGGCCACGGTATTGCCGTCCTTTCGGGTCTGCGCGAGGCGCAGGGCACCTACTACAAGGCTGTCGACTCGGACGACTGGCTTGACGGCGCTGCCCTTTCGACCATGCTGTCGATTCTGCGCGGCTTTGAAGAGCGCGACCAGCGCGTTGACCTGTTTATCTCGAACTACGTGTACGAGAAGGTTTACGAGGGTACGCATACGGCTATTGGTTACAAGTTTGCCCTGCCGCGAAAAAAGATCTTTACCTGGGACCAGATCGGCCATTTCCGTTTGGACCAGAATCTGCTCATGCACAGCCTGTGCTATCGCACAGATGTGCTGCGCGAGTCCAACCTGCCCATGCCACCGCACACGTTCTATGTGGACAACATCTACGCCTACGTGCCGCTGCCGCGTTGCAAGACCATGTACTACGCCGACATCGACCTCTATCGCTACTTTATCGGTCGCGAGGGCCAGAGTGTCAACGAGGCCACGATGGTCAAGCGTCTGGACCAGCAGTTCCGTGTTACGCGTATCATGATGGAGTCGTACCACCTGTACAGCGATGTCGAGTCGTCGCGTCTGCGTTCGTACATGATGGGCTACTTCACCATGATGATGGCGATCTGCTCGGTGCTCACCAAGCTTTCCGACGAGGATTGTGCCGATGAGCGCCTGAAGACGCTGTGGAAGGACTTGAAGGAGTACGACGAGCGCATGTATCGTCGCGCCCGCTACGGCGTGGTCGGATTCTTCACCAACCTGCATGGACGGGCCGGAGACAAAACCACACTCGGCCTATACCGTCTTGCCTCAAAGATCTTCAAATTCAACTAGCTGCTGAGTAATCGCTGCTGATAGGTTGACTGGGCCCCTTGGCCTTTAGTTTGCTACTGCGAACAGTCCTGCTCGCACGGAAAGCACATTAAGTGCTTTCCGGCTCGTGCGGAACTTGTATCAAACTAAAGGCCAAGGGGCCTCTGCTATAAGAATCGATTGTCAGGTTATTTGAATTTGAAGATCTTCGGCGCGCGGTACACAGGGGCCTGGGCTGAAAAGAATAAGGTTGGAAGTCGGTCGGAGGCGGGCGGGCATTACGTTTGTCGCGAGTTCCGCATGCAAAGAAGGCCACTTAATGTGGCCTTCGTCTTGCATAGGACTGTAGAGCAGCAAACGTAATGCCCGCCCGCCTCCGACCGACGGACGAGTGAGATTACCTCGCGGCGCCGGGGATGCCGTGGGAGGTTTTGGCGTTTTTGGCTCCGTTTACGATGGCGGTTTGCAGGGCCCTTACGGCGAGCATGCCCAGCAGGTCTAGGGGAACGACGGCGCTTGCCTGGGCGCCCAGTTTGCCGCTGGCGAGGGTGTAGATGGTGTCGCCATCGTTGGTAGTGTGCGTGGGACGGATGGCGTGTGCGTAGGCGTCTGCGGCCATCTGAGAGACCTTGGTGGCTTGTGCCTTAGTGAGTTCCACGTTGGTGACGATGCAGCTGATGGTGGTGTTGGTGCGGTCGAGCGGCATCTGCATGGATCCGGCGGCGGCAAAGGCTGCGAGTTCCATGTCGACGATCTGGTCGCTATCGGCTGCGGCGCGCATACCGGCGACCCACTCGCCGGTGAAGGGGTCGACAACGTTGCCACAGGCATTGACTGAGACCACGGCGCCCACCTTGACGGGGCCGAGCGCCACGGCGGCGGCTCCAAGGCCGGCCTTCATGCAGGTGGCAGATCCCATGAGCTTACCTACGGTGGCGCCGGTGCCGGCGCCCACGTTGCCCTGCTCGAGCGAGGCAGGGGTGTGGTCCAGTGCCTCACGCACGGCAGCGATACCGGCCTCGATGTCGGGACGCACCGTGGGGTCGCCAAAGGCAAGGTCGAAGATGCAGCTGGAGCACACGATGGGCACCTGTGTGGGACCGACGGGCAGGCCGATGCCGCGGCTCTCGAGCTCGCGGGCCACGCCGCTTGCGGCCTCCAGACCAAAGGCCGATCCGCCCGAAAGGCAGACGGCGTGGACCTTGTCGACGGTGTTCTCGGGACGCAGCAGGTCGGTCTCGCGCGAAGCGGGGGCGCCGCCGCGAACGTCGACACCGCCGGTGGCGCCCTCGGGCGCTACGATTACGGTGCAGCCGGTGCCGGCCTTCTCGTCGGTATAGTTGCCATAGCAAAAGCCATCGACATTGCAAACATCGATGGCTTCGAGCAGTGTGTCCATGTTTTCTCCTATCGGTTTTCCGCCGGGCCTTATGCCCGGTCGGGATCCGTACGGTACGGCAAAATTGTAGGCGCTGGGGGATACCCAGCGCCAGATGCAATTACGAGAGTTTTTGAATCGCGCGTGCGACGCGAGCGATGGGCAAGCCCACCACGTTGTAGAAGTCACCCGAAATATCGTGCACAAGCATGCGGCCGCCTGTGCCTTGGATGCCGTAGGCCCCGGCCTTGTCCATGGGTTCGCCGGAGGCAACATAGCGCTCGATCTGCTCTTCGGTAAGCTCATAGAACGTCACGTCGGTCACATCGACAAACGACAGGCTCTCGGCGGCATGCGGAGCTGTAGCGTCGCCGGCTTTAACGATGCAGACGCCGGTTGCGACCTGGTGCGTGCGGCCCGAAAGCTCGCGGAGCATGGTGCGCGCCTCGTCCCCGTCTGCCGGCTTGCCCAAAATTTGGCCGTCAAAGGTGACAATAGTATCGGCCGCGACGGTCAGTTCGTTGGGCTCGGCATGCTCGGCGGCAACGGCGGCGGCTTTGGCACGCGCCAAGCGCTCGACGAGTGTAAGCGGAGCTTCGCCATCAAAAGGCGTTTCGTCGATATCTGCGGGAATCACGCGAATGTCATAGCCCGCCTCGCGCATCAACTCGATGCGGCGCGGTGATTGCGAAGCCAAAATCATAGCTGAATGCCCTCGGCGACCTTCTCGACGGCCTTGTCGCCGGCGAGCGTGCGCAGCAGCTCAAGCGCAAAGGGGAGCGACTGGGCCATGCCGCTGGCGGTGATGATGTTGCCGTCTTGCGTAACCTTCTCGCCGGTATAGGCGCCTTCGGGGAAGCTTTTCTCAAAGCCAGGGAAGCACGTGGCGTGGCGCCCCTCGAGTAGGTCGAGCTCGCCCAGGATAAACGGGGCGGCGCAGATGGCGGCAACGTGCTTGGTCGCGGCGAACTCGCAGACCACGTCGCAGACGCGCTGATCGGCACGCAGGTTGGTGGCACCGGGCAAGCCGCCGGGCAGCACGACGCAGTCGTACTCGTCAAAGTTGATCTCATCAAAGAGCGCATCGCAGGTCACGGGGATCTGCAGCGAGCTTACGACCTCACGTGTGGGCATAATCGAGACGAGCGTGGCACGCACACCGCCGCGACGCATGACATCGACCATGGTCAAGCATTCAATAGTTTCAAAGCCATCGGCGGCGAGAACGGCAACGCTGGGCATGAGGGTTCCTTTCATAGGCGGCATACAATTAGCCGTCTTATACCCCGAAGACCTCCGCTTGCCACGCTCGATTTCTCAATGATTTATCTGAGCAATGATTGAGTGACTAGTTGCGCCTAAGGTGGACGACGGTCTCGCAGTGGAAGGTTTGCGGGAACAGGTCGACTGGCGTGATCTTGACGGGGGAGAAGGTGCCTTCTTCGACAAAGCGTTTGAGATCGCGCGCCAGGGTGGCCGGGTCGCAGCTCACGTAGGCGACATCGCGAGCACTCGTGCTGGCGATAAGGTCGATCGCCTCGGGGGCGAGGCCTGCGCGCGGCGGGTCGACCACCAAGACGTCGGCATCCTGGTCGGGGAACTCGCGCACCGCGTCTCCGCCAATGACGTCGACGTTATCAAGCTTGTTGATCTCCAGGTTACGGCGCAGGTCGCGCACGGCCGGGCCGTAGGCCTCGACGGCGGCGACGAAGTCGCAGCGGCGGGCGAGCGGCAGGGTAAAGGTTCCGGCGCCGCAGTACAGGTCCACGGCAAGCTCGTCTTCTTGCGGGTCGAGCGCTTCCATGACAAGCTCGATCAAAATCTCAGCACCCTTGGTGTTGACCTGGAAAAAAGACGGGGCGGACAAGCGCATCTGACCCTCGGCGATATTCTCGGTCCATGAGCCCTCTCCGGCGAGCATTTCGACCTTGGAGACACGGCGGGCCTTCTTTTCGCCCTTGCTCATCACGCGCACGATGCTCGTGGGATGAGCGGCGTCCGCCAGCACGCGGGAGACCTGCGAGCGCGGAAAAGAGCCTGTAGGCGTCCAGAGTGCGACCTCGAGTGCCTTGGTACGGCGCGATGCACGAATGCCCACGCGTTCGAGTCCCAAGTCATGGCTGCCGCTTAGATAGTTGAGTGCGCCGACGACCGATTTGAGCGCCTTCGGGAAGCGCTTATCGAACAGCGGGCACGCATCGACGGTCACGATTTTGCTGGGGTCGACACCGTGCATGCCAAGGCGCACGCGACCGTTGACGACGGTCGGTTCGAGCTCGATTTTATTGCGGTAGCCCCAGTCGTCCTTGGTGTGGCAGATGGGCTGTACCAACTCATCGACCTGCTCAGGAGCGAACTTGCCGATGCGCTCGAGCGTGGAGCGCAGGTTTTGCTCCTTGGCGGCGAGCTGTGCCGTGCGTGAGAGATTGCCCCACGAACAACCGCCGCAGATGCCAACGAAGGGGCAGGGGGGCTGAATGCGATCGGGGCTCGGCTCCAGAATCTCGGTCGTGCGGGCGCGCATGAACGACTTGCCGTCCTGTACGACCTCGGCCTCGACGGTGTCGCCTGCCACGGCGCCCTGCACAAAGACGGCCTTGCCGTTGTCGGCGTGCGCCAGCCCGTCGGCGCCGTAGGTCATCGATTCTATAGTGAGCTTCATATCCCTGCCTGTCATTCGTGTTGTTGCTCGCACCATGGTAGCAGGGAAAAGCGCCCCGCATCCGAGGCTTTCCTCAAATGCGGGGCGCTTCTACAAACTGCTTCTACAAACGACTATTTCGTCTTGCCGGTAATGAGCGTCTTAAGACCCAGGCCGATCAGGCCCAGGCCCATGCGCACACGACCGGGGCGATGGCGCTCGATGGCCTTGGTCTTGCCGGCGGGCTTATCGCGACGGGCGCTCGTCTCGGGTGCGGGCTTAGCTGCCTGCGGCTCGGGCTGAGGTGCAGGTGCGGGCTCGGGCTCAATGACGGTCGCCTGGACCTTCTGAACCTCGGGTGTGGCCGGCTGCGGCTTAGGAGCAGGGGCGGGCTTTGCCTCAATGACGGGCTCGGGCGCGGCCTCGGCGTTGCGGTAGGCACGCTCCAGCAGGGCTTCCTGCGAGTTGAAGGGTTTCTCACCCTCTGCGCGCTCCACGGGGACCCAGGTGCCGTCGCTCGTGAGGCTGCGGGCCTTCACGTTGTCGCGCAGCTGCATGCTCATGTACTCGTGCACCAGGGCGCGGCAGGTGGGGTCGAGCACGGGGAAGGCGATCTCCACGCGGTGCTCGGTGTTGCGTGTCATCATGTCGGCCGAGCTCAGATAGATCATGTCCGAGTCCACGCCAAAGGCGTAAACGCGCGCATGCTCCAAAAAGCGTCCGACGATAGAACGGACATGCACGTTCTCGGTCTTGCCAGGAACGCCCGGCTTGAGGCACGAGATGCCGCGGATGATCATGTCCACGCGGACTCCTGCGCACGATGCCTCGGCGATCTTGTCGATGACCTCGCGGTCGGTGAGCGAGTTGAGTTTAAAAAACACGCGGGCGGGCTCGCCGGCGAGGGCGCGCTGGATCTCGCGGTCAAGCCCGCGCATGATGAGCGGTTTCAGTCCGACGGGCGCCACACCCAGGAAGCGGTAATCGCCGCGCAGGTTGCCCAGCGACAGGTTGCGGAAGAACAGGTTGGCGTCCTCGCCGATGCCGGGGTGAGCGGTCATGAGCATAAAGTCGCTGTAGAGTTTGGCCGTCTTCTCGTTAAAGTTGCCGGTGCCCAGCAGCGTCAAGCGCGTTAGCGCCATGCCCTCGCGATAGGTGAGCTGGCAGATCTTGGAGTGGCACTTAAAGCCCTCGGAGCCGTAGATGACGGTGCAGCCGGCCTCTTCCAAGCGCTCGGCCCACTCGATGTTGTTCTGCTCGTCAAAGCGCGCGCGGAGCTCCATGAGCACCGTGACCTCTTTGCCGTTCTCGGCGGCATCGATCAGCGACTCGCACAGGCGGCTCTGCTTGGCCACGCGGTAGAGCGTGATGCGCAGTGAGATGCACTCGGGGTCGTAGGCGGCCTCGTGCACCAGATCCAGGAAGGGGTTCATGGCCTCATAGGGATAAAAGAGCAGCTTGTCGTGCTGAAGTACCTGCTCGCGGATGGAGCGGGTCATATCGATGGTGGGGTTGGGCTGCGGCTTAAACGGCGTAAAGAGCAGCTCGTTGCGCAGGTGCTCGGGAATCTTGCCCTCAATGCCAAAGACGTAGCCCAGGTCGAGCGGGATATCGCAGGTAAAGACAGAGCGGCGCGAAAGCTCGAGCGCCTTGCGGATGGTCTTGAGCGTCGCCTTCTCGAGCGACCCCGAGACCGCGAGCACCACCGGCTGCAGGCGCAAGCGTTTCTTGAGGATGCGCTTCATGTGCTGACGGTAATCCTCTTCCTCCTCGACGCCCTCGCCGTCCGGGTCGATGTCGGCGTTGCGGGTGACGCGGATGAGCGCGCGGTCGAGCGGCTTATAGGAGCCAAAGCAGCTGTCCAGGCAGGCGAGGATGACGTCCTCGAGCAAGATGTAGGAGTAGGTGCCGGTGGACGAGGGGACCTCGACCACGCGGTTCATCGAGGTGGGAATCTCGATAAGGCCCAGCAGACTCTCCTCGTCGGTGACGCCGTCCAGGCCGCAGGCCAGGTAGAGTGCGCCGTTGCGCAGGTTGGGGAAGGGGTGGCGCGGGTCAATCACCAGCGGTGAGATGACCGGCGACACGTAGGCCTGGAAGTAACGGGTTACAAAGGTGCGCTCCTCGGGCGTAAGCGAATCGATGCGGGCGCGGTGAACGCCCAGGGTGTCGAGCTTGCCCTCGATGCTCTTAAAGATGGACTCCCATCGGGTAAGGAGCCCGGGCATTTCGGCCATGACAGCATCGACCTGTTCGGAGGCGGTCATATTGCTCTTGTTGTCGACAGGCTGTTTTTTGAGCTCTGCCAGATCGGACAGGCCGCCCACGCGCACCATGAGAAACTCATCGAGGTTAGACTCGAAAATCGACACGAACTTTAGCCGCTCGAACAGCGGAACGGTCTCGTCGAAGGCTTCGTCAAGCACACGGTTGTCAAAGCGCAGCCAGCTGAGCTCTCGGTTCTGCGTGTACGAGAAGTCGCGCGGCGGCTTACGCAGCTTTGCAGCGGCTTGCTTTTTTTCGATTTTGCTCGGCATATGCATCTGTCCGTTCAGTCCCCGTGGGGGACGGTTGCCTAACACTATTCACTATTGTCTCAATTTAGTCGACCTATGGCACGGACGTATCGCGTGAACGGTATCTTTACCTACTTCTTACGCTGACAAGCCATAGAGCTGACGCCCTTCGCGTTGTGAAAAACGGTCTATATCCTCACTCAACTGGTGAGTATGTGTGAATAAGAATGATAGGTAGCTGAATATCATCGAATACAGACAGAAACACGAACAAGCGTCATTTATATACATAAAACCGTTTTAGATATGCAATTCTTAATCGAAAGATTGGAGTTGTGATTGCGAATGATTTTTAAGAAAAAAGAGCATTTACCTTAGAAAAGCTACTTTAGAACGCCGAAGTGCATTATGGGGGAATCATATTCGATATACCGTTCATCGAACTTTGTTGACCGTTCGGGGGCGAGGTGGAATTGCGGGTGATATTTGGATATAACTAGAGCTGTCAGCAAGCAGCACCCGTTACGGAAGGGTGCTGAGAGATTCGGCCGAAAGGCCCGAAAGAAAGGTAGGAGGCCATGACGAAAGGTCTGCACGTGCC
>NZ_QSPN01000008.1:108025-108579 GCF_003436455.1 Collinsella sp. TM05-37 | reverse complement strand
TCCGACAGGTCGACCGCGGCCTCGAGGGCCGGGCAGGACTCGAGCAGAACCGCGCGCAGGCGGTTCTTGTCCCTGGTCGCGCAGGCCACGACGTGGTCGCGCTGGGAGGAGAGGGCGCGGGCGGCCTCGAGGGCCTCGCCGCGGCCCGGGACCCCCGACAGGGAGTCCGGCACGCCCAGGGCGGTCCGCGCGATCACCTCGGCGTCGCGCTCGTCGGTCTTGGCCTCGCCGGCGAACAGCCCGGCGGCGCGGCTGGCGGCGAGGCCGGGAAGGTAGGCGACCGCCAGCCCCGCGGCGCGGGCGCGCCGCACGGCGAGGGACCCTATGTTGCGGAACTGGTCGACCACGACGAGCGTGCCGGCGGGCGCGGAGGAGAACAGCGCGTCTAGAGCGCCCTCCCGGTTGCGGACGGGGGCGCTGGCCAGCACCTCCCCGCCGCGGTCGATAAGGCAGGCCCAGTGGGAGGACTTGCCGACGTCCAGGCCGAGCACGGCCCCCGGCCTGGTCGATGGCGCTTTCACGGTGGTATCCTTCCGGTAGTCGTTCGACCGGAT
>NZ_QSPN01000008.1:0-108015 GCF_003436455.1 Collinsella sp. TM05-37 | reverse complement strand
CCTCCCGGTTGCGGACGGGGGCGCTGGCCAGCACCTCCCCGCCGCGGTCGATAAGGCAGGCCCAGTGGGAGGACTTGCCGACGTCCAGGCCGAGCACGGCCCCCGGCCTGGTCGATGGCGCTTTCACGGTGGTATCCTTCCGGTAGTCGTTCGACCGGATGGCCTCCCCCTCGGCACTCACATTACCAGCCGCGGCCTCTGCCCGGCACTTTCCTATCAGCCGTCGGGGGCGGCGCGTCCCGCGCCGGCAGCACCCAACAGGCCCTCTCGGGGGCAGGGACGTTCGGCCGTGCGCGGGCGCCCGGTCGGCGGCCCGTTCTGGGCGCGCCTCAATCGTAGCCCGAGACGGGCCCGGGCTGACAATTTCGACTGTAATGGACGTTCATTAACGACTAGTCGTTTAAGAACGTCCAACGGCTAACAAAGGGACTGTCGCTTTGTCACATTCTAGAGCGTTTGAAGCAGAGCGATGAAAAAGCGTACGCCCTGGAGGTAGGCGCGGCGGGTGATGCGCTCGTTGGTGCCGTGGACACCGCGCTCGCACTCGTCATCGTCTACCACAAAGGCCGAGAAGCGAATGCACTCGGGGCAAATGCGCTGGTAGTTGGCAGCATCGGTCGCGCCAATCACGGTCGAGGGAACGATACCGATAGGAGCTCCGCCCGCCGCTGATGATCCGTTTTCCTCCGTCCCCTCTGGATCACGGAAATAGCGGGCGGCGATGGCGCGGACGGTCTCGAGTCCCGGTCCGCCGATGCGCGGAGACGGCGAGGGTTCGGAGCTGCCAGGACCGAGCTCGATCTCGACACGGTCGGCGAGCCCCGCCTCGGCAACGGCGACGCGGCAGCAGGCCACGACATCGGCCACACTCGTGCCCTCGAGCATGCGGAAATTGATATTGGCCCACATATCCTGCGGCATCACGTTAGCACCGGTGCTACCGCCCTCGATTTGGGTCGGTGCACAGGTGGTGGTCACGAGCGGATAGAGCTTCTTGCTGGCGAGGCACTCGCGCACGATGGCGTCCTTGTTGGAAGCAATCTCGTCGGCCGTGTAGAGCTCCAGCTCGACGAGCTGTGCGGCAAGCAGGTCCGTGACGCGCGTCGGCCACTCGATATCGCAGATTGCGGTGATGGCACGGCTCAACACCTCGAGCGACGTGCCGCCGTAGGGGTTGGAAGAATGCCCACCCGCGCTCTTTGTCTTGAGCACAATGTCGGCATAACCCTTCTCAGCCAGGTCGGCGTGCATGAGCCAACCCTCGCCCGCGTTGTACTCGGCAGCCGAAACAATACGGTAGTCACCCTCGTCGATCAGATATTCAAGTTCAACACCGCGCTCCTCGAGCACGCGGCCGATAGCTCCAGCGCCGTACTGCGTGGTTTCCTCGTCCTGGCCAAAGGCGAGCAACAGCGAACGCTTGTGCTCCCAGCCGTGCGCCAACGCATACTCAACCGCCTCGAGAATGCCTGCGACCTGATCCTTCATGTCGATAGCACCGCGACCCCAAATGTAGGTGTCGTCCACCTGTCCGCTAAAGGGGGCGTGCGTCCAGTCGGCCTCGGTACCCGGCACCACGGGGACCACGTCCATGTGGCCCATGAGCATGACGGGTTTGAGGGCGGAGTCGGAACCGCCAAGCGTCACCAACAGCGAACGGCCGACAAGCTCGACCTCGCCCGCCGCAAATACGTGCGGCCAGGCCTGCTGCATATACGCGCGCAGGTCGCCGAAGGGCTGCCAATCCACCGCCTCGGCATCCATGCTCGAAATGGTCGGAAACGACAGCACGCGGCCCAAGCGCTCGCACGCGCCGGCCTCGTCTATATCGGCAAAATCGTCCTCATGCGCAAAGAAGCGCCAAACCTCGGCCATGACATCCTTTCGATTGTGACGACAAAGGCCGCCCCACGGGAGCGGCCCTGCAACGTAAGCGTTTGCGGTCGGTTATTTGTCCTCGAGATAGCGAGAGAGGAACTCACGAGTGCGCTGGTGTTTGGGGTTGCCGAAGAGCTCGGCCGGCGCGGCATCCTCGAGCACCACGCCCTTGTCCATAAAGACCACGCGGTCGGACACCGTGCGGGCAAAGGCCATCTCGTGCGTGACGACGACCATGGTCATGCCGTCGGCCGCGAGCTTGCGCATGACCTCGAGCACCTCGCCCACGATCTCGGGGTCGAGCGCTGAGGTCGGCTCGTCAAACAGCATGATCTGCGGATTCATGCACAGGGCACGAGCGATGGCCACGCGCTGCTTTTGGCCACCGGACAGGCGACCCACGGCGGCGTGCGCGAACTTTTCGAGTCCCACACTCGCCAGATGCTCCATCGCGACCTTCTCGGCCTCGGCCTTGCTCATCTTTTTGAGCGTGACGGGCGCGAGCGTGCAGTTGTCGAGCACATCCATGTTGTTGAACAGGTTAAAGCCCTGGAACACCATGCCGATGTCCTCGCGGAGTTTATTGATATTGCAGCGCTCGGCCGTAAGGTCCTGGCCGTGGAACCAGATGTGGCCCGCGTCCGGGGTCTCGAGCAGGTTGAGGCAGCGCAGAAAGGTCGATTTGCCCGAACCCGAAGCACCGATGATGGTGACGACCTCGCCGGGATTGACGGACAAGTCGATACCCTTGAGCACCTCGAGCGAGCCGAAGCTCTTGCGCAGGCCCTCGACGCGGATGAGTGACTCTTTAGTTTGTGCGGCGGCCGCGGTGCCGGTAGTGGCGGTATCTGCCATGATGATTCTCCTCGTCTTAAGCCTAGTTAGAGCTGGGCAGCGTGGCAGGAGCCTCGGCGCCGAGCTTTTTGCCAAAGGCCTCGAGCAGGCGGCCTGCCACGAACGTCAGGATCAGGTAGACCACGAGCGCCACGCAGTAGACCTCCATCTGGCGGTAGTACACGCCGGCGACGGTGGTGGTGGCGTACATGAGGTCGAACACGCCGATGACCGAGAGCACCGACGAGTCCTTGATGTTGATGATGAGCTCGTTGGTGAGCGCCGGGATCGCGTTTTTAATGCCCTGGGGAAACACGACTTTGCGCATGGCCTGCCACTGCGGCAGACCCAGCGAGCGCGCTGCCTCGGCCTGGCCGGGGTCGATGGACTCGATGCCACCGCGCAGGACCTCCATCATGTAGGCAGTAGAGTTGAGCGAGATGGTGACGAGGCCCGCGGTAAAGGTACTCCAGATCTGGTTGGCCTGGGCGGTCTCGAAGCCCATGCCGCGCAAAACGGTGAAGCCCGCGTAATAGATGAGCAAGCCCTGGACCATCATGGGCGTGCCGCGCACGACGGTGGAATAGACGGTCGCAAAGCCTCGGCCAATACTCTTAAAGAAACGCACCAGGTCGTTGTCGACGCGATCGAAGGTCTGGGTGCGCAAGAATACAAAGAGCAGCGCCAAGAAGAAGGCGATGACGGTGCCGAAGGTGGCAAGCGCGATGGTGATCTCGATGCCGCGGATAAAGAAGTCGCTGCTCTTGTAGGTCATGTAGACCAAGCTCGACAGAAAGTCGCTGGGATTGGAGTCCGAGACAATGCTCACCTGCACCAGGTCGATAAACGACATGACGCAGCGGTCGATAAAGAAGATCGCCGCGATGGCAACCACGACATAGCTGCCCAGGCGCGCGCTACGACGGAAGCGCTCAGATGCGAACGGCGACGTTTCGCGATAGTCGCTCCAGTGCATAACCTTGGTGACGAGCGCTGCCGCCGACACGACGATCCAGGCCCAAAGAATCGCCCAAAGGCAATCCTGGAAGATGCCGGTGGGCGCCAAAAAGCTCAGCGGCGTGGGGTTGCGCTGGCTAAATGCCAAGCCGAGCGCCGCGATAACGCTCGTGCCCAGGTACACATAACGGTGGTCGGCCTTGATAAAGGAGGCCAGACGATTGATGCCTTTCATGCTGCCTCCCTATGCCGGCTGACGGTCGAGGCACGCGTCCCACATCTGGTCGCGCTCCTCCTGGCTGATGCCCTTGAGTGTCTTGTCGATGAGCTTAAGCAGTTTGTCCGATCCCTTGCGGCAACCGACATTCGCCGTGACCTCCTGCTTAAAGCCCTCGCCCTCGGCAAAGTGGATGGGGACGATACCGGGATTTTGGGCCATATAGCCCTTTTCGTTCTCAGTGTTGTAGGTCACGGCGTCGCACGTGCCCTGCAGCAGATTCGAGAACACCGTGGGGACCGAATCGACCGGGTTCTTGTGCACAACGCCCGGAATCTCGTCGATGACGGTATCGAGCATGGTGTCCTTTTGGCCGAGCACCGTGGCACCGCTGAAGTCGCTGAGCTTGGTGGCGTTTTGGTAGGGCGAGCCCTCTTTTACGAACAGGCCAAAGTAGCCAATGAAGTACGGGTCGGAAAAGCCGACGGACTCCTCGCGCTCGGGCGTGGCGCTCATGCCGGCGATGATGAGGTCAATCTGGCCGTTGTTGAGCGAGTCGATAAGGCCCGAGAAGCTCTGCTTGACGGCAACGGGCTCGCCGCCGAGAGCCTTGCAGACGATCTTGGCGATCTGCACGTCGTAGCCATCGGCGTAGGCTCCCTGCACGTTATCGATGGGGATCGTGAACTCGCTGGCCTCGGAAACCTGCCAGTTGTACGGGGCGTAGGCCGCCTCCATGCCAATGCGGATCTTATCCTTGCCGATCACAGAATCGGACAGGTCGTCGCGACCGCCGCCCGTCGTGGACTGAACTACTTCCAGCGTGGAGGGACGCTGGCAGCCGGCAAGTGCGCCGGCGACGACAGAAGCGCTCGCAGCGAGAGCGCTACCCAAAAAGATGCGACGACTGCACACCGGCTGGGCCTGCGCGTCGCGCTGTAGTCGAGGTTGCATCTGATGCCTTCCCTATGTCGTTTTGCTGACAATAAGACAGGATATACGTCAACAACCAGCAGCGCGGCATGTGCGCGAAAAATTAATAGACACACGAGGACGATTGGCACAAAGTAACCTGTCCCCCATGCACCAAACCCTTGACGGAAGCGGCGACGCCGATGTTTTGACAATGCCAGCGAGCGCCACACAGAGCGAACAAGTTGGCATGAAAAAGGCAAGGCATAGACCGTCTGGTCATACCGTGCCTTTTGAATGGCAAATTGTCGCTCTGGGTGGCGCGCAGCGTCGACCGGTCCGTCGTTCGTTAGAACGGCGGAACCTCTAGAGCAGGGTAACGCTAAAGGAGCGCTTGTCGGTGGCGCCGGGAGCCAAGGTGATGGTGTTGACCTTGTGCTCAAAGACGTCGTCCTCGGTGTCCATGGTGGTGTGGCCGGTCCAGGGCTCGAGCGCCACAAACGGAGCGTCGTTGGCGGCAGACCACACGCCGATGTACTTAAAGCCCTCAAAGTCGATCTTGACGCCGTGGCCCGACTTGCGGCCGCGCAGTGTGAGCGTGGAGCCCGGAGTATCGGTGAACATGATGGCATCGTTATCGAAGCTGCGGTGCGTGATGGGCAGCACGTCCGAGTTATCGGGAGCCTTGTAGCTACCCTCAAACGTCATAAGGCCATCGGGCGTGATGACGGGGGCCTCGTTAGTCCAAGCCTCGGTAAACGCCAGCTCGTAATCCTCGAACGCCTCGTCCTCGGCACCGGGGGCGGGCACGTTAAATGCGGGATGGCCGCCCACCGAGAACGGCAGGTCCACGTCGCCGGTGTTGGTGACGGCAAAGGTCTGCATGAGGGTGGCGTCGCCGGTCAGGGCATAGGTCATGTTGAGCTTAAAGTGGAACGGGAAGGCCTTGAGCGACTCGGGCGTGTCGGTGATCTCGTAGGTGACGGATGAGCCGTCCTCGGAGACCTCGACCAGCTTATGCTCGGCGATGCGCGCGAGGCCGTGGCGCGGCATCTCGCAGGTGCCAGCCGCAGAAGTCGCCGTGTTGTTGCGCAGTGAGCCCACGATGGGGAACAGAATGGGCGCGTGCTTGCCCCAAAAGGCCGGGTCGCCCTGCCACAGATACTCGTTGCCGTTGAGGGCAAGGCTCGTGAGCTGGGCACCCATGGAATCGATGGCCGCGGTGAGGCCGCCGCGCTTGATGGTGGTGACGGTGGACATGCTACTTCCTCCAAAAGTAAACAACAGTGTCGAGGGCTATTGTCCCACTCTTGGCGGCAAGGAGAAGCGGCAGGCGCAGTTATTGAGCGATTGCGTAAAGGTCGAACCCGCCCTGCGGCGTGCTGTCGACCGTATCGGGCGCCTGTGAATTAAAACTCACCGGAACCATGCGCTTTGAGGCACGGTAACGCGTGCCGTCGGTGGCGACGGGCGGCTCATCGACCGTGAGCTCGTAGTCGCCGGGCTTGAGCTCGATGCCGTCACCTTCGGAATTGACGTATTGGTACTCGTCGATCGCTTGCCCCTTGAGCGTGCGACCCACGATATGGACGAGCATCTGGCTGTCGCCGCGCGCGGTGTCCCACGTCGCGCCGTCCTTGACCTCGACCGATACATGCACCGAGCGCGTGCGGCTGAGCGATTGTTCGACGGACATCTCGACCTTGGCGGCGTCTTTTCGTTGTTGTTCAACATGGCTCCAGACGTTTCCAATTACCGAGCATGCGATAACGCCGGCCATGAAGGCGATGAGGATGGGGCCGAGCGGAGAGCGACGGCCCGCGTCCTCCTCGCGAGCCAGGTCGGGGCGACGTGTGGGCGCGGGTGCTTGGGCACCCTGCGAGGGCACGTCGAGAATGCTGAAGGATGCCGTGCTGCCGGGGTCGATGGTGTGGCGCGGCTGCGGGGTCTTGGCCGGCGAGATGGACATGTCGGCTGGCTCATCCAGCGTGGCCGTGGCATCGGCCTTTGCCTCGTCGGCCTCGGCCTGGGCCCAGGCTTGCTCGAAGGTCAGGGGCTCGGCGGCATCGGAGGCGGCGTCAGGCTCGACAGCAGCATCGCTGCCGGTCTCGTCCTCGTCGCTCGACACGTCACGCGGCGCGGGCTCGTCCCACTCCTCGTCCGGAGCCTCGCCCTCGCTATACCACCATTCAAAGTTATCGATATCCATACGGGGCGCCCCCTTGGCCTCGCAAATAAACACTTGCTAGCCTTATACCCCCAGATGACACGGGAGCTCGCCGGCACAGACAGGAAAAGCGTCACAACATTCGACGCTTTTCCTCGTTTTCGAGATTTTCATCGAATGTTGTGACGGTTTGGGCAGCAGCCACACCACGAATGTGACGAAGGAGCAGTCCCCTTGTCACATCTAGAGGGCGACGGGGATTTGGATGCAGCAAAAGTCCTCTTGGTGGGACTCGTCGTAGCTCGTAGTATCGAGGTAGCAAAAGTCGAAGGCGTTGCCAACGGGCTGGAGCGCGTGCTTGTCCATGCAGGCCACGACGGCGCGGATGCCCTCGGGCTCGTACGGCATGCCCCAGCGGCTCATGCACAGATATGTGCCCTCGGGCAGCACTTCGATGCCGATCTCTGCCAGCTCGGCGGGATCGCTCGGCAGCAGTTCCTCGGCACCGCGCGGCAGCACGGCAAAGGAGCCGGCGCCGGCGATGGGGTCGTCGGAATGCAGCGCCTCGCGACGCAGCATGGCGCCCCAACCGCGCATGGGGCGCGTGCCCGTCAACGTACGCATGCGCAGGATTGCCCGCATGAGCGTAGGGTGAAGCATCGAGCGGCCGCGCTCGATATCACCCGGAAACTCCTCAAAGACCACGTAGCGACGCTCGAATTGCTTGAGCTCCGGCTTGCCCTCGCGCTCGCGCCAGTAAACCGCCTCGTCGTAAAAGCTTAGACGCTCCTGTACGCTCGCGCGCTCGGCTTTGAGCTCAGCGATCTGCTCATCGAGCGCCTGCACCCGCGAGCGCAGGTGATCGGTCATCTCGCCAATGTCGAACGTCGAGGTCAGGCGGTCAATCTCGTCGAGCTCGAGCCCTAGGTCGCGCAGCATGCAGATCAGACGCATGAGCGGGATCTGCGTGGGCGAATAGAAACGGTAGCCTTTTTCGTTAACCACGGCGGGCTTAAACAGGCCGATCTTGTCGTAGTAGATGAGCGTTTGGCGCGAAACGTTAAACAAGCTCGCCATCTCGCTAATCGCATACATACCCGTCTGCATAGGTCCTCCCGACGCATCCTTTGACGCGAAAAACCCGCCGCCCACAGGGGCAGCGGGCTCAAACACTCCTCGTATCCTACCCTAAATGCGCCTATGACCAGCGCTTATAGTTTGCACATGACACGCCGACGGCCTCGAGCGTCTTGGCGGCGATGTGATGCACCGCATCGTCGAGCGTGGCGGGGCCGTTGTAAAACGTGAGCATGGGCGGCATGAGCATGACGCCCGGTATGCGCGCCAAGCGCGCCATGTTATCGACATGGATCGCACTGAAGGGCGTCTCGCGCACCATGAGTACCAGGCGGCGTTGCTCTTTCATCTGCACGTCGGCCGCACGCAGCAACAGGTTTTCGCTGTAACCACTCGCGATGCCGGCAAGCGTCTTCATGGAGCAGGGCGCCACGATCATGCCATCGACCGGATAGGTGCCGCTTGCAATGGCGGCGCCGATGTTCTTGTTGTCGTAGACCACATCGGCATGCGTGGCAAACTCGTCGAACGTCATGCCGAGCTCCTGCTCGATGGTGATCTCTCCCCCGCGCGTGACGACAAGCGCCGATTCGGCGCCGGCCTGGCGCAGGCATTTGAGACACTCGAGGCCCAGCGCAGCGCCGCTGGCACCAGATACGCCAACGACAATGCGACGGGGACGGCCAGAAGACTCAGGCATGACAACTCCTTGACTACTTGGTAGGGCTACGTACTAGAAAGCGAGCTCTGCTGCCCACTTATCTGTATCGATCTCCATGAACTGCGAGCGGATGAAGTTCTTCTTGAGGTTGAACGGGACCGTGCAGTCGAAGATGGCCTTGCAGGCGATACCGTGCTCGCGGATGCTCGGGTCAAACGCCGGGTCGTTGGACGGGTCGAGCACGTGGCAGTGGCAGCCGGGGATGGTGATGAGGTCCACGTCGGCCTGGAAGCGCGTGGTCATGGCCCACATCACGTCGCTCATGTCGAAGATGTCGACATCCTCGTCGACCAGGATCACATGCTTGAGCTCGGAGAATGCCGAGAAGGCGAGCATGGCGGCGTTGCGCTGACGGCCCTCGTCATTTTTGCTCGACTTCTTGAACTGCATGATGGCAACGAACTTGCCGCCGCCGCAGGGAGCAGCGTGGACGTTGAGCAGGCGGCCCGGGATAGCGGTCTCGACCATCTTGTAGATGGAAGCCTCGGTGGGGATGCCGGCCATGGACACGTGCTCGTGCGAAGGGCCAATGCAGCTCTCCATGATGGGGTTGGTGCGCGTGGTGACGGCGGTGATCTTGATCACCGGGCAGACCTTGGCACCACCGGTGTAGCCGGGGAACTCGGGCATGGCGTAGCCATGACCGTTGACATCCTCGTTGATGACCTCGTCGTGCATGAGATAGCCCTCGAGCACGTACTCGGCATTGGCGATGCACTTCTGCGGAACGGTGACGCAGTCGGCAAGCTCGACGGCATGGCCGCGCAGGGCGCCGGCGATCTGCAGCTCGTTGAAGCCGAGCGGCGTGGTGGGAGCCTCGAAGCCGCAGCACATGTACACGGCGGGGTCCAGGCCGATGGAGATGGAGATGGGCATATCCTCGCCGCGCTGGCAGTACTCGTCAAAGAACGCGCCCAGGTGACGGCTGCCCGGAGTGATCCACATGGCGAGCTTGTCCTTGTCGACACAGGAGAAGCGGTGGATGGTCACGTCGGACTGGGAGCCGTCGGGGCTCGTGCCGTAGGCGAGGCCCATGGTGATGTAGGGACCGCCGTCGACGGGCGTGTTGGTGGGAGCGGGAACGATCTTGCGCAGGTCAAAGCCCTCGTCGGTCGCCTTGTACACAACCTCCTGGCAGTCGATGTGCGCGCCCTCGGCGATCTGCTTGGGCGCGATCAGGCTCTCGAAGCGCTTGCCGATCTCGAGACCCAGGTGCTCCTCGTCCAGGTCGAGCAGGGCGGCAACGCGCTTGCGGCTGGCAAGCATTCCGATGCAGACCTTGGCATCGTCAAAACCCTTGACGTTGTTGAAGACCATCGCAGGACCCTCTTTGGTCGGACGCATAACGGTGCCGCCGGCACCGACGTGGCGATAGACGCCCGAGACCTCGGCGTCCGGGTCGACCTGGGTGTCGGTCTCGAGCAGCTGGCCCGGCATCTCACGCAAAAAGTCGAGCGCGGAGCGCAGGTCGTGGATCTGGGAAGCATCGGTAGTGGACATAGCGTGCTCCTTTCGGGAGAGTGTCCGGCGGCGGGAGTGCCGCCGGCTTGGTAACGTAATGGGGCCGCAGCGCTCATAGATGGGGCGCTCGGGCACTCGCAGTTCAAGCACTCGGCTAATTACAGCCAAGCACTCGACTGCTTACATCAGGCCAAAGAGGTGGAACCAGGCGGCCTCGACCAGCACGACGATAAAGACGACCGCGGTGAGGGGAATGCCCATGCGCATGGCTTCTTTGGAGGTGTAGCCGCCGGCGTCCTTGCCCTCGCCGATAAGGATCGGCAGGTTATGGAACGGCAGGATGTAGTGGATGTTGATGGACGTGAAGACGATGAGTGCCACGGCGAGCGGGCTCACGCTGGAGCCGGCCGCGAAGCTGATGAACGCCGGCACGCACACGCCGAGTACGGCCATGACCGAGCCCATGAACATGTGGATGATCATGGAGAGCGCAGCGACAAGCAGGGCGAACAGGAAGATGTTCTCGGGCACGGAGCTGGGAAGCACGACGTCGGCGATCCAGGCGTTCATACCGGTGGCACCGCCCACGGAGCCCACGGCCATGGCGGCCGTCAGGAACATGAGGGACTTGATGTCGACAGCATTCCAGCTGGCGGGGGTGAGGACCTCGCCGATGACGGGCATGGCGAGGCAGACGCCGATGGCCAGGGTGCCCCAGCCGATGTAATCGCCCGAGACGGTGAGCCACAGCGCGATGGCGATGATAAGCCACACGATGGTGCGGATCTCCTTGACGGAGAGCTTGCCGAGCGCAGCCTGCTTGGCCACGATCTGCTCGCGATCGTAGACGAGCTCCTTGCTGGGCTTAAAGAGGAAGAGACCCAGGAACAGGGTGCACAGCAGCGCGACCAGCATGGGCACGCTCATGTACAGGAACCAGTCGACAAACGACGGGCTCATGCCGCCGGCCTCGGCGCTGTACTGCGCAACGAGCGGATTGAGCGTGGAGTCGCCCGTCAGGAAGAACATGGAGCCCGGGGCGGCAGCGGCAAACACGAGGAAGCCGAGCTTGCCGCGGTCGTCGTCACCGTAGCCGGCGGACTCGGCGATGACCGAGACGACGGCGAGGATGAGGAAGGCGCGGGGGAACGGATGCGGGATCAGCAGCGACAGCACGAAGGTGAGCGCGAAGATCGAGATGATGAGCGACTTGGCGTCGCGCACGAACTTGAGCATGAACGCATAGGCGATGCGCTCGCCCAGGCCCGACTCCTTGACTGCACTGGCGATGAGGTAGGCACCAATGACGAGCCACATGGTGGCTTTGGTCCACGAGCTAAACGTGGAGGCGACCGTCGCCGAGATGCTCGCGGCACCCGTGTCGTCCACGCACACCTTAAACAGAACGAGCAGCGCGCAGTAGAGCAGGCCCACAAAGCCCGGCTGTGCCACGCCACATGCCCAGAACACCACCGTGGCGAGCGTCAGTGCCAGACAGGTCTGACCGCCGACCGTAAGCTCGACCGTCGAGCTCAGCTCCGCCAAAGGAAGAAACTTCACTAGCAAAAAGACAACGATACCCAGCACAAAGCCAATTTCGCGCTTGGTGATCTTAAATGCCTTCTTTTCCGCTTCCATCTCCCCACCTTTCTTGTTGGGGGCGCTCCGGATTCGCAGCCACGTTGCCACTTAAAAAGGGGCGCCCGTTATCGGACACCCCTTACGTTGCGCTGTGTTGTTGCAATACAGTCAAGCGGATTTTTTTGGATGAGAAGCGATCCTCTGGGCAAAAACCGTCACAACATTCGACGCTTTTCCTCGATTTCGAGATTTTCATCGAATGTTGTGACGGTTTGGATGTGGCAAAGGGACTGTCTTTTGTTTCACATAGCGAGATCCGTACGGATGGATGGGTCGCTGAGGGCCTCGCGGAGCCAGGGGGCCAGCTGCTCGGGGTGACCCTGCAGGTAGCCTTTAAGCTCGGACGGGGCCACGCGGCGCACTTCCGAGATCTCCTCTTGGTTGATATGCAGCTCGCCCGGCTCAACATGGGCAAGGTAGACCTCGCACCATTCGCACTCGCAGCGGCCGTCGCCGTGGTCCTCGCGGTACACCACGTGTCCGAGGTGCTTGAGCTGATCGGGCTCGCGCGTGATGCCAAGCTCTTCGTTGATGCGGCGCGCCGTCGCGGCGACAACGTCCTCCCCGGGGAGCGGATGGCCGGCACAGCTATCGGCCAGCACCCCGCCCCACAGTCGTTTGAGCGGACTGCGGCGACAGAGCAGCAGGCGCGCGTCTTCGCCCTGGCCCTCGACCAGAAGCGTCAGAAATGCCTGATGCAGAATGCCCTCGCCGGTATGGGCCTCGATGCGATCGACGGGGCCAAGCGCCTCGCCGGTCGCGGCATCGACCGCCACGACCTCGGCGCCTGCGCCGCCCTCATCCCAGCCGGCGCGCAGAATGCGGGCTGCGGCCTCCTCGAGCGCGGTGACGAGCTCCTTGGTGGTGTCGAGCACGCGCTTCAGGTCGTCCCCGCTCGCCTGTTCAACATGAAAACCCGTGCTTGCAACTGCCGGCACGCCAAAGCGCGTGGCCAGCGCCGCCGCGATATCGTGCGCCGGGATCTCGTCTCGATGGCACGGAACGGCCAGGATGCTCACCGTCGCCGTACGGCCGGGCTCGGGGCGCGGAATGGCCTGCGCCGTAGCGCCCAGGTGCGCGAACTCCGGCGAGCAAGCGTACACCGCCATGCCTCGCGGCGTCACCGTCAGCTGGGCCTCGAGCGCAAACTTGCCCTCGCCCACTGCAACCTTTGTCGTGTGCATACCCATGGGATCTCCTGTCGCCCGCGATGTACCTGAGACCATCTTCGCCTGTATTGCGACTATACAGGCAAGCGCAGCCTGCGACAAAGGGGGCAGGCACCTGACACATTCTGTTAGAGTTGCAGGGATTGAATCCCGCTTATTCATGCGACATTGGAGTGACAACCTTGACCGCCGCAACCACGCCTAAAAGTAAGTCAACCGCCGCCGCGCTCTCCCCCGCGCGCACCAGGCTCTGCCTGGCGCTGCTCGTGCTGCTGGGATTCTCGCTCGGCTGCTCCGAGTTCGTGGTCATCGGCATCGAAAGTGACTTGGCGACGGAACTCGGCATATCGCTTGCCACTGCGGGCCAGCTCATCAGCGTTTTTGCACTGGTCTACGCCATCGCGACGCCGGTGCTTGCGCTCAGCACGGGGCGCTTCCGTCGTTACCAGCTGCTCGTGTGCTACAGCATTATCTTTGTGCTCGGCAATCTGGTCATGGCGTTGGCGCCCAACTTCCAGGTACTGTTTATCTCGCGCATTGTCCTGGGATCCGTCTCGGGCGCACTGCTCGCCGTGGGCGTGACGTACATCCCCGAGCTGCTGTCCCCGCAGCAAACTTCGCTTGCCATCTCGGTGGTATATGGTGCGTTTTCCGTGGCAATGGTCTTTGTCACTTCGATCGGCAAGTTTGTGGCCGACACGCTCGACTGGCACGTTGCCATGTACGGCACGCTGGCCTTTGCCGTTCTGATCTGCGCCGCGCTCGTGGTGTTTATGCCGCGCGCCGGACAGACCGATGAGCCCGCTACCTTTCGCGAGCAGGCGGGGCTTCTACGCGAACCGAGCATCATCACCGGCATGCTCATCTTCTTGTTTGGCGTAGGCTCGGTCTATGTGTTCTACGGCTACGTGACGCCTTATCTTGAGCAGGTGCTGGGCATGGGTACCGTTCAGGCAAGCACCACGCTCATGGCCTACGGCGTGTTCTGCCTGATCTCGAACATCCTGGGCGGATGGATCGATGCGCGCTTTGGCATGAAGGCGCTGCTTGTGACGTTTGTGCTGCAGGCTGTGGCGTTACTCGGGTTGTTTGCTGTGGGCGGCACTATGCCGCTCGCGCTGGTCTTTGTCTTTAGCCTGGCGATGCTCATGTACCTGTTCTCGGTCTCATGCATCACGCACTTTATGGACGTGGCACGCAGCCGCCATCCCAAGTCGATGGTACTCGCAAGTTCGGTTGAGCCCATGGCGTTTAACGTCGGTATCTCGTTTGGCACCGCAGTGGGCGGCGCCGTGGTAAGCAGCATTGGCATTGCGTACGTGGGCGCAGTGGGCGCCGCGTTCTCGCTTGTGGCCTGGATGCTCACGCTGGTGACGATCAAGTTGGCTCGCTGGGAGCGCAGGCGGGCGAGGGCATAGGCGTAGATGCGATACTCGAGCTCGATGATGGCGATCGAAAGGAAACCGCATATGCAACGTGTACTGTTTATCTGTCATGGAAATATCTGCCGCTCGACGATGGCTGAATCGGTGTTTACCGAGTTGGTGCGCCGCGCCGGACGCGAGGGTGAGTTTGCCATCGACTCCGCCGCGACGTCGACCGAGGAGATCGGCAACCCGCCGCATCATGGCACCGTTGCCAAGCTGCGCGAGGTCGGGATTCCCGTCGTCGCGCATCGCGCTCGTCAGGTGCGCCGCGCGGAGTATGGCGACTGGGACCACATGGTCTATATGGATAACGAGAACACCCGCGGCTTGCAGCGCATCTTTAGCAAGGACCCCGAGGGCAAGATCTCTCGCCTGCTCGATTGGACCAATCGCCCCGGCGACGTGGCCGACCCTTGGTACACCGGCAATTTCGATGCCACCTACCGCGATGTGCTCGCCGGCTGCACCGCCATGCTCGAGCAGCTGTAGGTTCGCGAGTGCACGGGCCGCGCCATCGGTATACACCCAGCGTGGATCATCTCCCACTTTGAGCGTTCAAGCGCGCTTAAAACGGGAGAAAATCCACGCTCGGCGGGAGGGACTGTCCCTTTGTCGCATTCGGAACTGACCCTAGACAGGTTTGACCTCCAGCTTTATCCCCTCGGCACGGAAGTCGCCCAAAACATCCGAAAGGGTCCAAGTCGCATACAGAGGCAGATAGAGAACGGCGCCGTCGCGCTCAACGTTGCCTCTCGAGAAAACAATCCCGCGCTTTACGCCATACTCGGCCGTTTCAAGCACATGGCCCAACGCGGCGTGCGCATGGTAATACGTCCCCGATTTAACCTCGATGGGCACGGCCGTTCCATCCGGGCCGTCGATCACGAAATCGACCTCGCCCCGTTTCTTGGTCTGGTAGTAATACAGCCCCCTTCCCTGGGCAGCCAGCTGCTGAGCCACTGCGTTTTCGTACACGCCGCCGAGGTTGGGCTCCTTGCTGTCGAGGTACGCCGCCTGGGCGACCCCGATAGGATAACGGGCCATCAGCATCCCGATATCGGACTGGTACAGCTTGAACTGGGACGGTCGCGCTGTCTTAAGCAGTGGGGACTTGGGCTCGGTCACGATGTCGGTCTTGAGAGCGACGCCGGCATCGACAAGCCAGACAAAATCTCGCTGGTATTTCTCGTAATGCGCCTTGGGATCTATGGAGTTGAGCACGAAACGCTTGTTCTCGCCCTCCAGCATGACGGGCAGTTGGTCGAAGATGCTCTGCACCTGAAGTGCGCGCCCGTTCGCGTATTTTGAGATATCCCGACGGTATTGCCCGTTCAGCTCGGACTGGAGCTGGCGGACGGATGCAAAATCACCCTGCGTGTCGAGGAATCGCTGCACGACTTCCGGCATACCGCCGACGACGATATAGGTCCTGAAGTTTGCCATCATTGCGTCGTGAATATAACCAGGAACCGGTGTCTCGTTGCGGCACGCATCGCAAATCGAGCGCCGCGCCTCTTCGCTCACCCCGATCGCCCAGCTGAACTCCTCAAAATCCAGCGGAAACATCTTGAGTTCATGGACATACCCCACGGGATAGGACCTGACGCCTTTGAATTGGGTCCCGAGCATGGATCCCGAGAACGCCCAGCGGCAACGACCGTCCTCGACAAGGAACTTGGCCATCGTCATGATGTCCGGTGCCTCCTGCACCTCATCGATAAACACGAGGGTCTCGCCCGGAGCAATCGGCTTTCCCGAAAGAAGCGTCACCCTGCTAATGAAATCATCGGCATCTCGCGCCTCGAGCAGAGCGTCCCTTGCCTGGCGGTTTTCCGCGAGATTGAGCTCGATATAGGCTGCGTAGTTTGACTTACCGAATTCGCGAATCGAGTAGCTCTTGCCGATTTGGCGAGAACCCGTGACGAACAGCGCCTTTCGTTCGATGGATCTCTGCCAACGATTAAGCTCGTCTGCGATTTTCCTGCGCAACATAAGCTCTCCCTTCGCCACGATAAATGAAATGCAGAAATTTATATCGACTATTATCAATGAAATGCAGAAATTTTTAGTACTGAAATCGGATGAAATGCAGAAATTTGACCTTACTCGCATACAGAATATAGACGAGAGCGCATGAGCGGGATCAGGATTCCCGTCGCTGCAAATCGAGCGAGGATTTTCTCCCATTTTGAGCGCGAAATTGCGCCCAAAGTGGGAGAAAATCCTCGCTCGGCTACTCGTCGACGATCTCGGCAAGCCAGACGTTGAGGGTGTCGACCTCGGGACAGCAGAACTTTGCCGTACCAGGCTCGTTGCCAGGCACGGTTCCGCCATAGCGCAGGATATCAATATAGGGAAAGCCCACATGGCAGGCCATGGCGCACATCTTGCCGCGGTCTCGGTCGAAGTCAAAGACGTCGCCCGGCTTGTGACCATGGTGGCAGCGACACGCACCCAGCTGGTCCACGCAGCTCACGCGGATACGCGGACGCTTGCCACGCGGCGCGCCGAGCGGCTTGTTCTCGCCCGCAGGCTTGACGCCGCCCTCGCCAGCATTACTCATGGTCAATCACATCCAGGCAGGCCTCGATGGGCAGGCCGGCAGACTTATCCTCCTGCGCAGCATTGCGCTCGATAAGCTCGGCCACCACGCGCATGGCATCGGCCGTGGCGCGCTGAAGCGTCCAACCGCTCATCACGCGACCCATAAGCACGGCCGAGAACGTATCGCCCGTACCCGGGAAGTACACCGGGATCAGCTCGAAGGGGATCGTGAAGTACTCCCCCGCCACATGGTCGTAACCGATAACCGCGTTCGTGCCATTGACCACGGCGCTCGTAATGACCACCGACTTGGCACCCAGCTCGCGCACGGCGTCCACAAGGGCGCGGGCCTCATCGGGCGTGATCTGTTCTGCAATAGGCGTATCGGTGAGCAGACAGGCCTCGGTGTAGTTGGGCACCGCGTAGTCTGCGCACTCCAGCAGGTGCCGCATAAGGCCAATCGTGGACTCGGGCACACCGGCATAGAGCTTGCCGTTGTCGCCCATGATGGGGTCGACGAACACCTTGGTGCCCTTTTGCGCACGGCGGTGGCAAAAGTCCGAGATGATACGCGTCTCTTCCTCGGTCACGATAAAGCCGGTCGAGATGGCGTCAAACTCAAAGCCGAGCTCCTCCCAGATAGCGAGGCTTTGACGCACGTACTCGGTGGTGTCGTGGATGTAGAACTTGGGGTAGTTGAGCGTGTCGGAAACGAGCGCTGTCGGCAGGTTATGGATACGGTAGCCCATGTGCGACAGCACCGGCAGCATGGCAGAAAGCGCGACCTTGCCGTAGCCGCACATATCGTTAATCAGCAGCAGCTGAGTGTTCTTCATGAGTGTCCCCCCTTGGGTCGGGCATGGCGCGACGGCACCACAGTGCAACCAAGTGTAGCGCAGTGCAATCCAGGTCTTGCCTTCGGATGTAAGACCAAGTTTGGGCGCTATTTTGTTCTTAGAATTTTTCTGATGCTTCTTATTGCAGAAACTTGGCCTTAGAAGGCTTTGCACATGGTGCAAAGTAGCCTGCCACCCTTGCACCAATCAAAATCAATTCGGTACCTTGACAATCAGTTAGGTACCTCTAGAATCACTTAGGTACAAAACAATCCCTCTACCTAACTAAAGAAAGGAGCAATGCAGCGACATGTGTGTTGAACCACTCGTCTATCCGCACGAACCCGGCGGCGACCCGTCACAGCCTGCGGATGTACCCGAAGCGGTCAGCGCCGAAGACAAGCTTGCCAAGCGCATCCTCAATAATCTGGGCTTTTGCGGCCATTACATGCATTTTCATGGCGGAGGCGTGTCCGGCAAGGCGCCCATCATCTGCCTGCTGGCCAAGCAACCCGGCGGCGAGATGTCGCAGCAGGAGCTCGGCATGCACTTTGACCTCAAGCCGGGATCGCTTTCCGAGATCCTGTCCAAGCTCGAGCTCAACGGCCTCATCGAGCGCAGCCGTAACCCCAAGGATCGACGGCAACTCACCATTCGCCTGACCGAAACCGGCCGGGAAAACGCCCGCATCGACCAGGCAGCCCGCATCCGCTTTAGAGAACGGGCCTTTAGCGCGCTCACCCACGACGAGCGCGAGGACCTCGCCGAAATGCTCGATAAAATCCGCGTAACCTGGGAGGAACTGGATGATTAAAACCCTCATGGGCAGCATCCGCGACTATATGAAAGTCACCGTTGCTACGCCGTTGCTTGTGCTTGGCGAGGTGCTCTGCGAGATGCTGATTCCATTTATCACTGCCAACCTGATCGACGCCATCAAAGACGGCGCCACCGTAGCCGAGATGCTTCCCACCGCAGGCTTTTTGGTGCTCATCGCGCTGACGTCGCTTGCTTTTGGTGCCGCTGCCGGCGTCACCTGCAGCCATGCGAGCTGCGGGTTCGCCAAGAACCTGCGTCACGACCTGTTCTACAAGATCCAGACGTTCAGCTTTGCCAACATCGATGAGTTCTCGAGCTCCTCGCTCGTCACGCGCCTGACCACCGATATCAACAACGTGCAGCAGGCCTTTATGATGATCATCCGTATCGCCGTGCGCGCGCCGCTGGTATTGATCTTCGCCTTTACCATGGCGTTTATCATGGGCGGCAGCGTCGCCATGGTCTACCTGGTCATCATTCCGCTGCTGGGCTTTGGACTGTTCTTTATCATCTTTAAGGTGCGCCCCATCTTCTCGCGCGTGTTCCACAAGTACGATGCCCTTAACGAGTCCGTCGAGGAAAACGTCACCGGCATGCGCGTGGTCAAGAGCTATGTGCGCGAAGACTTTGAGAAGGAGAAGTTCGCGACCGCCGCGCGCGACGTCCAGATGGACTTCACCCGCGCCGAGAAGCTGCTCGCCTTTAACAACCCCATGATGAACATCTGCGTCAACGGCGCGTTTGTCGTCATCATCTACCTGGGCTCCAAGCTCATCATCACGAGCCAGGGCACGCTGTTCGACGTGGGCCAGCTCTCCTCGACCTTTACCTATGGTTTCCAGATTCTCATGAGCCTGATGCAGCTGTCGATGATCTTTGTCATGGTGACCATGGCCGACGAATCGGCACACCGCATTGCCGAGGTGCTGGCCGCCGAGCCCACGATCGCCGATCCCGCCGAGCCCGTGCTCGAGGTTGCCGACGGTTCCATCGACTTTGACCACGTGAGCTTTAAGTATTCCAAGCATGCGAAGCGCCAGGCGCTCGACGATATCGACCTGCACATTACGAGCGGCGAGACCATCGGCATCATCGGCGGCACCGGTTCGGCCAAGTCCACGCTCGTCAACCTCATCGCCCGCCTGTACGACACCACCGAAGGCGCTGTGCGCGTGGGCGGCGTGGACGTGCGCGACTACGACCTGGACGCACTGCGCCACCAGGTCGCCATGGTGCTGCAGAAAAACGTGCTGTTTAGCGGCACCATCGCCGAGAATCTGCGCTGGGGCGACCCGAACGCCACCGACGAGGAAGTCCGCGAGGCGGCACATCTGGCCTGCGCCGATGAGTTTGTCGACGGCTTCCCCAAGGGCTATGACACCTGGATCGAACAGGGCGGCTCTAATGTTTCGGGCGGTCAGAAGCAGCGCCTGTGCATTGCACGCGCCCTGCTGCGTCGCCCCAAGATCTTGATCCTGGACGACTCCACCAGCGCCGTCGACACCAAGACCGACGCCAAGATCCGCGCAGGGCTGGCAAGCTATCTGCCCAACACGACCAAGCTCATCATCGCCCAGCGCATCAGCTCCGTGCAGGACGCAGACCGCATCATCGTCATGGAGGGCGGCCATATCGCGCAGATCGGCAACCATGACGAGCTACTCAAGACGAGCGAGATCTACCGCGAGACCTTTACCTCGCAAAACAAGATGTCTGCCGAGGGCGAAGGGGCCGTCGAGGCCGACACCGAGGCATCCGCAACGCAAGCTCAGACCCAGGAAGGAGGCGAGGCACATGAGTAAGGCAACGACCGCCGAGCGCGCGCTCAACCGTAAGGGCGGCACCATGTCGCGCCTCATCAAGACGCTCTTTGGCTTCTATCCCGTGCTTTTGCCCCTTGTCGTCGCCGGCGTGGTGCTCTGCGCCATCATCAACTCCATCGGCGCGACCTTCCTGCAGAGCGCCCTGCAGATTATTAGCGAATCGTGGCAGTCGGGCGATTGGGAAGCCGCACAGCCCAAGATTCTGCAGCTCGTGACCACCCTCGCCTGCATCTACGGCGTCGGTGTCCTGTCCTCGCTCTTCTGGAACCGCGCCATGGCTATCGTCACGCAGGGCTCGCTGGAGAAGCTGCGCGAGATGATGTTCAACCGTATGCAGGACCTGCCGATCCGCTACTTCGACACGCACCAGCGCGGCGATATCATGAGCCACTACACCAACGACATCGACACGCTGCGTCAGATGATCAGCCAGTCGCTGCCCAACCTGCTCATGACGATCATCATCATCGTCACGGTGTTCTTTATCATGCTGTACTACAGCGTGTGGATGTGCCTGGTCATCATCGCCGGCGTCGCCTTTATGACCTTTATGACCAAGCTGCTCGGCTCCAACTCCGCGCGCTTCTTCATTGCGCAGCAGACCGAGCTCGGCGTGGTCGAGGGCCATATCGAGGAAGTCATGAACGGTCAGAAGGTCGTCAAGGCGTTCTGCCACGAGTCTGCCGCCGAGGCCGATTTTGACGAGCGCAACGAAAAGCTCTTCGAGGTCTCGCAGAAGGCCAACATGTACGCCAACATCCTCATGCCCATCCTCATGAACCTGGGCAACCTGCTCTACGTGCTGGTGGCCCTTGCCGGCGGCATTTTCCTGGCGTTGGGCGTTCCCAACCTGAGTATCTCGGGCATGGCGCTGTCCATCGCCGTCGTGGTGCCGTTCCTCAACATGACCAAGCAGTTCTGCGGACAGATCGGCCAGATCTCGCAACAGATCAACGCCGTGGTCATGGGCCTCGCCGGCGCCGACCGCATCTTTGAGCTCATCGATGAGGAGCCCGAGGCCGACGAAGGCTACGTGACACTCGTCAACGCGCAGGTCAACCCCGACACCTGGCAGCTCGAGGAGGCTGACCACCACACCGGCATGTGGGCGTGGAAACATCCGCACCGCGCAACCGGCGAGATCGAGTACGTCCCGCTGCGCGGCGACTTGGTCATGGACAACGTCGACTTTGGCTACACCCCCGACCACGAGGTCCTGCACGGCGTGTCCGTGTTTGCCGAGCCGGGTCAGAAGGTCGCGTTTGTCGGCGCCACCGGTGCCGGTAAGACGACCATCACCAACCTCATCAACCGCTTCTATGACATCGCCGACGGCAAGATTCGCTACGACGGCATCAACGTCAATAAGATCCGCAAGGCCGATCTGCGCCGCTCGCTGGGCGTCGTGCTGCAGGACGTGAACCTGTTCACCGGCACCGTGATGGACAACATCCGCTACGGCAACCTGGATGCGACCGACGAGGAGTGCATCGCGGCGGCCAAGCTCGCGGGCGCAGACGACTTTATCACCCGCCTGCCCGACGGCTACGACACGATGCTCACCGGCAACGGCGCACAGCTGTCGCAGGGCCAGCGCCAGCTGATCTCGATCGCCCGCGCCGCCGTCGCCGATCCGCCGGCGATGATTCTAGACGAGGCCACGAGCTCCATCGACACCCGCACCGAGGCCATCGTGCAGGCGGGCATGGATAAGCTCATGGAGGGCCGCACGACGTTTGTCATCGCACACCGCCTGTCCACCGTGCGCAACTCCGACGCGATCATCTGTCTGGACCACGGCCGTATCATCGAGCGCGGCAACCACGACGAGCTGATCGCCAAGCGCGGGTACTACTACCAGCTGTACACGGGTGCGTTTGAGCTGGAGTAGGAACGGTTACTGACGGAGGGTGCCCCGGGGCGTCGGGGTAATTCCTCCGTGCTCAAACATTCTCGCTTCGCTGCGAAACTGCGCGCGGAGGAAATACCCCGCCGCCCCGGGGCACCCTCCTGCGCGCAATCAGCCCGTTGTTTAAAACGGAATAAAGGTTAGTGAGGCCCTGGCCGTTTGGCCAGGGCCTCGTTTTGTTAGTCTTTTTGGGACGGGGCTTTTTGACTACTTTGAGGGTGCGCAGGCAGGGCGGCGAAAGTAGCTAAAAAAGCCCCGTCCCAAAAAGACTACCCGCGCCAAATGAGCTACTTGAGGAGTTGGGCCATGGCGTTGACGAATTTTTGTACTTGGAGGGTGGGCTCGAGCGGGTAGTGCAAGAAGACCGGCACCTCGCGGCCACATAGGAACGGCACGCCTACAAAAGCCGGGTGCACGCCCGACCACGCCCCGCAAGTGAGCACTGCATCGCCCTTTTCCTCCGCCTCGTTAAAGAGCGCAAAGTCAAAACTGTCCACGTCGATCACGTCCACGCCGCCATCGGCCAAAAGATCGATGCGCAGGCTGTCCATGGCGTCGTTGCCGTGGCGCAGTACGCGCAGACGCATACCCTCCAAGTCGGCAACCGTAATGCGATTCTTGCGCGCCAGCGGGCTCGTGCGCGGCAGATCGATATAAAACGGCACGTTGACAATGCGGAGCTTTTGGCAGGCATCACCCCAGCGTGGGGTAGAAAAACTCGATTGCACCACATCGACCTCGCGGCCCAAGCTACGCATGACGGTCTCGCGCTCGTCGTAGAGATCGCTTACCGGCACGATTTCAAATCGCAGCGACGGTTCCAGATCGTGGATGCCCGACCACATCGACAGCGTTTGGCGCCCCGGGCACATCATCGACACGCCCAGGCGCACGGCACCGCCATCGCCCGCCGCGCGTCGGGCACGGCGCAGCGCGTCCTCGGACTGCCGCATGATCGAGCGCGCGTCGTCCACCAGCAGTGCGCCGGCCGGCGTCACTTTGACGCCCGAGTGCGAGCGTTCGAACAGCGTGATGCCGAACTCGGCCTCGAAGCCCGACACCTGCTTGACGAGCGCCGGAGTCGACACGCGCAATTGTGCCGCCGCACGCGAGAAGCTTCCCAGCTCCGCAGCGGCCGATATGGCCTCAAGTCGTCGATCGTACACGTCAATCTCCCGTTTTCGCGCCCGTGGCCACATGGTGCCACAGGAGGTTGTTTTCGCAGGTCATGCGCTCAATTGAGAATAAACTGCATCGCACAGTGTAAACCTATGGTTAACGCCATTCTAACAAATATGCAATTCACCTGCGCAAATGCAAAGCATACGATAACCAGCGAAAACCACGTGGGTCGGTTAATGGGAGCGACCCACCGGGAGGCATAAGAAGGGAAGTTCCTATGAGCAATTGGCTTAAGCTCGAGGGCGATGTTTGCGCTGTGACTGGAGCGCTCGGCGGCATGGGCGTCGAGATTTGCCGCGAGTTCGCCCGCAATGGCGCTAACGTCGTCCTGCTCGACCTGGACGAGGAGAAGGTCAAGGCCGCTGCCGCCGACCTCGCTGCCGAGTTTGGCATCCACGCCGAGGGCTACAAGATGAACGCCACCGACGAGGCCGAGGTTCAGGCCGCCGTCGACGCCACCATCGCCAACTTCGGCCGCGTCGACGTTCTCGTCAACACCGCCGGCATCCTGCGCTTCGCAGCCATGGAGGACCTGCCGCTCTCCGACTGGAACGAGGTCATCAACGTCAACCTCACCGGCTACTTCATCACCTCGCAGCGCTTTGGTCGCGAGATGATCAAGGCCGGCCAGGGCCGCCTGGTTCACATCTCCACCGTCGCCAGTCACTCCCCCGAAACGTTCTCGGGCGTGTACAGCTCCACCAAGGCGGGCGTCAACATGATGTCCAAGATGCTGGCTGCCGAGTGGGGTCCCTACGGCGTGCGCTCCAACTGCGTCGAGCCCTGCTTCGTCAAGACCCCCATGTCGGCAAGCTTTTACGCCGATCCCGAGGTCGAGAAGAGCCGCAGCCGCCTCATCGCCACGCGTCGCATCGGCGAGGTCAGCGATATCGCCAACGCCGTCATGTTCCTGGCGTCCACGCGCTCAGACTTTACCACCGGCGACGCCATCAAGGTCGACGGCGGCTTCTCCAACATGATGGGCGACCTCACCGCCAAGCCCGGCGGCCGCCGCGCCTTTGCCGACAACTACCTCAAGAACAAGGGCGTCGAGCTCTGGTCCGATGAGTCCGGCGTCGCAAAGCCGACTGACCAGTAAACCAGCCCGGTAGAAAGGGGCGCGGGGCAAGCACCTCAGCGGCGTTTGCCCCTCCCCTCCCCCGTATCGATTAGAAAGAGTCCAATGGCTTCCACCAACTCCAACAAGGGTCGCGCCGTCGTGCTTTCCGCCGCGTGCGTCACCATGTTCTTCATCAGCTCCATCGCGCTGTATTCCGTTGTGAGCAAGAACCTGCTCGCCGTCTATCCCGAGTGGTCCAGCGCTCTTACCTGGGCTTTCCCGGTCTTCCAGACCATCATGGCCGTGACGGGCATCTTCGCCGGCCGCATCTCCGATAAGATCGGCCCGCGCAACGTCGTGATCGCTGCCGCCGTGTGCTACGGCGTGGGCTGGTTCATGTCCGGCACCGTCACCGAGCCGTGGCAGTTCTACCTGTGGTTCTCGCTCGTCGCCGCCATCGGCAACGGCCTGGGCTACAACCCCGCGCTCACCACCGGCCAAAAGTGGTTCATCGACAAAAAGGGCCTCGCCTCCGGCATCACCCTGGCCGCTTCGACCGCCGGCCCCGCCGTGCTGTCCCCGGTGCTCGCCTCGCTGCTCATCCCGAGCCTTGGCATCTTTGGCGCCCTTAAGGCACTTGGCGTCATCTTCTTTGTGACGATCGCCGCCTCCGCCCTGTTCCTGAAGGCCCCCGAGGCCGGTTGGCTGCCCGAGGGCTTCGAGGCCCCCAAGGGCGGCGCGCACGCCGGCACTTTCGGCGACCTCACCCCGGGCGAGATGGTCAAAACCCCGCGCTTCTGGGTCCTCATCGCCACCTTCGCCTTCGCCGCCACCGCGGGCACCCTGCTTGTGGGCAAGGTTGCCTCCATCGCCGCCGTCCAGCTCTTCGCCGACCCCACGAGTGCCGCAGCCGTCGCCCTCGGCGGCGTGGTCGTCTCCGTCAACACCTGCGCCAACCTGGTCGGTCGCCTGTCCTTCGGCCAGATCATCGACAAGCTCGGCGCCTACAAGTCGCTGCTCATCAGCCTTGTCGTCACCATCGTCGCGCTCGTCATCATGTCGATGAGCTTTACGCAGAGCATGTTCTTTGTTGCGCTCGCCCTGCTCGGCTTTAGCTTTGGCGCCCTGCTCGTCATCTACCCGCCGCTCACCGGTGGCGCCTTTGGTACCAGCAACATCGGCGTCAACTACGGCATCATGTTCTTGGGCTATGCCGCTTCCACCTGGATCAGCCAGCCCATCACCGCTGTGCTGTATCACGCCGAGGCCGGCAGCGCCGCCTACCAGCAGTCCTTCTACGGCGCCATCGTAATCGCCGCCATCGCCGTCGTGCTCACCGTCTACATGATGGTCTCCGACAGCAAGAAGAAGTCCGCCTAGTTTTACCGATGCGACAAAGGGGCAGCCCTTTTGTCGCATTCCACCGGTCACCAGTATTAAGGAGTCGAAATGTCTGAGCTCAACCCCGTCCGCATTGCCGTTATCGGCGCCGGTGCCATGGGCCGCAACCACATCCGCTTTGTCACCGAGGAGCCCGAGGCCGAGCTCGTCGCCATCGCCGACGCCTTTGAGGGCGCCCGCGCCACGGCCGAGGCCGCTGGCGTGCCGTTTTACACCGATCCCGCCCAGATGATGGACGAGGTCAAACCCGAGGCCGTCATTATCGCCACCCCCAACGACCTGCACCTGGGCGTTGCTCGCGAGGCCATCAAGCGCAACATCGTGCCGCTGGTCGAAAAGCCGATCTCCAACGATCTCGAGGATGCCCAGGCTTTCGCCGCCGAGGCCGAGACCGCCGGCGTGCCCGTGCTCGTGGGTCAGCACCGTCGCCACAACCCCTTCGTCAACAAGGCCAAGGAGATCATCGAGTCCGGCGAGCTGGGCAAGCTCACCGTGTCGAGCTTCCACTACATGATCTATAAGAATGACGAGTACTTCGATGTCGAGTGGCGCCGCAAGAAGGGTGCCGGACCGATCTTGGTCAACCTGGTTCACGACGTGGACCTGCTCCGCTACCTGCTGGGCGAGCCCGTCGCCGTCCAGGGCATGCAGTCCAGCGCCGCCCGCGGTTTTGAGACCGAGGACTCCGCCGTGGTCAACGTCCGTTTTGCCGATGGCGCGCTTGCGAGCATGACCATCTCCGACGCCACCGCCAGCCCCTGGAACTGGGAGGCAACCGCTCGCGAGGATCCGCAGTACCGCCCCTTCGACGCCGACGCCTACTTTATCGGCGGAACCTTGGGTGCCCTTTCGCTGCCCCGCCTGCATCAGTTCTCCTACGACGGCGCCTCCAACTGGCACAAGCCGCTGCAGATGGAGATTCCGGCCGTCGACCCGGCGCTGCCGCACAAGATGCAGCTCAAGCACTTTGTGAAGGTCGTCCGCCGCGAGGTCGAGCCCGTCGTAACCCCCGCCGACAACGTCAAGACGCTCACGCTTCTCAACGCCATCAAGGAGGCCGCCGAGACCGGCCAGCTCGTCGAGCTGTAGCACCTTAGGACAGGCCGCGGCAGAAACCCCATGCCGGGCCCCTCGGTCCGCCACAAATAAGCCCCTCTTCTTTGCCCCGCGAGCAGCTTCCTGCCCGCGGGGCATTTTGCTACGTTGCCAATGATTTTTCTGGGACGGGGGACTTTTTGCACCTTAGCTTGATTCGTTCGCCACGAAATGTGCCTATCTACTACGTTTAACCAATCACCCTCATCCATACAGAATTTCGCGAAATAAAAACCGCAGGTAAACGGCTTGCGCATTTTCGGAAAACCGGGGGATGGTCGACCCACACGGTTCAAACGTAGTAGATAGGCCGCTTTCGTGGTTCCGCGCCAAAACAGTCTTTTTTGGGCGAAGTGGCAGGTGGTATCCTTGGTAGCTCTGTGCTGCAAACGCACCTTAAACGCAAGGAGTCCCATGGATCTTATCGCCCAGCTCGCCCGCGAGCTCAACCTTAAGGCCGCCAACGTCGAGGCGGCCGTCAAGCTCATCGACGAGGGAAACACCATTCCCTTTATCTCGCGCTACCGCAAGGAAGCCACGGGCGGCATGGACGATGTCGCCCTGCGCGCGCTCGACGAGCGCCTGTCCTACCTGCGTAATCTTGAGCAGCGCAAAGAGGACGTCATTCTGCTCATCGGCGCCCAGGGCAAGCTCACGCCCGAGCTCGAGCAACAGATTCGCGAGGCCACACAGCTCCAGCGTGTCGAGGACCTCTACAAGCCCTACCGCAAAAAGCGCATGACCCGCGCGCAGAAGGCACGCGAGGCCGGCCTGGAGCCGCTCGCCAACATGATCATCATGCAGGCCTCGGCCAAGGGCAGCGCGCTCGACGCCGCCGCGGACTACGTCAACGAGGAGGCCGGCTTCGACACGCCCGAAAAGGCGCTCGCCGGCGCCGCCGACATCGTGGCCGAGACGGTGGCCGAAGATCCCGAGAACGTCGCCGACCTGCGCGCCTTTACGCAAAACACCGCCGACATCGTCGTCGAGGCCACCGACCCCGCCGAGAAGACCCCCTACGAGCCGTACTACAGCTATGATGAGCCGCTGCGCCGTATACCCAACCACCGCGTGCTGGCTATCGACCGCGGTGAGCGCGAGGGCAAGCTCCGCGTGCGCGTGAACGTCGACGGCGCTGCCGCTACGGCACGCCTCGGCAGCCGCTGGCCCCGTCGCCAGGGCGTGTTTGCTCCCGTCTTTGACGCCGCCATCGCCGATGGCTACAAGCGCCTCATGGCCCCCTCGCTGGAGCGCGAGGCCCGCGCCAAACTCACCGTTCGTGCCCAGACCGAGGCCATCAACGTCTTTGCCAAGAATCTCGAGGGCTTGCTCTCGACGCGCCCCGTGCGCGGCGCCCGCGTGCTCGCGCTCGATCCGGGCTACCGCACCGGCTGCAAGGTCGCCGTCATGGACGAGACCGGCAAGCTACTCGACCACGGCGTGGTCTATCCCACCAAGCCGCGCCACGACGTCGCCGGCACCAAGCGCGAGCTCGCCCGCCTCGTCAAGAAGGACAGCGTCAACACCATCGTCATCGGCAACGGCACCGCCAGCCGCGAGACCGAGGAAGTCGTCTCAGAGTTCATTGCCGAGCAGGCGCCTGGGCTGCGATACACCATCGTCAACGAGGCCGGCGCGTCGGTGTACTCCGCCTCCGAGCTCGCGAGCCAGGAGTATCCCGATCTGGATGTCACCGTGCGCGGCGCCATGAGCTTGGGTCGTCGCCTGCAGGACCCGCTGGCAGAGCTCGTCAAGATTCCGCCCCAGTCCATCGGCGTGGGCCAATACCAGCATGACCTTGACCAGGCAGAGCTTTCGCGCACCCTGGGCCACGTGGTGGAGGACGTCGTCAACCGCGTGGGCGTCGATGTAAACACCGCAAGCGCGAGCCTGCTGGGCTACGTGTCGGGCATTACGCCAAGCGTGGCCAAAAACATCGTGGCCTACCGCGAGGAAAACGGCGCCTTTACCGATCGCCGCCAGCTTAAGAAGGTCCCCAAGCTGGGACCCAAGGCGTATCTCAACGCCGCGGGCTTTTTGCGCATCAGCGGCGGCAAGAACCCGCTCGACGCGACAAGCGTCCACCCCGAGAGCTACGAGGTGGCCACGTCCGTCCTAGAGCGCGCAGGCGTTAAAGCCAGCGAGCTCAGCCGCGGTGGCGTGCCCGACATCGAGCGCCGCCTGGGCAGCATCTCGGCGCTGGCAAGCGACCTGGACTGCGGCACCCTCACGCTCATCGACATTGTCAACGAGCTCAAGAAGCCCGGCCGCGACCCGCGCGACGACGCGCCCGAGGTAGTCTTTAGCCGCTCGGCGCTTTCGATCGACGACCTGGAGCCCGGCATGGAACTCAAGGGCACGGTGCGCAACGTCGTCGACTTTGGCGCCTTCGTCGACGTGGGCGTGCACCAGGACGGCCTCGTGCACATCTCCAAGCTGGCCAACCGCTTCGTCAAGCACCCCAGCGACGTGGTGCGCGTCGGTGACACGGTCAAGGTGTGGGTTGAAAAGGTCGATCGCGACCGCAAGAAGATCTCCCTCACCATGGTGCAGGGGAAGTAAACCGCCAAGCAAGGGTCCCCCCTCTCGCGACGTGCAAAATCGCGAGTATTCTGCAAATTCCACCGTTCCGGATGCCCCTCAGAGACGAAAAAGCAAGAAACAGCCCCCGTTTTAGCGTCATCAGAGCCAAAACGGGGGCTGTTCCATGCTTCACCCAGCTGGTAAAAGCCTTTACCTTGCTGAATACTCTCAATTTTGCACGGCGCAGGCGGGGGTACCTTTGTCCACGGCAGGATATGGAAGCCTATCACCAACCTACCGGCAAGTTCGTGTCGGCAGCCCCGCCCTTTCCTTTGCCTAGCGCGACCCTCGCGAAGCGCGTGAGCGATAGGGAAAGGAAAGGCCGGGGCGAACAACCCGCGATGTAGCCAGCGTTCGCGTTACGGCAGGATATGGAAACCGAGCGAGGCGATATCCTTGGCAAAACCGCACACGGTATCGAGCGAGACCTCGTACGGGTCACGGCCGATGTTCTTACGCTTGGCCAGGATGCTGTTGGGCACCGTGATGATCTGGCAACCGCATCCTTCCGCCTGGTAAATATTGATAAGCTCACGCGTGGACGCCCACAGGACCTCGCAGTTGGGCTTGGCGGCGGCCTTCTTGACCGACTCCGTCATAAACGGAATGGGATCAACGCCGGTATCGGCGATGCGACCGGCAAAGAGCGAGATAATGGACGGCGTCTCGGCGTCAACGGCCTCGACCATCTCGTCGACCTGCGTAGGCGTAAAGATGGTGGTGACGTTGACCTTGATGCCGTCGGCAGAAAGCTTGCGCACCAGCCCGGCGGTGGACTCGCCCTTGGTGGTCACGCACGGAATCTTGACGTAGACGTTCTCGGCCCAGGTAGCGATCTCGCGCGCCTCGACCTCCATGGTCTCGATGTCGTCGGCAAAGACCTCAAACGACACGGACACATCGGTGATGTGGGCCGGACCTCCTTGGCAAACGCGCGGTAATCCGTCACGCCGCCCTTCTTCATAAGGGACGGGTTGGTCGTGAAACCCTGAACGTTGCCGTTCTCGTACATGTCGAGCATGCCCTCGAGATTTGCACCGTCAGCGAACACCTTGATTGCCATCTGCCTGATTCCTTTCGTTTGCATATGGGCGTTAAGCTGCTAAACACTTTACCTACGTTTATCAAGGCGTGAACTGCGGTTTTTTATCTTCTCGGCGAACGGTTTTGCAGTTTTACCATTTTATATCGACACCCCAGCGGCAAAACGTTTTTGCTGATCATCGCGGTTGATTCCGTTCGCGGCGCAGAGACAGCGCTTCACCGGTGCGTTTTCACAACCAGTCCAAAACAAAAAGCGGTGACGCCTCATTTGAGACGTCACCGCTTCCGTGTAGGAGCCGGTTATCGGAGCTCCGCCCGATTAGGGCTTAACGTATGCCTGGATTACTCTTCCTCAACGTGATTGATCACAGCACCCTTGGTGTGGATGAAGTTGGGGACGAAGGCGACGATCAGAAGGACAGCAAGAATCGCGTAGACACCGGTGGTACCGAAGGCCTCGGCAGCGCGGCCAAGCGTAATACCAATGACGGAGAAATCGAAGTCGCCGAACGTAGTGTTCTTGAAGCCAAAGACGTCAAGAACGGGCAGGAGCAGGGCCGGGGCAAAGGTGATGAGCAGGCCGTTGACGAAAGCGCCAAGAGCTGCGCCCTTGCGACCGCCGGTAGCATTGCCGTAGATGCCCGCGGTAGCACCGCAGAAGAAGTGAGGAACCATGCCCGGGATGATGAAGATGCCCAGGGTAGCGCCCACGATGAACATACCGACCACGCCGCCGATAAAGGAAGCGACAAAGCCGAGGATGACGGCGGTGGGAGCATAGGGGAAGAAGACGGCGCAGTCGACGGCGGGGATGGCACCGGGGATCAGCTTGTTGGAGATGCCCTGGAAAGCCGGGACCAGGTCGGCAAGGATCATACGAACGCCGTTATAGACGATGGTGACACCGACGGCGAAGGACAGGGCACAGGTCAGGGCATAGACAATCACGTTGTCGCCGCCAGCGGTCTTGGTAACGACCGCAGGATCTGCGATGTAAGCGGCGAAAGCGGTAACCAGGTAGAAGAAGGCCATGGTAAGAGCCGTGGAGATGGTAGTGTCGCGCAGGAAGGCGAACTTCTCGGGAACCTCGATCTTCTCGGTGCTGTTCTCCTCGGCGTCCTTAGCAAAAAGCGTACCGACTGCAGCGGAGATGTAATAGGCGAGTGAACCGAAGTGGCCCATGGCGATTTCATCGCCATCGGTAACCTTCTCGGTGAAACGCTGACCAACGGCGGGGAGCATAGCGCTCACGAGGCCCAGGAACATGCCGCCCACGATGACAAGCTGGACATCCTGGAAGCCAGATGCCTGCAGAGCGGCAGACAGCAGGCAGGCCATAAACATGCTGTGATGGCCCGTCAGGAAGATGTACTTAAACTTGGTAAAGCGGGCAATGATAATGTTCACGACGTAGCCGAGAATCAGGATCATCATGGTCTGAACGCCGAGGACGCTCTGAGCCATCGAAACAACGACCTCGTTGTTGGGCACGACGCCGGTGATGTGGAAACCGGTCTCGATGAAGGTGCCCAGCGGAGCAAGGTTCTCCTGAACAACAGCGGCGCCGGCGGACAGCATGATGTAACCAAGAATGGGCTTCAGGGTGCCCGTCATCACCTTGTGGGCAGGACGCTTAAGCGCGACAAGGCCCACAAAGGCAAATAGACCCATAATCCACGCTGGCTTGGTCAGAATCGATTGGATAAACTCAAGTATGGGAAGGATGGCTTGCATCTGCGCTTCCTTTCTCTCTAACGTGGGCGCGTTTCCCTCTTCCACAGGGAACCGCCCTTTTTTGTGCCGCTTTAGGCGTTAGCGGCGGCCGCCTTGATTGCCTCGAGGGCGTCTTCGCGGATCTTCTTCTTGTTCACATAGCTGCGAACGATCACAACGTTGCCGTGGAGCTCGGGGGCGAGTTCTTTAACGGTGATGAACAGATCAGGATTTGCGGAAGAAGCACCGTTCAGGTCCATAGACTCAACGTCGGCCTTGATGCCCTCCTCCTCGCAAAGCTCCTCGACTTTGCCAGCGAGCATCAGGCTGGACCCGATGCCGTTTCCGCATACGGTGATGATATGCATGGCAACCTTCCTCTCCTACACGTGACGGTTTTCCGTCTATCCAAAAGCGGCGACGCATCGCCGCGCCATTAAGGCCTAAAAGAATGAACGCATGGTCTCCAAAACCTGCTCGGGCGTATCGCATGCGCTGAGCTTGGCAACGCAGTCCTCGTCCTCGAACATCTGCGAAAGCTCCGCCAAGCAGCCAAGATGAGCCTTGGGGTCGGGTGCGCAAATACCCACGAGCACGTGAACCGGATCGAAATCCTCGTGTCCAAACGCAATGGCAGGGTCAAGCGTGACGATACAGATCCCCGCTTCACTCACATTGCCATCTGCCTGAGCGTGGGGCATGGCGATGCCCTCTTCCAAGACCATATAGGGGCCGAATTTGTGAACCGATGAAATCATGGCGTCAACATAGCTCTGGTCGCATTTGCCAGCGTCTACGAGCAACTTACCGCATGCCTTGATCGCTTCCTCCCAGTCGGAGGCCTCGACGTGGCAGGCAACAAGCTCGGGCTTAAGAAGATCGGTCAGCATGCTCGTCCCCTACTCCTCGGGCAGGATATGAAAACCAAGCGCCTGAATGTCGCGGGCAAAGCCCTTGACCGTATCAAGCGAGTACTCAAGCAAATCTTTCCCGAAATTCTTGCGCTTGGCAAGAAGGGCATTGGGGACCGTAATGATCTGACAGCCAACGGACTCCGCCTGGAAGATATTGAGGACCTCGCGCGTAGACGCCCAGAGAACCTCGGCAGCAGGCTTAACGGCAGCCTTCTTTACGGACTCCGCCATGAGGGGCAGCGGATCGACGCCGGTATCGGCAATGCGACCGGCAAAGATGGACAGAATAGAGGGGGTCTCAGCAGAGACGGCATCGACAAACTCGTCGACCTGCTCGGGCGTGAAGATAGTGGTGACATTCACCTTGATGCCGTCGGCAGAAAGGCGCTTGACCAGCGCGGCAGTGGACTCACCCTTGGTGTTGAGCGCCGGGATCTTAACGTAGACGTTGTCTGCCCAGGTTGCGATCTCGCGAGCCTCGGCTTCCATACCCGCCTCGTCGTCGGCGAATACCTCAAAAGAGACCGACACATCAGTAATGTGCTCAAGAACCGTCTTGGCAAAAGCGCGGTAGTCGGTCACGCCGCCGGCCTTCATAAGGGAAGGATTGGTCGTGAAGCCCTGAACGTTGCCATTGTCATGCATGTCAAGCATGCCCTCGAGGTTAGCGCCGTCGGCAAACACCTTGATCGCCATGTTCGGTCCTTTCTCATCTAACACTATTGCTATCGAAAGCCTTCTTCTTTGTTTCAAAAGCTTTTCGGTTTTCTTTTATAAACCATTTCAAAAGCTATCGAAAGCTCAATTGTCAACTTTCCGTGAACGGTCGAATATCGGGCGTGAACGTACTTCTTTTGGGCGGCACCTTCAGAATGAGACTCTTTATAGCCCGTTTACGTGCGAACTATCTGCTACGCATGCATTTGTGACATGCCATTCCGTTCTTTTGATTCATTCGAATTTGCCTTGTTCTTTTCATATCGATACGTTATATTTCGATTACGAAAGGCGCATCTTTTACCTTTTGTTCAAAAGGAGCGGCATATGGCATCTACTTCAGACCTTTCACCGGCCGAGCGTCAGCGATTTATCATGAATTGGCTGGCCGAAAAGCCAAATATCTCGGTATCCGACATCGTTCGCCGTTTTTCGGTTTCGGAAGTCACCGCACGACACGACCTCATCTCGCTGGAATCCGAAGGCAAGCTGCGTCGCGTACGCGGCGGAGCGGTATCGCTTTCTCGCTCCAACGCAATCTCGTATCCCGAGGAGCGCATCAATGTCCAAGTCGAGGCCAAGGAAGCCATCGCCGCAACCGCAGCAACTCTTGTTGATGATGGCGATGTTCTGGTAATTGATATCGGCACCACAGGCTTTTACTTCGCTAAGGCCCTCATGGACAAGCGTGAGATCACCATTATCACCGGCGATCTTGCAATCGCGAACTACGCCAGCTTCAATCTCCCCAATGCTTCGGTAGTGCTGCTGGGCGGTTCCGTGCGCAAGGGCCACCTCTATCTCGCGGGCGCACTAACGCTCGACTGCATGAGCAAACTACATGCCGACAAGGCGTTTGTCAGTGCCGACGGATTCCACCCCGACCACGGTTTTACCGTCGAGCACGACTTCTCGGCCATGATCAAGCATATGTACCTTACCAACTCAAACCAGGGCTACATGATGGTTGACCAGGGAAAGTTCAACAAGACCAGTTTTTATCAGTCCGCGCAGATCGATGACCTCGACGGCATCATCGTTGATGGAGACGACGAGGGCATCATGACGGCGGCGATCGAGAGCAGTCGCAGTCATCCCAAGCTCTATATTGCAAAATAGCTCAAATGGCCGGGTCGCCCCCACTGCGGGCGACCCGGCCATTTATTAAATCAACCCAAAATGCTGCATCGCGGTGACGGTACCGTCGTGTGCGACATCGTCGGTCACGTAGTCGGCGACCGTCTTGACCTCGGGCATGGCGTTGCCCATGGCGACAGCCGTCTCGACGGCAGCGAGCATGCCCAGGTCGTTGCCCGAATCGCCAAAGCCAAAGGTGCGCGCATTTCCCTCGCGGCCCAGATATGCCAGCGCTCGCGCCACGCCCACGCCCTTGTCGATGCCCTTGGGGCTCAGTTCGCGATTCTGACCACCGGTGTTGCACAGCTCAAACTCGCGATCGATAAAGCCGTCGTCGTTGGCTACGCGAGCCAGGTTGCACGCGTTAATGCACACCTTGCCCACGCGCAAGCGGCCATCGACACGCATCTGATCAACGCCATGCACCACGCCGGCGCCTAGCAGAAATGACTGTTCGACACCAACTGGCTCAAGTGAATAGGTGGCACCGTTCGTCTCGAACAACGCCTCGCCGCCCGCCACAGTAATGCGACGCGCGAGCTCCTCAACAATGTCCTCGTCAAAGCAATCCTCATGCACCACGCGGCCCTCGACCTCGAGCGTGGCGCCCGCCATGGCAACGACGCCCGCGGGGTCGAGCGCACGCAAGCTATCGGCGATGAGCCACAGGGGACGACCCGTGCAGATAAACGCCTTGTGCCCTGCGTCGCGCAGACGATGAAACGCCTCGATCACCGTCTGCGAGGGACGAACCGCCGAAAAGTCCTTATCGGTCATATCGTCGGGATCGAACGACGTCAGCGTGCCGTCCACGTCAAAAAAGAGTACGGCGGGATCGGGGCACGCATCAATCATATGGGTTCCTTTCGAGGATAAGGGCAAACGAAACATCCATCATATAATGGAGCGACGCAACCAGAGAGGTCACCCATGGAATTTTACGCAAGCTGCCCCGAGGGCTTTGAGTCCGCACTCGCCGATGAGCTTAAACGCCTCGGGCTTTCGCATGTCCGCCGCCTGAAAGGCCGCGCTACGTTTGAGGGCGAGCTCGAAGAAGGCTACCGCGCCTGTCTGTGGTCGCGCCTGGCGAGCCGCGTGTTCGTGGTACTCGGGCGCTTTGAGGCGCAGGATGCCGATGAACTGTACGATAGCGTTTACGACATCGCCTGGGAGAGCATCGTCCGCCCCGGCGCCACCATCGCCATTACCGCCCGCGGCGTGACCGAGCAGCTGCGCAACACGCGCTTCTCGGCCCTGCGCGCCAAGGACGCATTGTGCGACCGCTTGGCCGAAACCACGGGCCGTCGCGCCGATGTCGACGCCGCCGATCCCGATGTTCACCTGCTGCTTTCGCTGCGTCAGCGCCGCGCGAGCATCAGCCTGGACCTTTCGGGCGGCCCGCTGTTCAAACGCCTACCGCCCGCAGCGACCCGCGCCGGCGAGGGCGCGCACGTGCTGCGCCCCGACTGCGCCGCCCTGGTGCTGGCGCAGGTCGGCTGGACCGCACTATGCGAGCGCGAGCTGACGGCCGACGATTACGAGAACGAAGCCCTTCCCACGCTGATCGATGCCTCGTGCGCCGGCGGCGGTCTGCTGCTGGAGGCCGTGAACATTCTGACCGACCGCGCCCCGGGCGCCGCACGCGAGCGCTGGGGCTTTGAGGGCTGGCAGCTGCACGATGCCGCCCTGTGGGAGCAGCTGCTTGCCGAGGCGCGCGAGCGCGAGGCGGCAGCGCGCGAGCGCCAGGCGCGCATCGTGGCCGTGGATGTTGACCCCGCCGCCCGTAAGACCGCTGAGCGCATGGTTAAATGTGCCGGCTACAAGCGCTTTGTCGATTTTTGCGCCGCCAAGTCCGCCACCGTACTGGACCACGCGGGCGCTGTCGCCGGCGCCGCCGTGGTCGCGGATACGACCGAGACACCGCTTTCGCTCATGCACGACGCCATGACGCTGGTCGGCGAGCTGCGCCGCGCGCCCGAACTCGCTTCGGCACCGGTCGCCGCGCTCACCCACGACGGATTGCTGGCCCGCGCGCTCCACACCGAGCCCGAGTGCTCGATCGCCGTCATGCCCAACAACGATGAGTCGACCGTCGAAGTCTGGCCCTCGCTCGACCACGCCGCCGCAGCGTTTGAGGCTGCGACCAGTGCGGATACCGAGGCCGAGGTTGTGGATGCCAACGAAGTCAACGACAAAGCCGCCGCTTCCGCCATGCCCGAACCTGCCGCCACACTCGACCTGGGTGACGGCAAGCCGCTGCCCGTGCTCATCCCCGAGTCCGAGCAGTTCGCCAACCGCCTGCGCAAGGACGCACGCCTGCGCCGCAAGTGGGCCAAGCGCGAGGGCGTGAGCTGCTACCGCGTCTACGATGCCGACCTGCCCGACTACTCCGCCGCCATCGATCTGTACGAGGGTTGCCCGCAGACGCCGGGCCGCTGGCTCGTCATCGCCGAATATGCCGCGCCCAAGACCATCGACCCCGCACTGGCCCAGGCCCGTATGCTCGATATCCTGGCCATCGCGCCGCGTATCCTAGATGTTCCCGCCGAGCATGTGCACGCCAAGGCCCGCATGCGTTCGCGCGGCGGCTCGCAATACGGCAAGCAGGGCGCCGGCAAGGGCGGCTCGGGCGAGCGCGCCAATATCGCGCGCCGTCGTCTGCCGCTCATCGAAGAGGGCGGCCTCACCTTTGCCGTCAACTTTGACGACTACCTGGACGTGGGCATCTTCTTGGACCACCGCGTCACCCGCAACCTGGTGCGCGAGCACGCCAAGCAGGCGCGCCGCTTCCTCAATCTGTTTGCCTACACCGGCACTGCCACCTGCTACGCGGCCGATGGCGGCGTCGAGGAGACCGTGACGGTCGACCTCTCCAATACCTATCTGGACTGGGCCGAGCGCAACATGCGCCAGAACGGCTTTGTGGGGCCTCAGCATCATTTTGTGCGCGACGACGTGCTCGCCTGGATTCGCGACCAGCGCCAGACGCGCAACCGCTGGGACCTGATCTTTGTCGACCCGCCCACGTTCTCGAACTCGTCCAAGATGGGCCGCCGCACCTGGGATGTCCAGCGCGACCATGTTGAGCTTTTGGCTGGCGTATCGCGCCTGCTCGCGCAGGGCGGCCATGCCATCTTTAGCTGCAACCTGCGCGGCTTCCGCCCCGAAACGCGCAAGCTCGCCCGCGCGGGCGTGGTGCTGGAGGACATTACGGCGCAGACCATCCCCGAGGACTTCGCGCGCAACCAGAAGGTGCACCACTGCTACATCGTGCGCCGCCTGCCCATCGAGGACGCCATGGCCGAAGTCGGCTTTAGTGCCGAGGAAATTGCCGAGCGCGTCGAGGAGCTGCGCAACCCCGACGCCCGCAAGCCTCGCGCAACGGCGCCCGCGCACGCGCAGGCAGGCGACCGGGGGCCGTGCGGCAACGGCAAGCCCGACTCCGCCGGCAAGCCCAAAAAGAAGAAGTTCTACGCCAGCAAGCCCAAGGGCAAATAACAAAGTTGCGGTGGAATACGGACTGTTTTGCCTGGAATTAGGCAAATTTAGACCGTATTTCACCGCAACTCATATTGGGATGGTGGTTGGCGATCTAGCCTTGGATGACCAATCGGTAGCCGATACCCACATGCGTCTGGATATAGCGCGGATGCGCGGGGTCGGACTCGATTTTCTTGCGCAGCGTGCCCATAAAGACGCGCAGGCTCGCCAGGTCGCTCTTGGTCGCCGTGCCCCAAATCTCGTGCAGGATAAACTGGTGCGTCAACACCTTGTCGGCGTTGTGCGCCAGCAGACACAGGAGCTTGTACTCGATCGGCGTCAGGTGCAGTTCCTCGCCATCCATCATGGCGATGCCAGCATCAAAATCGATATGCAGCTCACCGGTATCGAACGAGCCCTCGGAGGCAACGCCGCCCGTTTGCGCATACGAAAGGCGCCTGAGCGTCGTGCGAATGCGCGCGAGCAGTTCCTCGACCGAAAACGGCTTGGTCAGGTAGTCGTCGGCACCAGCATCGAGCGCGCGGATCTTGTCCGCGTCCTCGCTGCGCGCCGAGACCACGATGATCGGCATGCCCGACCACGTGCGCACCGACTCCACCACCTTGACGCCGTCCATATCGGGCAGGCCCAGATCGAGCAGCACAATGCTCGGCGCCTGCGACGAGGCGGCGGCGATGGCAGCATGTGCGGTCTCCACGGCCATATGGCGCAAGCCGTGCGCCTCGAGCGCGGCGACGATAAGGTTGCGGACGGCGGGATCGTCCTCAACGACCAAGATGAGCGGTTTCACGGCAGAGTTCGGCACGGCGCTACTCCTTATCAAACGAAACGTCGGCGGCGGGAAGCTCGATCGTAAAGACCGAGCCGTGCGGGTCCGCCGCGGCAACCTCTATGCTACCGCCATGCGCCAGCGCAATGGAGCGGCAAAGCGAAAGCCCCAGGCCCACACTGCGTCGGCTATCGGCCAAACCATGGTTGGCGGTGTAGAACGACTCAAAGATACGCTCGCGGTCCTCGGGAGCAATGCCCGGGCCGTCATCGGCCACCGAGCACGCCACGCGTCCATCGCCGGCGTCAATCGAGATCACGATATGCGAGCCTGCGGGCGTGTAGGTAATGGCATTGTTCACCAGGTTTACCACCAGCTGCACCATCAGGCGCGCATCGACATTGACGAGCGCCGGCTCATCGCTCGCCACCACCTTAAGGTCGTGCTCGCGCACGGCCGGATTAACATGGCGCAGCGCCTCCTCGACGATATCGTCCATAAGCTCGAGCGTGGTCGACAGATGCATGCCGCCGCCCTCGAGTTTGGTGATGGCGAGCAGGTTCTCGACGGTGGCGTTGAGCCACAGCGCATCCGAGCGAATGGATAGCAGCAGGCCGCGGCGCGTCTGGGCATCGAGCACCGCGGTGCCGGTCGAACCCTGATCGAGCAGCACGTCGGCATTACCCGAAATACTGGTAAGCGGCGTGCGCAGATCGTGCGAGATGGAGCGCAGCAGATTGGCGCGCAGCTGCTCATTTTTGGCAAGCACCGCCGCCTCCTCGCGGGCCTCCATGGCGCGGGCGCGATCGAGTGCCAGCTCGCCTTCGCTCACGATGGCATCGGCAAGTGTCCGCTCCTCGTGCGTCAGCACGTCGGGCTCGGCAACGATAGCCAACACGCCCACCACCGAGGCGGGATCGCCCGCGCGCACCATGGTGTCGCCCGAGCGCACGGTCAGGTATATGCCAAAGAACGCCGAGCCGCCGTAGGTGGCATCGAGCGGCGTTCCCACATAGGCGGACGCCGAGAGCCGCGGCGGCATCTGCGGCGCCAGTTCATGCACCGGCGCGACATCGCCCACGGCCGTGTATGTCGCACGCGGCAGCAGGTCATCGCCCTCGGCGTCGGCGCTGTACCACACGACCGGACAGCCCGAAAGACGCGCCAGCTGCGTTGCCATAGCATGGACAATCTGCTGCTGATCGGCGCAGCGCTGCAGCATGCGGTTGGTCTCGAGCACCATCTGCGTGCGGCGGTCGCTGGCGGCGGCCTGCGCCAAGGCACGGCGCAGGGCCAACGCAATCGAGCTCGACACGAGCGAGACCGAAAACATGATAAAGAACATGCCAGGATAGACGCGGTCGATAAACGACAGCGAGTAGCGCGGGTCGACAAACAGGAAGTTGTAGAGCGCCACGGCGGCAGCCGAACTCAGCAAGCAATACAGGCGGCTCCAGGTAAAGAACGCGCACAGCTGCACGGCGAACACATAGACGATCATGATGCTCGGCGCGAGACCCGGATGGTCGAGCAGCGCGCCCACAATCGTCGCCGCGACCAGCAGCCCCACCGATACGCAGGCGTCATACAGAGGGCTGCGACGCGTCAGCGTCGTGCGCCGCCACCAAAAGTTCTCGGCAATATCGCCGTCCGCATGGACGTCCATCAGCGCCCCGCCCCTCTCTCAAAAGCAAAAACCACCACAAAGGGGACAGGCACCTTTGTGGTGGTTTCCCCTTGTGGTGGTTCCAAGTGTATAGCCTTTGCAGCCCGCGGTCGCTAGACAAACAGCAGACGTCGACTACGGACGCTCGTCGGGAGCCAGGCGCTGCATCTTGCTCACGGCCTTAAACTTGGTGAACAGCGGCACGTACTCAAAGCTCACGTTGGAGTTCTCCAGGCCGTACCAGCGCGCAGGCGTGCCGGCGGCGCGGCGGATGATGTACTTGAGCGTGATGGCCGTACGCTCGCTGGGCTCCACGTCGCTTTCGGGCGCCAGCAGCTTGCGGATCATGACGAACTTAAACGTACCGATGTTGCCCGGATCCTTGTAGACCGAGTAATCGTGCGTCTGCGCCGGCAGCTCGCCGCTGGCAGCCAGGTCCTGAACAACCTGGCGCAGGTAAGCATTGACGCGCTGGTTGATCTTATAGCCCAGGTACAGATGCACGCGGAATACGTAGTCGGTGCCGAACGTCTCGACCGAGTAGGCAAAGGTATGCGGCTCGTCCATGGTCTCGACGTTCACGAACCACCAGGCACGAGCGCGCTTGGGGTGCTTGTCCAAAATCGAGTAGACGATATCGCGGTCGATATAGTCGGTATGGGTGTCCTTGGTCAGGTACACGATGTTGTCGCTCAGACGCTCGTAACGGTCGTCGTCGCGCAGGCGCTTGAGCTGCGGCAGGTAGCTGCGCAGCGGCAGCAGCGTAAACTGGCGCTGCTCGACCGCCGTGCCGTTGTACCAGCACACCATAATGCCCATGATGAGTGCAGCCATGAGGATGGTGAAGTAGCCGCCGTGGAAGAACTTGGTGAGTGAGCTCACGAAGAAGAAGCCTTCGAGCAAAAGGAAGAAGGCCGCGAAGATCCACGGAGCAACCTTGAGCTTGCGCTCCTCGTGCAGGTAGAAGAAGAGCAGCAGCGTGGTGCACATCATAGTCAGCGTAATGGCAAGGCCGTAGGCAGCTTCCATATGCGCCGAGTTCTGGAACAGCAGCACCACGATGACGCAGCCCACGAGCATGACGTTGTTGACCATGGGGATGTAGAGCTGGCCCTTGGTCTCGGCAGGGTAGAAGACCTGCATGTGCGGCATGAGGTCCAGACGGCTGGCCTCGGACACCAGCGAGAATGCGCCGGTGATGAGCGCCTGCGAGGCGATGATGGCCGCGACGGTGGAAAGGCCGACGGCAAAGGGGCGCAGACCCGGGGCGAGCATCTGGTAGAAGGGGTTGAGGTCGGCGATACCCATGAGCTCCGGGTTGCCGGCGTTGTTGATAAGCCACGCGCCCTGGCCCATGTAGGACAGCAGCAGGCAGCACTTAACGAACGGCCAGGTGGCGTAGATGTTGCCGCGGCCCACATGGCCCATGTCGGAGTAGAGCGCCTCGGCACCGGTGGTGGCAAGGAAGCAGCTGCCCAGAATCATGATGCCCGCGTGGTTGTTGGGGCTCAGCAGAAAAGCGATGCCACGCAACGGGTTGAGGCACAGCAGCACCGCGGGATACTGGCAGACAAAGAACAGGCCCGTGCCGCCCAGGAACAAAAACCACAGCGTCATGATGGGGCCGAAGGCGTGACCGATCTTGGCCGTGCCGATGCGCTGCACCAAGAAGAGCGCGATGATGATGGCAAGCGTGATGGCGACGACACGACCCTGGTCGTCACCGAGCACGGCATGGACCGCCGGGATGGTGCGCAGGCCCTCGATGGCCGTGGTGACGGTAACGGCAGGCGTCAGGATGCCGTCGGCGAGGAGCGCCGCGCCGCCCAGCATGGCGGGGATGATGAGCCACTTGCCGCAGCGCTTGACCAGGCTGTACAGGGCAAAGATGCCGCCCTCGCCGTGGTTGTCGGCGCGCAGCGAGATCAGCACGTACTTGACGGTCGTCAGCAACGTGACCGTCCACACGACAAGGGAGAGCGCGCCGAGCACGAACTCCTGCGTGACGCTTCCGATGCCGCCGTTGCCAGCAACGAGCGCCTTGGTTACATACATGGGGCTGGTGCCGATATCGCCATACACCACGCCCAGCGTGACGAGCATCGCCGAGATGCTCACAGGAATCGCAGCGTGCGAAGCTGCCTCCTTGGCCTTTTGTTCCATAAGCCAGTTTCCTCCCAATTTTAACGTTCGACGGGATTATAGGTAATCAGCCCATATTTTAATGGCACCGTTTTCCCAGCTAGACAAACATTTATGCGGCCTTTAGGCCACCGCGGCGATATGGAATGCGACAAAGGGACGCCCCCTTTGTCGCATTCGTCATTTTCCGAGCCAGTTTTTGAACCACCACTCCATAGAGCGGCTCATCTCGGCCATAAAGGGGCTCGTGTGCTTACGGGTGTAGATGTCGATGACGCGCTCGCCCACCTCGCGGGCGTGCGGGCGAAACATCGCATCCATCTCGGCCACCTGCGCATCCATCGTCGCGGCGTCGGCGCGGCGGTAGTGCTCCTCGTGCACCAGGTTCACCACGGGATGCGCGATTGCCGGGCGCTCCTTACGGGGCGTGCCGATGATGAGCATCGACAGCGGCATGGTATAGGCAGGCAAGTCCAGCAGTGCGGCAACTTCCTCGGCGTTCTCGACGATATCGCCGATATAGCAGCTCCCCAGCCCCAGAGATTCGGCGGCGACCACGGCGTTTTGCGCGGCGATCACGGCATCCTGCGCCGCGATGGCAAAGTCGCCCAGGCCCGGCGCGCGGCGGGGCGCCTTGCCCGTGCGCCCGACAAACTCGGGTTCAAAGCAGCCCACGTGCTCAAACAGATCGATCCACTTGGCATAATCGACCACAAATATGAGTGCCCAGGGCGCCTTGGCGATCATGGGCTGGTGATCGCACAGGTCGGCCAGACGGTCCAGCGTAGCCTGCTCGCGAATGCTCACGATGGAATACATCATCATGGCGCCCGCCGACGGCGCGCGACTCGCCGCATGCAAGATCGCCGCCCGCTGCTCGTCGGTCACCGCCACGGGACGGCCGTCGTCATCGCGCGCAAAAGCGCGCGTGGACGAACGGTGCTCCAAGATGTCCAGTGCCGCGTTGCCCGTAGTCTCGACCGGATAGCCGCCCGCGTCCATGCCAGTGCCCACGTCGCCCGCACTCGTCATACAAACCCGCTCGTTCATCGCCTCATCCTCGCCATTTCTTTAAGAAGCCTTTACGTTTCCGTGTAATTCCCGTCCATTATCGCGCAGGTCGCCGCTACATTGCGCAACACCGCCACGCACGCGCGTTATTATGGCTGGTTGTTGTGCGCAGTCACCAAATGCAGCGCATATCTTGGTAACAATCGGGTAAACCCCCGCTTTCGTAGGTTTTAGTTTGTGAGGAGTCTCAGCATGTTCGCTGCCGCCATCTCGCTCGTCGGTCTTGCGGCGACCGTCTACCTTGTCTTGCGCGAGGCCAAGGCCATTCGCGCTCAGTCGGGCACCGTCGCCAAAAGTGCTCTTGGGTGGAGCGTCGCCTTCGGCCTGTTCCAGCTCTTTTTGACCATTTGGGGCGCCATTGGCCTCGTCGCCCAAAACGAGCCGCTCGCCTTTGTGATGCTCATCCTGACCAACGCCATCCTCACCGGCTGCGCTTGGGCCAGCATCGCCCGCGACCGCATCGCCCCGCGCGTCTTTGCGTTTGCCGCGCCCGACGCCCCCGCCCCCACCGGCAAGCTCGCCCGCCTGCGCGGCGCCTTTGTGGGCAAACCGCTCGTCGCCGCCGTCCTGTGCCTGCTGCTCGCCGGCGTCTTTGCGCTGCTGGGCATGGAGGTCTCGTCCAACCACGACTTTACCTGGGTCTACCCCCTGTGCATCCTGCTCGAGTGGGCCATCATCACCGTGCTCATGACCGGCCTGTTCTTCCTATTCCAGCGCCACGGCGCAGCTCCCGCGGTCCTGGCCCTTGCCCTCTTTGTCCTGGGCATTGCCGAGTTCTTCGTCATCACGTTTAAATCCATGCCCATCCAGCCGGGCGACCTTTCGGCCATCTCCACCGCCGCCGCGGTCGCCGGCAACGGCTACACCTTCTCGATCTCGCTGTTCTGCGTGCTGTCCATGGGCTTTACCGCCATCGCCATGCTGCTGTGCGAGTACGCCGGCCTGGTGGCACCGCACCGTCAGAAGGGCGCCGCCAACGCCAAGCGCATGCTGCTCACCAACCTGCTCGTGGCAGTGCTATGCCTGGGCGGTGTGACCGCGCATGTCACGCTCATCGACTACTACAACACCCTCGGCATCACCGTCTACACCTGGCGTCCGCTCGAGAGCTACTGGCGCGAGGGCTATCTGCCTGCCTTTATTAGTGCAGCGCAGTCCATCAAGCCGCCCAAACCCGCCGACTACTCCGTCGACGATGCCAAGGCCACGCTCAAAAAGTACGCCAAGGCCTACGACAAGTCCGACGCGGCCAAGAGCGACGAGCGCGCCGCCGCAAAGGAGCAATTCGACAGCGAGAAGCCCACGGTCATCGCCATCATGAACGAGACCTTCTCGGACCTGTCCATCTACCAGAACATGCGCGCCGGCTACGAGGGTCCGCAGTACTTTAAGAGCCTGTCCAACTGCCTCAGTCGCGGCAAGCTCTATGTGAGCGCCTACGGCGGCGGTACCGCCAATACCGAGTTTGAGTTTATGACCGGCAACTCCATGGCCAACCTGGGCTCGGGCGTGTACCCCTACACCATCTACAACATGGAAACGACTGGGAACCTGGCAGAGCAGTTCAAGTCGCTCGGATATTCCACCACGGCCATGCACCCCAACCACGCGACCAACTGGAACCGCGAGAACGTCTACAAGGACTTTGGCTTTGACCAGCTCCTGTCCATCAACGACTTCCAGGGAGCCGATACCCTGCGCGGCATGGTGACCGACCAGGCTACCTACGACAAGATTCTTGAGCTGCTCGACCAGAACGCCGATCCGCAGTTTATCTTCGACGTGACCATGCAGAACCACTCGGGCTACGACACGGGCCTGCTGCCGGTCGACAAGCAGATGCACCTGAACATCGACACGACCGACCTGGACGCCAAGACCGTCGAGGACGGCACGCTCTCCGATGTCGACGAGTATGTCTCGTGCATCGAGCAGTCCGACCAGGCGCTGCGCTACTTCCTTAACGCCTTAAGCAAGCTCGACCGCAAGGTGGTCGTGGTGTTCTGGGGCGACCATCAGCCGTTCTTCCCGTCCAAGTTCAATGACAAGTGGTTTACCAACGAGGACGACGCCACGCACCAGGAGCGTCTGTGGCAGACCGACTACACCATCTGGGCCAACTACGACGTTGCCGGCTGCGACCAGACAAGCGAGGTCGACGACTTGTCCACCAACTACCTGTCCACGCAGCTTATGCAGTTGATCGGCGCACCGCTGTCCGACTACCAGAAGGCGCACATGACGCTGCGCAAGTCGCTGCCCGCCATCAACTCGGTCGGCTACGAGGACGCCAGCCTGCGCTGGGCGCTCTCCTCCAACGTCACCGGTGACGACGCCGCTGCCGCAGCCGCCACCAAGGCGCGCGAGGATTACGCCAAGATGCAGTATTACGAGATGTTCCGCGACGGCAAGAACGTGTATACCGAGCACTTCCAGACCGAGGCCAACGAGACCGACCCCAACCTGGCACCGGGCACGACGAAGATCAAGTAGCGGGTCGCTCATAACTGAAACGTCTGTCCGGGCGGAGGCATATAAGGTTCCCTGCTCGGACAGTCCTGCGCAAGACGGAGGCCACATTAAGTGGCCTCCTTTGCGTGCGGAACTCGCGATGAACCTTATATGCCTCCGCCCGGACAGACGCCTTGTTGTTGGAGCACGGCTTGTCATGGGGGTATCCGCTGAACATATATAAGTTGAAGGCCACATTAAGTGACCTTCTTTGTATTCGGAAAGTGTGTCCCGGAATCTGCCTTCGGAATGGGACGCAGTTTCCGCTTGAGGGCCTGTTGGGAAAGCGCATCCCACTTCAAGAGTAAATTCCGGGTCGCACTTTCCGCTAAGGCTCTCAACCGGAAAGTGCATCCCATTCCAAGCCTTAATTCCGGGACATAGTTTCCGGACAAGACATCAACCGGAAAGTGGGGACCACTCTGAGCGCCGATTCTGGGACACACTTTCCGAAACACCGCCCATCCGGAAAGCCCGTCCCGCTCTGAATACATCCGGGCATGGAATATCCGCTTATTAGGCCTTCCGTCAATAAAGGGGCGCCCTCCCGAGCGGCGGGCTCGAAGTTCATCGCGAGTTCCGCACGCAAAGAAGGCCACTTAATGTGGCCTTCGTCTTGCGCAGGACTGTAGAGCAGGGAACTTCGTGCCCGCCGCCCGGGAGGGCGTTGCGTTTAGAAGATGAACCTAGCGCTTATCCCTCCGGGACAAAAGAAGTGCGGCTATAAATGCGATGATTGCAAGTGTCAGCAACACCAAAAGCAACGTGAGCGTGTTGTCGCCCGTTGCCGCCAGACCAAGCAAGCCGGGCTTCTTGCTGTCAGCAGACTGCACGGGAATCTTCTCGCCATCGTCCTCGGCGGTAATCTCCCAGCGAATGGTCTTGTTTGCGTCGGCAACCTCGTTGCCCACCGATGTCGGAACGTTTAGCTGCAAATTAAGCACCGTGCTGCCATCGCTCGTAAACGTGGCGATTTGCGTGGGATAAGCGAACGCGCTGCCCGGTGTTCCTGTCTGGAGCCAACCTGCAGAGCCATCGCCCGCCGACGCCGTTAGGGTAATGGGCGACAGCAGGCGTGCCGTCTCGTGATCGACAACGGCACGCACAAACACGCGCACCTGGGACTTTACGCCCGTGGCACGAATCTCTATCTGCTGATCACGCACATCGCCAGGCATCAGATCTTTAAAGGCCAAAAACAGATCGGGCTCCCCCGAGGAGTCCGTCGCCCCCGAGACCGTCAGCTGACGCGCATTTCCGTCATAGGCAATCGCGGGAGTATCGGCAAACGCACGGGCGGGAACAGCGAGCGCGACCACGCAGAAAATGGCCGCGACCATGCAACGCAAGGAGCGCGCAACACCTTTACGAATCGGGAACGCCATACTTACGCACCTCCATGCGGCGGCACCAGCACGTCATTCTCGACCGAGCAACCCCATGCGTCGTGCACGGCCTCATCGGGCGTCGCCTGGACCGCCTGAGTGGAGATATCCACGACAAGATTGCGACCTTCGGTTGCCTTGAGCTCGGTAACCCTATTAATGAGCACGCCGGTTTCCGCGCCAGGAGCGACGGGCGACGTCCAGTAATAGAACCCGTCGCTCGCCTTAACCCAGTTATAAGCCGAGTTCGCGCCCGAGGCATCAGCCACGCTCCACGCAATCTCGTAATCCGCCTCACCCTTCGGCTCCTCCTTCGGCTCATCCCACAGGCGTGCGCCATCCTGGTCCTGCCAGTAGATATCCACTGCAGCACGAATATAGGCGGGCGCGGTACCCGTGTTCTTCGCCTTGACATCGCTTTTCACTTTGCCGTTGAGCGTTTCCTGAACCGATGGCGTCACCGACCCGATGCCGAACTGGTTGACCAGCACGCCCGTAACCAAAAGCCAGGCCAACGTGCCTGCCGTACCGGCCAGGAGGATAACCCCCACCAGCAAGGCGATGATGCGCTTGCGCTTGGACATGCTAATCCTCCTTCTTTGCTACGTTGCCGTTGCTCCAAACGTTATGGGCACGATTGCTGCCGTCGATCCATTTGTCGTTCACACGCGTGTTCGTGCAGGTGAACGTGACATCGTTCGCGCTCGATGCAGCGGAGATAGTCGCCTGCGCCTTATCGCCCGGCTGCTTGCCAGGGACGCCGATTTGGTTGCTGTAGCGCCATGCCCACGCTGAGTCCTCCTCGACGGTGTAGATACCCGCCGGGACCGCAAGCTCGATAGCGCCGGAGTACCAGGCGGAACCGTCCTTCAGCTGCGCATCCGATGACACCGTTACCTCAACCGTGCGCTCCTCCAAGGCGTTGCCGTCCATGCCGGCCCGGGAAACCTTGAAGCGGAACGTCTTGCCCTTCGCCCAGCTATCCTGGGTTTGCTTGACGATCTTGAGCATATGCGTAGCGGCGAAATCGAACACCGCATTGCCATCGCTCTGAGTGCCGTCGCCCGTGAGCTTGTAGTCCAAACGATTCGTCAGCTCAAACGAGCCCTCGCCTGAACCCGAACTGTAAAGCGAGACATACTTCCCGTTGACAGGCGCAGGAGTCTGGCCAGGAAGACCATAGCCCACGCGGTCAACGTGCACCGTCAGTTGCGTGCCCATGAAGGGCTTTGCAAAGCAAGCCTTGAACGGCGCCTTATCGCTCTTGTCATCTATCGTGTTCGCGGCATTGGGATCAAGCAACCACTTGAGCTGCCCGGTCACATTCTTAGGGCTCGCATCGTCCGATGTGTCGTTAGCGACGACCTTATACGTCACCGGATACAAATCCATGTTGGCTGTAACCGGTTTACCCTTGAAGTCGCTCCACGCCACAGCTTTGTCGCCATTAACCCACTGCCACTCCAAGAACAACTCCTTCAAGCTGCTATCCGCTCGCTCGCCCAGGAATGCGACGATTGCGGAGTAGGCTTCGGGATCGTAGGCCACTTCCTTTGGCTCCATGACGGGTTCACCCTTGTCGTCATAGACCGGGTTGCCGTTCTCGTCCATCTTGGGCACCTTAACTGTCTGAACAAAGCCGGCATTGCCATCCTGGCCACGCAGAACACTCGTATCGTTCGGGTCTACCGTAGCGGTGTAGATGACGTTGTCTTCGGTGTCGTGATAGCGCACTTTAAGCGGCGTCTTCTTGTACACCGCAGTGTAGGTCACGCTCTCAAAGGGCTCGCTGCCCTCGAGGGGATACTTCTCATCGTCAGTCATCAGGGTGTACTGCCCGTCATTGACATAATCGCGCGACCAGCCGACAAAGTCGTACTTGGTGCCGTCAGTGCCCTCAACCTCCTCGGCGGCCTTGACCTCAAGAGAAATCTGGTCGCCGGAATCAGTGCGGCCGAGGCTACGGACAAGATCGGGATTCGCAAGTTTAGAGTCAATGTTCGATTGAACGGTAACCAGGTTGGGACGGTAGACCGGGTACAGCTCCATGGGGGCCTTGACCACGGTAGAAGCACTCACCATACGGATGCCCTCTGACCAAGCGACATAGCCCTTGCCAGGTGCCGGCTCGGCTTCCGTCCAGCCCACGAAGACGTTGAACTTGCCTGTATCCGCATCGATAGTGCTGACGTCATAAGTAGGCTTCGGGATGCCGCCATTAAGGTTGCCGAGCATATCGTCTTGCTGAGCAACTTTGCCGTCCACATCCGTGGCATTGAGGTGGTACACAACCGCCAACGGCGAATAGTACGCCACGAATGTATAGGCTCCGCCAGGTTCCACCGGATAAGAGCAAGTACCATGCTCCACATCGTAGGGAAGCGTCTTGATCTCGCCGTTCGGAAGCTCGATCTCAACCTTCTGCAACTTATACAGCTCACCGCCTGCTTTATAAACCGGCGTCGTAACGTCAGGGGTCACCGTTGCCGTAGCAGGATTGGTGTCCGCGTTGATAACGGGAGCGATGTTGTAGCTAGGCACATTGACCTTGTCCGTACCCTCAAAACCTGCGCGATGCAGGTTGGTGGTGTAGCTGACGTCGTACTTTGCGTAGACGGGATAGGCATCCTGCCACTGGGTGACCTTGGACTCGTCGGTCGCCAGATACGGCTCTGCCTTATCCGGATCACTCGTCACATAGGAGTCGCCGGCGACGTCGTAGATATACTTCCAGACGTCAGAATCCTTCTGAACCTCGGCGGTCGAAATCCAGCCCAGGAACTTATAGCCCGGCACGGCCATGTCGGCATCGGTCGGGGAAGCTTCGAGGGTCAGGGGGCTCTCATACGATCCCTTCTCACCATCTTCTGGCTTTTCGGCCACTTTAACCGACTTATTAACATGCGGGTAGTAATACGTGAACGTCGGATCCGCCCCGTTCACCTTGGTCTGCAGCAAGTTACTCTCATAGCGCCGCGTGGCAGTCCTCACGACATTATCGCCCTTGTTGTAGAAATTAACGTCCGTGGTAATCATCGCGCGAACGTAGTACTTCTTATCTGTACGCACCATGCTCTCGATGGGATTTTTCACATATGTCCAATATTCACCATCGCGCTCAAGCGTCCAGAAATTCAGGCGATAGCGATCATTCACCGGTTTGACCGTTACGTTCAGCGAAGCCGAAGTCCAAGTATCGCTTAGCGTTGCAGCGCCTGGAAAATCGGTATCGGCATAGAGGTTTTTTAGAGTATCGGCTCCCGTATCGTTTTTAACGTTGTGCGAGTACGCGTTAAGGGGACTCACGACAAGGGTTTCCTTCGTGAAGCGCGTGCCACACGTTTCATAACTATCCTTTATACCGTGGTCAACATGCTCCGGGCCCCAGTGGACGACGTTTTCACGCACGAAGGTACTACCGACGTTTTCCTCAAAGGGCGTTTGATAGCGATTCCAAACGGAACAAAGTAGCTTGCTGTCCGTAAACTCATGGTTGGTATAAGCCCGAACGTAATAATCCACTCGGTACTCAAAGCGGGCGATGTAGGTATGCGGCGCAGTTAAATCGACATCGGCGGGGAGCGTATAGCTGGGGTCGCGGCTTACGCGCACCTCGAGCGGGGCATCCTCGGTTCCCTTGTTTTCATACCAACCCAGGAAACGATAGCCGTCGGGCAGCTGGCCCTCCTCGGATATAGCTTTACCGGATACGTCGAGCACCTGTACGGTATACGCGCTTGTGCCATCTTCTGCAGTCTCAACCTTAACGTCAGTTTTGCCCACACCGTCGCGCCGAGTCTGATCGTCGGTTGCATCCTGCTCATTGCCCTCAAACACCGTCATGATGTTCGACACATAGTCGGTGTACACCGGATAAAAATCGGTAGGGCCAAGCACAGTGATCTCGGTGCCGGCAGGATAGAACGCACCGGCGTTTTTTAACTCGGCAAGCTCAGGCGAGGTGATGGCCGCGTAACCGCCATGCATCCCGGCCTCGCCACTCGGCTGCGTCGTCCAACCGATAAAGGTGGCGCTGGCAGAAAGAGTGCCGCGGTCCGCAGGGGCAGCCGGCGTTAAACCGACGCCATAGCGGTACCAGTCCGTCGACTTGTCGTGCTCCTCGCCGCTCTGCCACGCGAGCGTCTCGCCCTTGACGTTATAGAACAGTACCTGCGCCTCGTACGAAGCAATAAACAGGTCGTTGCCCTTAAAGGCCTCGGCCCCCTTCGCGTTATCGGCGGTATAGCTCGACGTTATCTCGTGCGCTTCGTTCTTCTGGACCTGCTTGCCAGCCTTAACGGCATCGGCATCGGTCTTGCCGTTAAACCAGGCGTTATCGGCATCGATACGGTTCACATTGACTCCGGGCTCACGGAACCAGCCCATAAAGCGGTAGCCGCCGTTGGCCTCGGTCAAACCCTCTGGCTTTGCGGAGGTATCCTGCTTAAACGTTACCGATGTATCGCCCTGGGCCAGGCCTTGGGCCGTTCCCGCCAGCACGGCGCTCACGGCAAAGGCGTACGGATCCGAGGTCGCCTGGTCTTTGCCAAGTTTGGTCTTCTCGATTGTCGCGGTGCCCGCACCGGGAAAATCGATCGTCGCCTTAACGCTCTGGCCATGCACAGGAATATTCAGCTTGTAATCCATCGCCCACTCATTGAAGTGCGAGCCACCCAAGGCCCCGTTGTTAGCAGTCGAGCGCTTGGTGCCGGCACAAAAGTCGTAGTCGTGCTCTTCCCACAGCTCGCGCGTGGTGTAGCGCTCGTCATCCCATGGACCATAGCCATCACCCTTGGTGGTGTCATCGCCGCCAAACGAGGGGATTTTCTTTTTGGCAGGGTTGCCCTGGCTGTTGCCAGAAAGGCTCACGCTCGGCTTAAAGTAGCACTCGGTGACCGTGGCATCATCCTTGTTGGCACGCGCGGCAATGCCGCCCAGGTTCACATCGTTTTGAATGATGGGGATCACGGCGATGGGATTGTACTGACGCGAGCTCAAGTCACCCGCAAAATGGCTTCGAACGAGCTCGTTGCCCTTTTCGGTTAGAATACGACCCGCCAAGCCACCCGTCCACGCGCGCGTCACGGCGACGACGCCCACGTACGACGCGGCATAGCTGTAGCACTGCGCCGTCGAGAAGCAGTCGATAATCTTGGCCTCGCCCGCCATGCAGCCCACAAAACCCGAGGCGTACACGTTGTTGCCGCCCAGGGCGCCAATGGCCACGTCGTACTTATTGGTGACGTCGGTCATGCCCTTCTCGGCAATCGAGCCGTCGTCCTTACGCGTCGGCGTCACGCGACAGTACTCGATAGTCGAGTTCTTAACGTAGCCGGCAAACGCCGCCATATACAGACCCTCACCGCCGAGCGCCTGCACGCCCGAGGTCGTATTGTTGACGGCACGGCCGCCACGGACCTCGCAGTTGTAGAGGGTGCAGCCGTCGAGCTCGCCGGCGATGAGACCGCCCTCAAAGCCTGCGTTGGTAATGAGGTTGAGAGCATTGTTGGCGCAGGTCACGTGCAGCGTGCTCTCCATGACCATAACGTTTTCGAAACGCGTTTTGACGGCCTTGCCCACGATAATGCCACCGCGGAAGTCCGCCCACACGTTGGCGTCCTTGACCAGGAAGTTTTTGATGGTGGCGCCGTTGGTCTCGGCAAAAAATCCCGTATCGCGCTCGGGGTCAAAAGCGTCTTTATCGTAGTTCAGGCCCTCAACGGCGTGGTTTTGACCATCGAACACGCCCTTAAACGGATGCTCCTTGTTGCCAAACGACAGATGCTTAACGGTGTCTGCAACGATGGTTTTCATGTCGTCGCTGTCGAGCTCAATGTCGTTATCGAGATAAACGTGCCAGCCGGACGTATCGCGCTCGCGCGACAGCGCCACACACGACAAAAAGTCAGCCTCGTTTTTGATGTGGAATTCGATTTTGGCCTCGGGCACATCCTCGGCATGCACCACCGTTGGCAGCGCCATAACGCAGCAAAGGGCAATCGCTGCGACGGCAACCAGCCTGCTAAGCATACCCCGGTTCATATTCTTGATCTTCATAGGCTAGTTCGCCTCCGGCCAACCCACAACGTCAAGTACGTCGAGGGCGGTATCGCTTGTCTGCTGGTTTTTGGCCTGCACGGCCTGAACATCGATATCGAGCTTGAATGAGCCGCCGCGCGCGGCATCGTGGTAGTCGCCCACAAATCGCAGCGAGTCCATAAGGCTTTCCGTCATGGCGCCGGGGTCGAGCATGCCGCCACGCCCGGCCAATCCACGGTAGTAGTACCACCCATCGCCGCCGTCGATCCACGGGACCCCTCGCCCGCGTCCACATGAAACGCAACGTTGCCCGAGGCATCCGCGCACGAGCCGTCGGGTGCCACTGACTTCATGCGCAGGCGCGCGCGAACGTACTCAGGCTGCGAGCCGACGTTCTCCACGCGCACAATGCGGCTGATGTCAGAACCCCCGGCTTTGGTGTCGGGATAGTCCCCGTGCTCGTTGGGCTCAAACGGAATCTCCTCGCCCTGCTCGTTTAGGGTGTATTCGCAGACTCGTACCTTCACGCTGCCAAACGATAGAACGTTGTTCGCCGGAACCATATCAACAGTAAAAGCCAGCGTGCCGCACAGGCACGCCAGGGCCAACAGCGCCATCGCGGCAAGCGCCAAGGTGCGTTTCTGATTGTCGGAAAGATTATTGAGCATTACGTTCGCCAGTCGTCGATAAAAAGGGGGACCGAGATCCCGACCCGAAAATGGGGATGGGGAGCGGGCCGGGATCTCGGTAGAGGGGGTGGGATTACTACAGGTCCTTAGCCCAATTCTTGGCAGCAGCCAAAGCAGACGCAGACGAACCCTCAGCGGTATTGTCTGCCGCGTAAATGAAGCAGTTGACATCCATCGTGGCAGAATTGGCGAAATCCTTTTGCTCGGTGTCCTTGGGCGTAGTCACCTGGCTGAACAGCTCGCCAGTCCACTTATCCTCATTCTTGCTGGCAATAAGCGGGGTAGCCTCGGTTCCTTCGCCAACATAAACGAAAAGGCCACCGAGATAATGAGTCGGCTCGCCCTCAACGGCGGTCGCCTCAACGGCCTTCCAGCCAGAGTTAATGGTGAAGTAAGTCGTCTTGGAATGATCGGCCCCGGCAGACGCCGTCTTGTTGTTCACGAAGACGTACACATATGCATCCTCGGATCCCTTGCCGATACCGACATTAGGATTCTTGGGTACAGACACGCCAGGGGCGAGCTTAGAGTCCTTAACCCATTTGGTCTCGGTCAGGTTGCCGTTGACCTTATTGTTATCATCCGGAAGCGGCTGATTCGGATGGTCGGGATCGGTAGTGGGCTTGTTGATGCCCGCAGTGGTGAAGTTGTTGGTCAGGCTCGACTGCGCCGTCAGCCAGGCGTAGGTACCCACGCCGGCAGCCAGCACCAACAGCAGCAGGGCGGCAATGATGCCGTAGCGCTTTTTCTTCTTGTTTTCCATCGTTCTCTTCCTTTCGAGAATCGTCTTCCCCGGCAACGGCCCCTACCGCCGCCGACGTTTTTCCCTGCCGCTATGAACGCCGCTCCCTCGCATGCACGCGGGTATGCTTGCCCGCAGGCTCGTCGGGAACCATCCGATCGAGCACTATCGACGCCGTGATCAGCAGCGCCAGAACGGCCACCACAACAAGCAAACCGGGCATCGTCGTGCAATATGCGTTAACGAAGCCCAGGTAAGGGACACAAAAAGAAACAGTGCCGATAACACTCGAAAAAGGCGTGTGCTCGGCATCGTGCATGATGCTTCCGTCTGCATTTTTGTTCGCAATTCCCTGCGTGCCGATCATCTGCGCCACAGGGTCGATCTGATACACCTGGTGCGTCACCACGGCGCCGTCCGATCGGTAAAAGGTTGCATTGTCGCCCACGGCAATATCCGTTGGCTCAACCTGGCGGACAAACACCATGGAGCCAACGGGAAGCTCGGGTTCCATAGAGCCCGAAAGCACAGCAAAGGGCGTGTATCCAAATGCGCGAGGCACAAAAGAAACAACGGCAAGGGCTATGACAAGCGCGAACGCCAAGCTACTCAAAAGCGTAATAAATCGTTTGAGTCTACGCGCCGTCAAAGTGATAATTCATCCCCCTTGAGGACCTATTCGACCCATCCAAAGGTCAGCAAGTTTCAACAGGAACCGCAAGGCGCTTGAAAAGTGAGTCCGAAATAAGCCAATTTGGAATCTTTTCGTAATAAAAACATAGCGATGTGCTACATATTTTTCAATGTTTTATCGCTAAATGCTACTTATTTTGGCGTAAGTGGTCATTTATCCCCAAATTAGTCTGTTTTATCCAATACTTACGACTAACCCCCTACGCAACTTCCCCATAGAAGGTTCGTTTTTTGCGAAACTAAAATAATGGTACCCCCCCCCCACATTAAAACAAACTACTGGAAGTGTCATTTATTTCCGACCCCCCTTTGCCGGAGTTTTATGACAGCCCCATGTAGTTCGCAGCCCATAATCCTCTGAGAACCGTGTCCCAGAATTCGCTTGCGAAATGGGATGCGGTTTCCGCTTGTGGCCCCGTTGGGAAACCACATCCCACTCCGATCGCAAATTCCGGATCGCACTTTCCGCCAAGACCCTCAACCGGAAACGGCATCCCATTTCTCGGCCGAAAACTGGGATGCGGTTTCCACAGAGCCCCTCAACGGGAAACCGCATCCCATTCCAAAGGCAAATTCCGGGACGCAGCTTCCGCAACCCCACCCATCCGGAAATCCCATCCCACTCCGCACACATCCGGGCATAGAACAATCAGCTTATTAGGCCTTCCATCAATAAAGGGGCGCCCTCGTGTCACGAAAAAAGCCTCGAGAATCTCGAGGCTTTCACGTTTGTATTATCTCGAGCGCGAGGCGACACGCCTACTCGCCCAGCACGGCCTTCTTGGCGGCTGCGGTCATGTTGTCCAGGTCCTCCTTGGTGGGGTGATCCTTTGCGGCAACCCAGTTGTCGAGCAGCATCTTAAATCGGGCGTTTTCGGGATCTTGCTCGAGCATGGCCTCGTAGCGCTGCTTAACCGCGGGACCCATCTTGCCCTGGCACATCGCCCAGCCCGCAAGCTCGGCATCCTCGGCCAGATTGGAAGTTACGCGGTCGACAATCTGCTGGTAATAGCTCTGGTCGGCCCCAAAGCCGCAGGTGCCAAACAGGAACACGCGCTTGCCGTGCAAGGCGGAGAGCAACGCCGCCACCGAGGGCGTGCAGGCACCCTTGTCGCACCAAAAACCGACAAGCACCGTATCGGCAGCGCAGGCACCCTCTGCCTCGTGCGCGACCTGCTCCGGATCTGCATCATCGCTCAGCGCGGCGGCATGGATAAACTCGACGCCTGCAGCCTGCAGGGCGCGCTTGATCGCCCCCGAAACCATCCTGGTATTACCGCTCTTGCTGTTAACCACCATAGAGCATGTCATAGTCACGTTGCCTCGTTTCCCCCGAAACTCGAGCCATTAATGCAATTTGTTAAAAGCATATCTTAGTACTAACGACGCAGATGTAAACCATCTGCCGCTAATCGGCAGCCCCTACTGGGCAAACTGGCTGCGGTAGAGCTCGGCGTAGAAGCCGCCTGCCGCTAGCAACTCGTCGTGCGTGCCGCGCTCGATAATCTGGCCGTCGCGCATAACCAGAATGCAGTCGGCATTGCGGATCGTCGACAGGCGGTGCGCCACCACAAAGCTCGTGCGGCCAGCCATGAGCTCGTCGAATGCCGCCTGCACCTGCAGCTCGGTACGCGTATCGATGCTCGACGTTGCCTCGTCCAGCAGCAGAATCGCCGGATCGGTGAGCATGACGCGCGCGATGCACAGCAGTTGTTTTTGACCCTGGCTAAACGTGCCGCCGTCCTCGCCGATTACCGTATCGTAGCCGCCTGGCAGCTGCACGATAAACTTGTGCGCGTGCGCGCGCTTGGCCGCCTCGATAACCTGCTCGCGCGTGGCATCTGGGCAACCGTAAGCGATGTTTTCCGCCACCGTGCCCTCGAACAGCCAGGTGTCCTGCAGCACCATGCCAAAGGCGCGACGCAGGCTCGAGCGCGTGTAGTCGCGCGACGAACGCCCGTCTACCGAGATGCGGCCGGCATCGATATCGTAAAAACGCAGCAGCAGGTTGATGAGCGTCGTCTTGCCGCAGCCCGTGGGACCGACCAGGGCAAAGCGCATGCCGGGCTTGGCCTCGATGCAGATATCCTGCAGCAGCTTGCGGTCGGGCACATAGCTAAAGTCCACATGCTCAAAGGCCACCTCGCCCTGCGGGGCGGCAAGCTCCACGGCATCTGGCGCATCGGGCTCTTGCTCGCTGGCGTCGAGCAGCGCAAACATACGACGCGCCGAGGCATACGCCGTCTGGATTTGCGTAATGACGTTGGTGACCTCGTTGAACGGCTTAGTGTACTGGTTGGCATAGGACAGGAAGATCTGCACGCCGCCCACCGTGAGCGCCGCGGGCACGCCCGTGATCACGCCCACGCAGCCGATGACGGCAACCACGGCGTAGATGATGTTATTGATAAAGCGCGTACCGGGGTTGGAAAGCGAGCCCATAAACTGCGCGCGCTCGCCTGCGGTGTAGAGCTCAGCGTTGAGGGCATCGAAGCGCTGCTGGGCGTTGGGGCCATAGGCAAAGGCGTCGACAAGCTTCTGCTCGCCCACGTATTCCTCGATATGGCCGCCAAGCTGCCCTTGAATACGCTGCTGAGCCGTAAAGCTCTTGTTGGAGAGCTTGGCAATAGCACCGGCGGCAAAGATGGAGAGCGGCGTGACGAGCACCACCACGAGCGTCATGGTCAGGTTAATGGAGAGCATAAACGCAAGCGTGCCCACGATGGTAATAACACCGGTGAAAAGCTGCGTGAAGCCCTGCAGCAGACCGTCGCCCACCTGGTCGACGTCGTTGACCACGCGGCTCATAAGGTCGCCGTGGGCGTGGCTGTCGATAAAGCTGAGCGGCATGCGGCTGAGCTTGTCGCTCGCCTCCACGCGCATGTCACGCACCGTCTCGTAGGACAGACGGTTGACGCAATAGCCCTGCAGCCACTGGAAGGCCGCGGCCCCCACCACGACGAGCGCGAGTTTGGTGACAAGCGGCAGCAGTGCATCGAAGTCCACCTGGCCCGCCGCGACGATGAGGTCGATGCCCTCGCCGATGAGAATAGGCGTGTAGAGCTGCAAAATCACCGAGATGGCGGCGCTCACAAACGACGCCGTAAACGAAATACGGTGCGGACGGACGTAGCCCATCAGGCGGCGGGTCACCGCGCCCACGGGATAGCGCTCGGGGTCGCCGGGCTGGCGCGGGCCGTCGCCCAGGTCGTTGAGCTTGTCGTTGCCGGACACATTGGCCGTCATCGTGGCGACCGAACCGGAAGAAGTGTACGGATTCATTTAGCAGCCCTCCTTTGCGCAGGCAGATGCAGAGGCGATTGGGGCGGGCGTGGCACTTGGGGCGGACGCGGACGCGGCACTCCCCTGCTGGCCCTCGAGCTCCTCGCGGCGAAGCTGCGACTGGCAGATCTCGCGGTAAAGCTGACAAGTCGCATACAGCTCGTCGTGCGTACCCAAGCCCGCGACCGAACCGTGGTCAAGCACGCAGATCATGTCGGCATCGCGCACGGTCGAGACGCGCTGGCTTACGATGACGGTTGTCAGCGGCAGCCCACCCTCGACGGCACCACGACCGCTGCGCTCACGAATGGCGTGACGAAGCGCCGCATCGGTCTTAAAGTCGAGCGCCGAGGCAGAATCGTCCATGATCAGGACCTGCGGCGAGCCCACCAGGGCGCGCGCAATGGTCAGGCGCTGGCGCTGACCGCCGCTGAAGTTCTTGCCGCCCGCCTCGACCGGGGCGTCGAGCCCCTGCGGCTTGTTGCGCACGAACTCGCTGGCCTGCGCTATATCGAGCGCCGTCCACAGTTCCTCATCGGTTGCCGACTCGTCGCGCCAGGTCAGGTTGCTGCGGATCGTGCCGCTCACCAGCGACGCTCGCTGCGGAACGGTCGCGACCACGTGACGCAGCTGGTCGAGCGGCCATGCGCGCACGTCGGCGCCCATCACGCTCACGCTGCCGGTGCCCGCATCGTACAGGCGTGGGATAAGCGAGACGAGTGTGGACTTGCCGCTGCCCGTACCGCCGATAATGCCGAGGGTTTTGCCCAGCGGGAGTTCCAGCGTCACATCGTTGACAGCATTTGCCGCGCCAGCGCCAAACGAGAAGCTCGCATGGCTCAAGCTCAGCGCGGAGGCCGGAGCGGCATTGCCCGTCGCGCCCGGCTTGGGCAGCGCGACCGGCTGGTTGCCCTCGTCGGTGATGCTCGGCTCGCAATTGAGCACCTCGTTGATACGCGAAGCGCTCGCGCTTGCCTTGGTAAAGACCACAACCAGGTTGGCGACGTACACGATGGAGGTCAGGGTCTGCGTCATGTAGTTCACAAACGCCATGACCTGACCCTGCGTGAGATCGCCCACGTTGACCTGGATGCCGCCCACCCACAGGATGGCGCACACGCCCAGGTTCATCACCAAAAACGTAACGGGGTTAAGGATCGACGAGAGCTTGCCCACCGCGATGGCAGTATTGGCCTGATCGTCGGCTGCTTGGGCAAAACGCTCGCGCTCGTGGTCCTCGCGCACGAAGGCGCGAACCACGCGAGCGCCTGAAAGGCCTTCGCGGCAGATAAGCGCGATGCGGTCGAGCTTTGCCTGCAGCTGCTTGTAGTACGGGATGCAGCGCGCCATGACAAACCAAAATACCAGGCCGATAGCGGGCGTGCAGATCAAAAAGATGATGCCGAGCTTAAGGTCGATGGCAAGGGCCGCGCACATGGAGCCCACCGCCAGGAAAGGCCAGCGGATGAGCATACGCACGCCCAGCGCCACGGCGAGCTGCACCTGGTTGACGTCGTTGGTGATGCGGGTGATAAGCGACGGCGTGCCAAAGCGATCGAGCTCAGCATAGCTCAGCTTATTAATGCGCTCGTAGAGCGCACCACGGATATCGGTGCCCATGCCCTGCGAGGTGAGCGCCGCCATCTTTTGGCAGACGAGCGTAAACGAGATGCCGATCACGGCCATGGCGGCAAGCACTATGCCGTAGTGGACGACGGCGTCCACGTCGTGCGAGCCAATGCCCTTATCGATCATCTGGGCAATCACCAGCGGCGTCAGCAGGTCAAAGATCACTTCGATCAACTTGCACGCAGGGCCGATCACCATATATCGGCGAAACTTACCACCAAAACGCCTGAGCAACTCAATCATGTATAGGCGCTCCCTATCATCATCCACATTCAATTCGAACCATGATAGTACCGCCACCCCAAAAGAAGCGTAAACAACTCGTCATTTCTAACGGGATTCAGTTTTCAGAGGAGCATACGCGCACACCCAGCCAGTGGCGGGCCAATCGCTTGGTATACTTACATTAGTGCTACCAAGTTAGTCGCCGACCCTTGAAATGAGGTGCCGAGATGAACGACATTCTCGCGAGAAGAGCAAGACGAACAACCTTGGGCATCGCCCTTTCCGCGGCACTTATCGCGGGAATCGCCCCCGCAACGGCGATCGCGGCGGAAACCAGCTCCCCCACCGGTGCAGTTGCCTTGCAGACGGAAGACGCGGCCGCCGCAAAAGAAAAAGCGTATGCAGCCATGCAGGAAGCGCTCAAAAACCTCGAGGCCGCAAAAAACGCCGCAAGTCCCGAGAAAATTGCGAGATTCAATGATGACATTGCCCGTTTTCAAGAGCTCCGCGACAAGATGGCGGCGCAAGCCGCCGAATTGAGGGAATCCCTTCCCACCATGCAAGCGGACATCAATGCAGCCCAAGCCAAATACGACAAGGCCATCAACCGGGTAAGCGAGCTCCAAGCAAAATTAGACATGAAACTTGAGGAGCTTAAGGCAGTCGAAGCACTCGGCGACGAGGAGCTTGCCGAAACTATTAAACAGCAAATAAAGTCGTTGCGCCAAGAGATCGTAACGGCAAAAGCGCGAGTTGACTTTTGCGAAATGGAGCTCCGCGAGGTCCAGGACCGCCTCAAAAGGCAGGAAAGACAAGTTAATGACTGTGAACGTTCTGCAGAGAAGTATAAAGCCCATACCGACCAGTTCATAGCCTGGCGAGATGCGCTCCTCGACAATTTGAAAAAGGCGCAAGCGGCCTATGACGACGCCTGCAAGGCATACGAAGAGGCGAAAGCCGCGGCAGACAAGGCCACCTCGCCCGAGATAACGCAACCGACCGAGACGACGCCTCCCTCCAACTCGGCGCAACCGGCCGAGGCGACACAGCCCACCGGCTCGTCCGCGACCGGCAAAAATACCCCGCCGAGCTCCACCAAGCAGGCGAACTCGAGCAGCGGCAAGCAAGCAGATACGACCGCCGGCAAGCTCGCGAACACGGGCGACGCAGCGCCGGGCGCAATCGCACTCGCAGGCATCGCCGCCACAGGACTCGGAATAGCCACCGCAGCCACACGCCGCCTCAAGAACTCAAAATAGCCGCCAGATCATACTACCTTCGCCAATCCACAAACCCGGAGACAAAAGAGGCCCGTTTCCCCAACCAAGGGAAACGGGCCTCTTTAACTACAAAAAATCAAGCAACAGCACCGCCGCCTCTTGAACCACGTAGCCATCAATGCCCAAACAACGCCAACGAGCAGCAAAAGACACGGGATTAAATTATTCAGATAAATGTGACCCTTCAGGTGGTTTTGGTCGGCTACCCGCGAGTGCCGGCAGGGCGCTTGGTAGTCGAGCGATCCCGCAGGCAAAGCCGAGGACCAGCGAGACACCAAGCGCCCTGCCGGCACTCGCGGGTAGCCGCGGCACCAAAAAGCGCCTGCGCGCTCGATGGATTCGGATGCCCGACAGAGGCTCCTTATGGCTGCTTCCTTCCGGACCTGACCAGATTCGGAACATGTCGTCATCCGAACCCATCGAACGCGCTAGGCGCTCGGTATATCTTACCTGCTCCCGCCCGATGGGGCAAGACAGCTAATTTGGGACGGGGCTTTTTTGACTACTTTTTGACTGGGGGCATCAGAGTGGCGAAAGTGGTCAAGAAAGCCCCGTCCCAAATAGACTGGTCTGACGCTGCGCCACGAAAAGGGCCTATCTACTACGTTTAGGCCGCGGGGTCAACCATAGCCGACTTTTTCGAAAATCGGCAAGCTTTCTACCTGCGGTTTTAATTTCACAAAATCCGGGATGGTCGAGGGTGTTCCGCTAAACGTAGTAGATTACCGCATTTCATGGCAGACGGTCCGACCCAAAGCACAAGGCGACCAGCCTCGGATGGCCATTCACGAAGTTGCGGTGGAATACGGACTGAATTGGCGCCTTAAAGGCAAAAACACTCCGTATTTCACCGCAAGTTATTGGGGAGGGATTGGTTTTAGAGGCGGCCAAGGTCGTAGGCTCGCGCGGCAGACTCGCCGGCGCAGATGAGGTTGGTTGCGGCTTCTTGCGGATCGAGCGCCCGCTCCAGGTCCATGGGCTTGCGACAGATCGGCAGGACAAGGTCGATGCCCTGCTCGTACACCGCATCCAGGTTGTCGGCGCGACCGCCCACGACAGCGGCCACCGGCTTGCCATATCGCTTGGCACGGCGGGCCACGCCCACCGGCGCCTTACCGGCGGCGGACTGCTCGTCCATATTGCCCTCGCCCGTTATGACCAGGTCGACATCGCGCACATGTTCGTCAAACCCCACGAGATCGAGCACCGTCTCCACACCCGAGTGTAGCTCCGCACCGAGTGCCAGCAACGCCGCGCCCAAGCCACCGGCAGCGCCCGCGCCGGGCACGCCGAGCACCGAGCCAAATGTCCGTGCGCCCTCGGGTGTGCGCAACAACCCCTGGGCCCGAGCCTCGACAATTGCCGTATCGAGTAGACGACCGTAGCCGACCATCCAGCTGTCGCACCTGCTCAGCGCCTCGGCGTCACCCGTCGGCAAGCCTTTCTGCCCGCCAAACACCGCTAATGCGCCCCGACGCCCCACGAGCGGATTCTCGACATCCGAAAGCACAACGATACGAGCGCCATTCAGTGCCCGTAGCGCCGGTGCCAAATCGATACTCGCCACGTGTTCAAGGCCCGCGAGCCCCGGCGCGATATCGCAGCCACGGTCATCGACAAGACGCGCGCCCAGCGCCTGCAGCATGCCGGCGCCACCGTCGTTGGTGGCGCTGCCGCCCAAGCCAATATAGATAGTCTTTGCGCCCGTGCGAACCGCGCGAAGCATGAGCTCGCCCACGCCATAGGTTGTAGCGGCCAGCGCCGACGACTCCGTGCAAGGCGAGTACCCGATGCCGGCCGCCTCGGCCATCTCGATGACCGCGGACTCGCGCTCGACATCAACCAGCATCCGGGCAGGCACACGCTCGCCCAAGGGGCCTGCCACCTCGCAGGTCACAATCTCACCGCCGCACGCGGCAACGGCATCGAGCGTTCCCTCACCACCATCTGCCAGCGGCAACGTGGCCACCTGGGCATCGGACCACACACGGCGCACGCCTTCGGCAACCGCCGCCTCCGCCTGCGCGCTCGAAACGCTACCCTTAAAGGAGTCGATCGCCAACAGCACACGGCGGGGCCGGCGGCACGCGGCACCAAAATCGACCACCTCAACGGCGATTTCTTCGGCACACGCGAGCGCCTCGGCATGAGCGGCATGTGCCTCAAGATCGGCCCCACAACCGCAGCCAGTACCATCGGTGCCACGCAACCCACTAAAATAGCCGCTCAACACCTCACGACACTCGTCTGCCAGCACGCCAGCCGTCACGTTAAACCGATGATTCAGGCGCGAATCGGCATTCAAATCGTATAGGGATCCCAACGCACCCGCCTTGGCGTCGCTCGCGCCATACACGCAGCGCCCCACGCGCGCGTTGACCATAAGCCCCGCGCACATGCAGCAGGGTTCGAGCGTCACGTAGACCGTACAGTCGGAAAGGCGCCAGCGGCCAAGCGCCTGGGCAGCGGCGCACAGGGCCGCGAACTCTGCATGCGCCGAAGGGTCCTGGTCGAGCTCGCGACGATTATGCGCCCTCGCGACGATCTCGCCGTCGCGCACCACTACGGCTCCGATGGGCACCTCGCCCACCGCCGCGGCGGCTCGCGCCTCCGCCAACGCCTCGCGCATGAACTTCTCGTCGATTTCGGTGATCGTCATCGTTCGCCTTCCCTGTTGCAAATTCAAAACGATGCTATCATTACGACTCACGGAGAGATGGCAGAGCGGTTGAATGCGGCGGTCTTGAAAACCGTTGAGCGCGAGAGCGTTCCGGGGGTTCGAATCCCCCTCTCTCCGCCACTTTTAGTGATGCACCGGCGTCATGGTCCGCTCGAACAGCGCATCGACAACGTCGGCCATCTCGGGTCGACGCTCAAGATTGTGGCCCGATTCCCACCATATCGTGAAAAGTCGAATAATACCGCCGGCGACAAACTCAGACGTCGTCTCGAGTGACACGGGGGCCAGGGCATCCTCGGCAAGCACGTTCATCACACGCTCGCGGATGGAGCGGGCAATACGGTCGCAAATAACGTTGGTCAGCATTCCCGACATGCTGCTCGCCAAAATGTTGTCCATGAGCTGCTCATGGGCCAGAATCAGGTCCATGGCATCGTCCAAAATCGCGTGCCGGAGCGCGCGCACGTCCTCGGCAGACACTGTGCCGGCCTCATCGGGCTGTTTTTGCGGCAAGCCGGACATGAGCTCATCGATATAAAAGGCAAAGTAATCGTTCTTGTCGCGAAAGTGCTTGTAGAACGTCGTGCGGCGAATCATGGCGCGGTCGCACAGCATGGCAACCGTCAGGTCCTCAAAACGATGCTCCTCGAGAAGCTCGGTGAAAGCATCGAACAGGGCACGGTAGGTTTTCTTAATGCGAAGGTCCACTGGTATCGCCATCCTCAGGGCAAAGACAACACTCGTCAATCTGTCGCATATCTTACACCTGTACCTCGCGCGCTTTGTCCCGGTACCAACCCCACCGAAAACATAACGCTTACCGGAAAGTTCGGCACGGCAAAACGTTGCGGGTATACTAGTAGCGTTATACCAACGGCAGCTGGCGCATGCCGCCGCGGCCATTCGAAACGGAGACATCATGATTACCGTCATCATCGGCATCGTTGTTGTCATTGTGATTGTCTGCGCCATCGCCGGCATCTACAACAACATGGTCACCAAGCGTAACCGCATCGATAACGCCTGGCAGAACATCGATACGCAGCTGCAGCGCCGCAACGACCTGATCCCCAACCTGGTCGAGACCGTCAAGGGCTACGCCAAGCACGAGCAGGAGACGCTCTCCGCCGTGATCAGCGCGCGCAACACCGCCGTCAAGGCCACCACGCCCGAGGCCAAGATGGAAGCCGACAACGTGCTGACCGGTGCGCTGCGCCAGCTCTTCGCCGTAGCCGAGGCCTATCCCGATCTTAAGGCAAACACTAACTTTACGCAGCTGCAGGCATCGCTCGAGGATACCGAGAACAAGATTAGCTATGCACGCCAGAGCTACAACGATTGCGTGCTCAGCTACAACAACGCCATTCAGACGTTCCCGGCTGTCATCTTTGCCGGCATCTTCCAGTTTAAGGAGCGCCAGGGCTTCGAGGCCGCCGAAGCAGCCCGCCAGGCCCCGACCGTCAAGTTCTAGTAGTTTGACAGCGCATCCTTAATCGTCCAAATGTATAAACCGCCCCGTCGAATGCATACTTCGACGGGGCGGTTTCCTTTTTCGCGAAGGTCCCCCTCTAAGCGCCGTGCATTTTTAGGAGTATTCAACATAACCAAGGGCTTCGGACGCTACGATAAATGCCAAAGACCGCGAATGTCCCTGCAAATCAAAACGCTGTCAGCCCATAACCCCGCCCATCATTCGTAGAAAACATCGAGAAATCCCGATTTTTGCCCGAGGTCGGTATGCAGGGGCCTTCGATTGCAGAATACTCGCAAAAATGCACGTCGCCACCACCCCCACATGGCGCGAACCAAAACAAAAGCGCGGCCTTCCTTTCCGGCGCACTCCGCAGGACGAAAGAACCTCCGCCGCACGAAGTGCGCAGCGGAGGTTCTTTCATGTCCGAGGATGCGCCGGAAAGGAAGGTTGCCCTCGGGCCGAACAGCTATGGCAGCTTACGCGACGGTGTAAACCCAGTCGTGCTTATCCTCGACAGCACCAGATTGGATGCCGGTCAGGGTCTCGCGGAGCTTCTTCATCACGGGGCCAATCTCGGTGTAGCCAGCCGGGAAGGTCACGGTCTCATCGGCACCATAGACCTTGTTGTCGATCTCGCCCACCGGGGAAATGACGGCAGCGGTGCCGCACAGGCCGCACTCAACAAAGGTGCCGGACTTGACCTCAGCCCACTCGACGGGACGCTGGTCAACGGTCATGCCCAGGTCCTCGGCAACCTGAACAAGCGAACGACGGGTGATGGAGGGCAAGATGGAGTCGGTGTGCGACTGCGGAACGACGAGCGTGCCGTCCTCCTTCACGAACAGAACGTTCGCGCCGCCGGTCTCCTCGACATAGGTGCGGGACTCAGAGTCGAGATACAGGTTCTCGGCATAGCCCTCGCGATGGGCCTCCATCGTGGGCTTGAGGGACATGGCGTAGTTCAGGCCAGCCTTGATGTTGCCGGTGCCGTGCGGCGCGGCGCGGTCATACTCGGAAACGCGCAGCTTAACGGGCTTAAGGCCACCCTTAAAGTACGGACCGACCGGGGTCACGAGAATGCGGAACGTGTACTCAGGAGCGGGAGCCACGCCGATCACGTCACCAGAGCCGATCATAAACGGACGCACGTACAGAGTCGCACCGGAGCCGAAAGGCGGAACCCAGGCGGCGTTGGCAGAAACGACCTGCTTGACGGCCTCAACAAACTTGTCCTTGGGGAACGGGGGCATCTCGAGGCGCTGGGCAGAGTTATACATACGCTCAGCGTTCATGTCGGGACGGAAGCAGACGATGCTGCCGTCTTCGGCGGTGTAGGCCTTCAGGCCCTCAAAGACCTCCTGGCAGTAATGGAAGATTCCGCCGCACTCGGAAACATGCAGGGTGTGGTCGGTGGTCAGGCCGCCCTCGTCCCACTCGCCATCCTTCCAATGAGCCTCGTAGCTGTAATCGGTCTTCATGTAGCCAAAGCCGAGGCTGCCCCAATCGATATCCTTCTTCTCGACAGTCATATGTCGCTCCTTACATACACAGTTGCATACTCGCGAACCCGCACGCAAAGACCGAAGCCGACCGCGTCGCAACGTCGCACGCCCGGAGCGTAGAGCCGGACGGGACACGCGAACGGCATCAAAGCCGATGGCACGTCGATTCGCATGCACGAGATTGTACTCCCCGTACGCGTCTGATAAAACGCTTTTCTTTAACTAAGTAAAGTATTTTCATTTGACCGAAGCAGAAAGGCCCGCCACCGTAAAGGGTGACGGGCCTCAACGGCACGGTTTGCGCGCTGGCTCGAGCTACGCGTTCTTTTTGCCCAGCTTAGCCTTAACCAGACCGACCACGGTCGGGATGATCGACACGGCGACGATGCCGATAATCAGCAGCTCAAAGTGCTCCTGCACAAAGGGGATGCCGCCAAAGAAGTAGCCCAGCAGAGTGAAGACCGTCGACCAGGTAATGCCGCCCAACACGTTAAAGATGACAAAGTTGCGCCAATGCATGCCGCCCATGCCGGCGATGAAGGGCACAAAGGTGCGGATAAACGGGAAGAAGCGACCCAGGAAGATGGCCAGGTGGCCCCATTTGTCCAGGAATTCCTCGGACTTTTTGATGCGCTCGGGCGTCATGGCCTTCACCTTGCCCGAGGCGATGATCTTTTGGCCAAAGAAATGACCGATCATAAAGTTGCACTGATCGCCCAAGATGGCAGCCGTCCATGCGACGGCCAGCAGAGCCACGATGTTAAAGCCGCCGTTGTGGGCAAAGAAACCCGAGGCAAACAGCAGCGAGTCGCCGGGAAGGAACGGGAAGAACACCACGCCCGTCTCGATAAAGATGATCAGGAACACGCAGCCGTAGGCCATAAGCGGGCCGGCGGCGATCCAGCTGGCGATCGCGGTGCGCGGATCCTTAAGCAGCTCGGCGATAAAATTGATGAAACCCATGAAGTAAAACCTCTCAGTTGTGGGCGCGGACACGTCCAAGTTGACCAGTATACGGTTGCGGCGCCCCCTCGTGCGCAACCCCACAAAAGCATGACCCCATTACCAGCAAGTTTGCATAACTGACACCTGTTGCGCAATGCCGCCAAGATTGTCCTTCCTAATCCCTAGCGAATCGCTATACTTTATTGAATCGCATTGCCATGGCGCTAAGGGAGGGCGGCCGGTGAGCTTTATCAATACCATTCGCGAGGACATCAAGACCGTCCAAGCGCAGGATCCCGCCGCGCAAAACGGTCTAGTCATCTTCCTTTCCTATCCTGGCCTGCACGCCAAGTGGAACCACGTGCCCGAGCACTGGCTCTGGGAGCACGGTCATCGCTCGCTCGCCCGCGTGCTCTCGCAAATCCCCCGCCACATCACCGGCGTCGAGATTCATCCCGCCGCACAGATCGGCAAGCACTTCTTTATCGACCATGCCATGGGCGTCGTCATCGGCGAGACCACCATCGTGGGCGACAACTGCGTGCTCTACCAGGGCGTCACGCTCGGCGGTACCGGCAACGAGACCGGCAAACGCCACCCCACCCTGGGCAACAACGTCACCGTGGGCACAGGCGCCAAGGTGCTCGGCAACATCCGCATCGGCAACAACGTCAAAATCGGCGGCAACTCGGTTGTCGTCAAGGACGTGCCCGACAACTGCACCGTCGTGGGCGTGCCGGGACGCATCATCAAGCGCAACGGCTGCCGTGTGTTCGAGGAGAGTTTCGACGCCAAGCAGCATCGCGAGTACATGCCCGATGACGCCGCCGAGCAGAGTGCCCTCAACCGCCAGGGCATCACCGAGAATGCCCGCCGCGTCAAAGAACTCGAGCGAGAGGTGGCCGAGCTCAAGGCCCTCGTCGCCAAGCTCATGGACGAACGTTAGGAACGCAAGCGGCACAAAACAATATCGGCACCGACGCAAAAGGCGCGCCAGGGAATCAATCCCCGGCGCGCCATTCCTTTTGATGTGACATGCGGGACTGTCCCTTTGTCACATTATGCGAACTGACTCAGATAGAGGTCGGCGTAAGCACCCTCGGCAGCCAGCAGTTCCTTATGCGTGCCTTGCTCGATAATGTTGCCGTGGTCCATGACCAAGATCAGGTCGGCGTCCACGATCGTCGACAGGCGATGCGCGATCACAAAGCTCGTGCGCCCGCGCATGAGCGCGTCCATGGCGCGGCCGATAGCAAGCTCGGTGCGCGTGTCCACACTTGAGGTCGCCTCGTCCAGGATGAGAATCGCCGGGTTGTTGAGCAGCACGCGTGCGATGGTCAGCAGCTGACGCTGGCCCTGGCTGATGCTTTCGGCATCGTTGGCTACGCGCGTGTCGTAGCCCTGAGGCATGGTGCGCACAAAGAAGTCGACCTGGGCGGCGCGAGCGGCCGCAACAATCTCCTCGCGCGTTGCCTCGGGGCAGCCGTAGGCGATGTTCTCGGCAATCGTGCCGTCGAACAGCCAGGCGTCCTGTAGCACCATGCCAAACTGCTGTCGCAGCTCGCCGCGATCCATGCGGCTCGTATCCACGCCGTCGAGCGTAATACGCCCGCCGTCAATCTCGTAGAAGCGCATGAGCAGGTTGATGAGCGTCGTCTTGCCTGCGCCCGTGGTTCCCACCACGGCAATCTTCTGGCCCGGCTCGGCGGTAAACGACACGTCGCGCATGAGCGGCTTGTCGGGCGCATAGCCAAAGCGCACGTGCTCAAAAGCGACGCGGCCCTCAATGCGACCCGGCAGCTTGGCGGCCTCGTCCGGCAGCGGATCGGCCTCTATCTCGGGCTCATCAAGCAGGTCGAAAACGCGCTCCGCACTCGCCAGCGCGCTCTGCAGCGAGTTAAAAGTGAACGACAGCTGCGTCATGGGTTCGGACGCCTCGTAGATAAACTGGAAGAACGCCTGGAACACGCCGACGGTCATGTGACCGGCGACCAGCATGCTGCAGCCCACGAGCGCAATCACAATCTGCGCCAGGCGACCAATAAAGCGAACCGCGGGTCCGACGGCGTTGATCATAAAGTCGGCCTTGGTGCTCACGCGCGCCAGCTCGCCCGAGGCCTCGTGCACCTCGGCAGAGCTCTGGTGCTCGCGGTTGAATGCGCGAATCACCAAACGGCCCGAATAGCCTTCCTCGACCGCGCTCGTGATTTTGGACACCCACTCCTGACGCTCGCCCGTCACATCATGCGTACGGCGCGAAACCACCTTGGTCACCAGCAGCGACAGGGCCGTGAAGCCCAAAAAGACGAGCGTGAGCTTAACGCTATAGACGAACATCATGATGATGGCACCCGTCACGGTGCCGATCGACACAAGCAGCTGCAGCAATCCGCGCTGCATGCTCTCGGACATCTTGTCCAAGTCGTTGGTCGCACGGCTGACGACCTCACCGGGACGATGCGCGTCAAAGAAGGCAAGCGGCAGAAGATTGAGCTTTTGTGCGATGCGGTTGCGTAGACGCAGGTTGAGGCGTTCGGCCACGCTCGACATCAAAAAGCTCTGGAGCGCATAGAACGAGGCAGCGGCAGTCCAGACCATAAAGTAGACGAAGATGGTCTTGCCGCAGTTCTCCCAGGTGATGTTGAAGGTGGTTCCGCTGGCAAACGCCACCTGTATATGGCCCCACAGCTCGTCGATAACATGGGCGCTATATGCCGGCGCGGCGGTGTTAAAGATGACGTAGAACACGATGCTCGCAAACACGATGTAGAAGCGCCAATGGTCGCCGGCGGCCTCGCCCCACAAGCGGCGTACCGTCGCCCAGGTATCGCGGGGTTTCTCGTCCTCATCCTCGTCGTCCACATCGCGCATGCGCTCTGCTTCCGCGCGGGCACGCTCGTCCTCGGCACGCTCGTTTTCCTCGTACAGCGCTTGGCGGCGAGCCTCACGCTCGGCCGCGGCCTTGGCAACGTCATCCAGCTCGGTCGACGCGGCAGCCTGCTCGACCGTTTTCTCGCCAGCGTCCACAGCGTTCGAATCGATTGCGTCACCGCACTTCTTGAGCTCCTCGGTCATGCTACTCACCTCCCTTCATCTGCGATTCCGCGATAGCGCGGTACACCTCGCAGGTTTCCATGAGCTCGTCGTGCGTGCCCAGGCCCACGACCTCGCCGTCCTTGAGCACCACGATCTGGTCGGCATGCAAGATCGTCGAGATGCGCTGCGCGATGATGAGCACCGCAGCGTCGCGCGTCTCCTCCCGCAGCGCATGGCGCAGCGCTGCATCGGTCTTAAAGTCCAAGGCCGAAAAACTGTCATCGAAGATATATAGATCGGCATGCTTCATGAGCGCGCGGGCAATGGCCAGGCGCTGGCGCTGACCGCCCGAAAAGTTCGTGCCACCCTGCGCCACCGGGGTATCGAGCCCCTGCGGCTGATCGAGCACAAAGGTGCTCTGGGCAACCTGGAGCGCGTGGAGCATATCGGCCTCGGTCGCGTCTTCGTTGCCAAAGCGCAAATTGCTTGCCACGGTGCCCGAGAACAGCCATGCCTTCTGCGGGACGTAGGCAATGCGCCCGCGAATCTCGTCTTGCGAAAGCTCGCGCAGGTCGACGCCGTCCAGGCGAATGGCACCCTTGGTGGCATCGTGAAAACGCAGCAGAAGCTTTGCCACCGTCGACTTGCCCGAGCCCGTCGAGCCCACGATCGCGGTCGTCTGTCCACGGCGGCAGGCAAAACTCAGGTTGCACAGGGTGTCCTCGTCGGCATCGTCAAAACGGAACGACATGTGGTCGAACTCAGCGACCGCATCCGCATCGCCCCCGGAGGCAGGCGCCCCGTCACCCAGCGTACGCTCGCCGTCCACGATGCTCGGCTCAATCTCCAACACCTGCTGCGCACGGTTCAGGCACGCCGCGGCGCGCGGCAGCGTCAGCACTACCATCTGCGCCATCATCACAAAGAACAGGATCAGGAGCGCATATTCCAGCACCGCCGAGATGCTCGCGATCTGCATGGCGTGGGCGCCCACGCGGTTGCCGCCAACCCACAGCACCGCTACCTCGGCGATGTTCATCAAAAAGAAGCTTGAGCTGTCGAGGCCCACAAACAGGTGGTTGACTTTGATGGCGTTGGCGGCGTAGTCGCTGAACACCTCGTCCAGGCGCCGCTCCTCGTGACGCTCCTTGTTAAACGCACGGATGACGCGCACGCCCACGATGTTTTCGCGCAGCACCACGTTCATGCGGTCGATAAAGCTCTGCAAGCGCATAAAGATCGGAGCCGCGTTGGCAACCGTAAAGACCGCCGCCACCAGCACAATCGCAACCACGACGCCCAGAAGCGTGCCCATGGCAGGATCGATAAACCAGGCAAAGATGATGCCCGCCACGGCCAAGAACGGTACCGGCAGCACCAGCTGAATCGTCTGCAGGATCGCTTGCTGGATCACGTTGATGTCGTTGAGCGAGCGCGTGATCATCGAACCCGTGCCAAAGCGCTCAAAGTCGCTGGCGGACAGCTCGAGCGATTTGTCGTACACGGCGTTGCGGATATCGCAGGCCACGTTGGCCGCCAGGCGGGCCGAAAGATAACAGCCCAGCACCGCACCACCGCTGGCCATGCCGGTCGCGATAAACATGTACAGGCCGTTGCGCAGGATGTAGTCGACATCACCCGTCGTGATACCGGTATTGACCATATTCGCCAACATTGTAGGCACCAACAGCGTGCCGACGTTATCTATCAGCAGCACAAACATCGTCACCGCGATCAGACCGCGGTACGGCCTCATAAACCTCATTAAGAGTCGCATGTCTCCCCCTTGCCCTTATCGTCAGCCTCGTTCTCGGCGGCAACTTGCCGTTTAAATGCCTCGCACTCTTCGTTAAGAACATGGGAGAACTTACCGACCAAGCGCATGATCTCGCGCTGTTCCCACGGCTCGAGCGCCTCGAATGCCTGTTGCTCGGCTTTTTGCGCCGGCAACGCATAGCGCTTGGCAAACTGCATACCTTCTGCGGTCAGTCGCACAACCTTGTTCTTACGACTGCCCTCGGCAAACTCCAACGTCGCAAGCCCTCGCGCCCTAAGCGTCTTGATTGCCGAATTGATGGTCTGTTTGCTGTAGAACCATTCACTCGTCAGCCGACTCACGGCAACGCTTCCACCCGCTGCACTCGTGTCGACGAGCATCCAGTAGGCGCAATCCGAAAGACCACAGGTGCGCGCGAACTCCGAATAGATACGATCAAGCCCGTTGAGCATCCGGTCGAAATCGACCGGGCTAACTGTACTATTCATCTCTCCCGCCATTCGATAGTCCGAGTTTTGACTAATTAGGGTTTCAGGTTAGTCCGAGTTTTGACTATCGTCAAGGGCGGCCGTGCAAGACGTGCGACCCATAACAACATATCGACAAAAAGACCGCCGGCGCGGGGGCGGCGCCGGCGGTTGCAAGAAAATATCGATTGTTGGCCGTTACGCAGCGACGGCCTCGTAGACCGTGGCGCCCGAGAAGCTGTCGTGCAGGCTCTTGCCGGCAATCCACGGCAGCTCGACGACCTCGCAGACCGTGTTGACCAGCTCGGAGCAGTCAGTAAAGTGGCCCTTGTCGTTGAGGGCCTCGCAATCCTGAACACGCCAATAGCCATCGGTGTGCGTGATGTAGTACTCGTGATCGTCAATCGTCACAAAAGCGCGCGTCTTGGAACGCAGCAGCTTCAGAAATCCTTCGAAGTCGGTCTCGACGACATCTCCAGCCTGGAACATGATGTTACCTCCTGGCCCGGCGCCACCACGGCGCATTGATAAACGTTGGTACTCCTTTAGTAAAACCTTTATCAGAGGTTATGCGTTCGTCATTTAGGCAAGTGGTAAAAAACCGCAGGGTAGACGGGATAAAACGTTTAACCATCCCATTTGTTTGTCACATTCTGAAGGTACTTTTATGCAAACCTACTTTCCCAATTGGGATCTACCCTTTTGGCCGGGCAATTGACCGTCTATCGTTTGAGCCCGACGGGTATGAACGTGGCATCTGCAACGCCACCGCAAGGAGACACCATGGAGACTATCGAAGCACTCATCCACCGCCGCAGCTGCCGCAAATACAGTGATCGTCCCGTCGAGGCCGAAAAGCTCGCACGCATTATCGAGGCCGGCCAGTATGCACCCAGTGGCATGGGGCGCCAGCCGGTGACGTTTGTCGCCGTCACCGACCCCACGACCGTTGAGCGCCTCTCGCAGCTCAACGCACAGGTCATGGGCAGCAACAGCGACCCCTTCTATGGCGCCAAGACCGTTGTGGTGGTACTGGTCGACCGCAGCGTGCCCACGCACCTGGAAGACGGATCGCTCGCCATGGGCAACCTGCTCAACGCCGCCTATGCACTGGGTGTCGACTCATGCTGGATTCACCGCGCGCATGAGGTCTTTGACTCGCCCGAGGGCCTGGAGCTGCTGGCCAGCTGGGGCCTGCCCGCCGACGGCAGCCTGCGCGGCGTCGGTCACTGCATTCTGGGCTATGCCGAAGACACGCTACCCGAGCCCAAACCCCGCCGCGACAACGTGGTGTACGTTAGGTAATTAGTTCCGCCGTTCTAACGAACGGCGGACCCGCTCGCAACTTATCTTGCCGATGGAGTTGTCGTCGTTTCGTTCGTGTGGGTCGTTTCGGCGCCGTCGTCTTGTTCGTCCCCGTCCTTTTGAGCGTCGGCGATGGTGGAGGCCGCCGCAACGATACCGCGCTGGGGCGCGACGCCCGTCTGGGTCTGAGCGCCCTCGACTATTTCTGTGCCTGCATGCGCGAGCTCGGGCGATTTAAACATCGCGTCCAAGTTGGCACCGTCGCCGGCGTAGCCAAGCGCAGCGAGTGCGATGACGATCACTGCAACGACGACCGCGATCGGAACATAACGATGCCAACCAGCCGGATTGAGTCCGCTGCGACGAGCCGCCCCGCGGCTGATGTAGCCGAGCGTGCCGTCGTGCTTGAGCTTTGAGCCCACCACGCGTTTGCGGTCCCACAGCGAGGACTCTGCCTGCATTGCCAAGCGGGCACCTGTCGAAGGATAGCCGTATTTAGTGCGCTTGAACGAGCCGTCAAACCCCGAGGCGTGTTTGCCCCACGTCACCGATGTCGTGCGTCGGTTAACCGGCGCGGCGCTCCGCCTTCTGCGGCTCGGTTTTGTAGTCTCAGCCATACGCCCCCGCACGCCGTAACCAAATCGAAACAATAACGCTTTGGACTGTAGCACACGCGTCGCGCGCGGTCACGGGCGCCTCGCTCAACGGTCATCGTCCTTCAGTAAGCGCCACAGCGTTGTTCGGCTTATGCCCAGCACCTCCGCCGCACGGGTTCGGTTGCCGTGGAGATGATCTACAACCAGATGCGCGATATCTCGCTCGGTATCGGCCAGCGGTCGCAGGATATACAGGTCGCTTTCGAGTGTCGGGGCGCCAAAGGTTGCGGTCTTAATCACGTCCTCTTGGGCTAGCACTTCCTCCGCCACAGCGCGATCCACCGTGCCCGCCCCCACCAATATATACAGTCGTTCCGAGACCTCGCGGAGCTGCAGATAATTGCGCGGCCAGCGGTAAGCATCGAGCGCCTTCGTCGCCGCGGCAGACAGCGTGGGCGCTGCCGTCCCAAATGCACCAGCGAGATATTCCAAATAGCGCGCAATCTTTTGCGACGTGGCTCCCTGCTCGACGATTGCCGGCGCCACGCTCACCGCACAGGCGAAGCGCTCGGTCACAAAGGCGGCTTGATCACTTTCGCTGCCGCCCGGCATGTCATTCGCCGTCAGCACCACATGGCAGCGCGTCGCCAACGCGGTGTCGGCCATCGTGGAAACGAGCTCGCGGAGACGCTGGGGGCCAACCGTGTTCCAGCCCTCAATACAAAGTGTCAGCCCCGTTTGGAACAACGGCGATTCGGCGCTTTTGAGCAGATGGCGCCAGCCGCGATCCGTTAGCTCATCGAGCGCAACGGCAACAAAGGGCTGATCGACAAAAGGACCGTCCAGATAGAGGCGCATGGCAATCTCGACCTGACCCGTTCCCAGCTCGCCCTCGAGCATAAGGGGCACACCGTGCGCGTAGCTCTCGGCGACCGGCGCAGCCACCGAGGCAGGCCCCTCAACGATGCCGTACGCGCTCGATTCGTAGCGGGCCTCAACTTCGTCGGCGTTGAGCCACTCGATGCCCGCGTGCGCCGCGGCGCCGCGCACCTCGCGGACCACGACGACCCAAAGGCCCCCGCCCTCTTTGTCGGCGGGGCGAACGGTCAGGCTCAGGCGCGTACCCGCACGCCCCATAACCAGACGCGCGCCGTCTCCTATACGGTCGAGGCGTTCGGCAACAAAAGCTGCCACATCCCGCTCAAGCGCCGCGTCATTCATGGTCGAAATCGCGACGTCCCCACGCGCATCGATTGCCAATGCCGAGGCCCCGGCAGCAGCCAGGGCCTCGGTCAAGATGTTCAGCTTGGCATCGCTATCCATGATTTGCCCCTGTCCGCGGCGACGTGCAACCGCCGACGGTCGCACGACCGAGTGTTTCAAAATTGAACGATATTGCTCACCAAACACTATAGGGCAGAAAGCGCCGTCCTGCGAGTATAGGTGTTGCCCCGCATCGCCATCCTGGCGGGGCGATAAGAGCTCTTCGGGACTTATAAACCTGCGGACAAGCCATACCCGCAAGAGCTCCTATCGCTCCACCGCAGGCTTGCGCTCACCAGCAACCAGCAACCAGCACGCGAATAAGCTACTTCTCTACCAGATTCCCAGCACGTGCTGCATTCCCAAGCTCATGCACGCAATGCCAATCCAGCAGCAAAAGCCCAGCGCGATGGGCTTGCCGCCCTTTTTGACCAGCTCGACGATATCGGTATTAAAGCCAATAGCCGCCATGGCCATCACGATAAAGAACTTCGACAGCTCCTTGATGGGCGCCGTGATGGACACGGGAAGCTGAAGCACCGTGGTGATTACGCTCGCCAGCACAAAGAACAGCACAAACATGGGAAACGCGCGTTTAAGCGAGAACGTGCTTTTGGCGTCGCCGCCGGCCTTGCGCGCCAGATGCATCTGCCAGCATGCGAGGACCAACGTGATGGGAATAATGGCCAGTGTCCTGGTGAGCTTGACCACCGTGGCGCTCTCGAGCACATTGGCGCCGGGATGCATGCTGTCCCAAGCGCTCGCCGCAGCCGTTACGGACGAGGTGTCGTTGATGGCGGTGCCGGCAAACAGGCCAAAGCCCTCGTTGGTCAGCCCGAGCATACCGCCGAGCGTTGGAAACACGAGCGCCGCGATAACGTTAAACAGGAAGATGACCGAAATAGCCTGGGCAATCTCGCGATCGTCGGCATCGATGACGGGCGCGGTAGCGGCGATGGCAGAACCGCCGCAAATCGACGAACCCACACCCACAAGCGTCGAGATCTTACCCGGCACGTTCATAACGCGGCAGAGCACAAAGGCGATGACAAGCGAGGTCGAGATCGTCGCCACGATAATCGGCAGCGACTGGGCGCCCTTGGACAGAATCTGGGAGAGGTTCATGCCAAAGCCAAGCAGGATAACCGCGTACTGCAAGACTTTTTTAGACGTATAGGTGACACCGGCGGCGAGCTGTTCGCGATGATTCTTGGGAAAGACGAGCGCCAGAACCATGCCGAAGAGGATGGCGAATACCGGCCCACCGACCACCTCAATTTGTTTGCCGAGCAACGTCGCGGGAATGGCGATGATCAGGCAGAACAAGACGCCCTTCCAGCGCTCACGTACGATATTCGCCAGTTGCATATGGGATTCCTTCTTTCTATTTCACGTTTGTGACGGCTTATGATACGGCAACATTGAGCGCAGCCTTGCGCAAACACAGACTAAGATGCCGCAATAGTTCTTGGGCAACAGCCGAATTACCCACCGCGGAAAGCTGATTCGCGGCATAATTAACAACTGACATATGAGTTTGATAGAACAGTTGCGAGGCGCTATGGAAGAATCGATGCACGTCGGCGAGCAGGAAACGAGCCTACAGGACCAGTCCTACCACACCATTCGACGCAAAATCGTCTACCTGGACTACAAGCCGGGCGAAAAGCTGGGCGTCAAGCAACTTTGCGACGACCTGGATATGGGTCGCACGCCCGTGCGCGAGGCTTTGGTTCGCTTGGCGCAGGAAGGCCTGGTGCGCACCGTGCCCCAGAGTGGCACCTACGTCTCACCCATCAACCTCACCCTTGCCGAGAGTGCCTGTTACATCCGCGAACATCTGGAAAAGCAGGTGATTGTGGAGTGCTGTGCGCGAGCCACGTCGGCCGGCATCGAGCAGCTCGACCGCGCCATCGTGCTGCAGGAAAAGGCCATGGCCGAAGAGGATCGCATCGGCTTCTTTTTGAGCGACAACCTCATGCATCACATGATTTTTAGCATCGCATGTCGCAGCACCGTGTGGTCGTGGCTCGAAGAGACCAATGCCGACCTGGAGCGCTTCCGCTGGCTGCGCGCCGCCACGCAGGTTCTCGACAATCAGGACATCGTGAACGAGCACAAGCAGATTCGCCGCGCTATCGCCGGTCGCGACCCCATCGAAGCGAGCTTTTTGGTCAGCAAGCACCTGCACATGATGTTCCGTAACCAAACGGAGGTTCTGGACCAGTTCCCCGAGTACTTCGAGACCAGCAAGCTCCGCTAACCTGCCAAGAAGGGACAGGTTTATTTTGGCAGGTTTTATCTGGGCAAATGCAACAAGGCCCGACTCCGCCACAACGGAGCCGGGCCCTTCTTGTTAGCGCGTTTCGACAACGGAGCACCTGATGTCAGTCACCAACAGCGAGCGAGCCGCATTTGCGCCAAGGTGACGTGAAATGAGAGGGCGCTGACCTTCTGGTCGCGCCCTCGAAATTGGACGTCAGATTGGCGTGAATGCGGCTCGCGCAGCGTCGAGCAGTTCCGGCGTTTGGTAAAACGCCGGAACAACAATTACTCGACGGTCACGCTCTTAGCGAGGTTTCGAGGTTGGTCAACGTCGCAACCGCGCAGGATGGCCACCTCGCGGGCGAGCAGCTGCAGCGGGACGCTCGCCGTGATGGGGCTGAACACGTCGCGGACGGCCGGCACGCGGATGATGCAGTCGGCGATCTTGTTGATCTCCTCGTCGCCCTCGGTGGCAACGACGATGACCTTGGCACCGCGCGCCTTGCACTCCATAAGGTTCGACACGGTTTTGTCGTAGGTGGCACTCTTGGTGGCCACGGCGATGACGGGGAAGCCCGGATCGATCAGCGCGATGGGGCCGTGCTTCATCTCGCCGGCGGCGTAGGCCTCGGCGTGCAGGTAGCTGACCTCCTTGAGCTTGAGCGCGCCCTCGTAGGAGATGGCAGCGCCCATACCGCGGCCCACAAACAGTGCCGACTGCGCGTCCTTGCACAGCAGGGCGGCCTCATGAACGGCCTCGGTCTGCGTGTCCAAAATCCACTGGATCTGCTCGGCCGTATCGGAAAGCTCGCGGAACATCATGCGTGCCTGTTTGGTGGTCAGGCGGTACTTGACCTGCGCCAGCAGCAGGGCCAAAAGCGTGAGGCTAACGACCTGACCGATGAAGCTCTTGGTCGAGGCGACCGCGATCTCCTTGTTGGCCTTGGTGTAGATGACGCCATCGCTTTCGCGCGCCACCGGGCTGCCCACCACGTTAGTGATGCCAAAGACCTTGGCGCCCTTGATGCGCGCATCGCGAATGGCGGCAAGGGTGTCGGCCGTCTCGCCCGACTGGGACACGGCCACGACGAGCGTCGTCGGCGTGATGATGGGGTTGCGGTAGCGGAACTCGCTTGCCGCCTCGACCTCGGTAGGAATACGAGCCCAGCCCTCAATAAGGTTCTTAGCGATGAGTCCGGCATGGTAGCTGGTGCCGCAGGCAATCACATACACGCGGTCGATATCGTTGAGCTCCTCGAGCGAAAGGCCCAGCTCGTCGATATCGAGCTCACCGGCAGGGGTCATGCGACCCACCAGCGTGTCGCGCACGACGCGAGGCTGCTCGTGAATCTCCTTGAGCATAAAGTCGGGATAACCGCCCTTTTCGGCCATGTCCAGATCCCAATCGATGTGGGTGACCTTGGGCTCGATGACATTGCCGGCCTCGTCGGTATACTCGACGCCCGCAGGCGTGAGCTTGGCAAACTGACCGTCCTCGAGCACCACGACATCACGGGTGGCGTCGATGAGCGCGATCACGTCGGAGGCAACGTAGGAGCCGGTCTCGCCCATGCCGACCACGATCGGGGAATCCTTGCGGGCCACGGCGATTACGCCAGGCTCGTCGGCGCACACGGCGGCCAAGCCATAGGCGCCCACCACGTGGGTGCAAGCCTCGCGCACGGAGGCCATCAGGTCGTGTGTCTCGGCATAGGCCTCTTCGATCAGATGCGCGAAGACCTCGGTATCGGTCTCGCTCTTAAAGTGATGGCCGCGGCCCTCCAGCTCCTCGCGCAGCTCGGCGAAGTTCTCGATGATGCCGTTGTGGACGATGGCGATACGACCGTCGCAGCTGGTGTGGGGGTGAGCGTTAACGACAGAAGGCTTGCCGTGGGTGGCCCAGCGGGTGTGACCGATGCCGCAGGTTGCGTCGCTATCGATGTTGGAAAGCTCGCTCTCCAGGCCCGCAACCTTACCCACGCGGCGGATAACGTCGAGGTGCGCCGCGGCGCCCTCGCCCACCTCGAGCGCAACGCCCGAGGAGTCATAGCCGCGATACTCCATGCGCTTAAGGCCTGTGACCAGGATGTTCTTTGCAATATCAGAGCCGGTATAGCCGACAATTCCGCACATAGGATAAATCCCTTCGTTCGCGTGACTGCAAGACGTCCACGCACAGGGGGCGCTGAGACGTATAACGTTCGAGTATTGTACTCACGCAAGCGTAAGCTGATATACCAGAAGTGGTATCTCAACTTAGATACCACCTGATGCACACATGCCCAGCCGGTCCAAACCACCACAATGGGACAGGCACCTTTGTGGTGGTTTGGACCGGCGCGGCGGCCTATCCCGGCGAAAGATCTCAATCTGTAACATCTGGGCCGCAATAAGCCGGCTTAGTGTTACAGATCGAGACATTACGGTTCGGCTCCTGCACTATGTCTCAATCTGTAACAGGTGAAGGCGATTTTGCCGTCCAGATGTTACAGATCGAGACAATTGAAGGCCCGGGCAGCTCAAGCCACCACAAAGGTGCCTGTCCCCTTTGTGGTGGTCGCGCCGGCAACGGCGTTTCCCCAGATAAAACCTGCCAAAATAAACCTACCCCTTTTTGGTAGGTTTGGGATGCTACAATCTGGCTTGTACTTGAAACGCATCAAAGGGGCCGCTATGGCAAAGGTTAAAATCAGCGATGTCGCGCGCGAGGCCGGGGTCTCGCTGGGCACGGTATCCAACGCGCTCAACCACCCCGAAAAGCTGCGCCCCGAGACCCTCAAACTCATCAACGAGACCATCAATCGCCTTGGCTACCTGCCCAACCAAAGTGCCCGTCAGCTCGCGGGCGGCACTACCAAGTCCTTTGGCCTGGTCCTCCCCCGTCTCGATCACGGCTTCTCGCTCCAAATTGCCAGCGGCGCCCATAACGAGGCCCGCAAGCACGGTTACGACCTGCTCATCGCCAACGCCGATAACGACGACATTCTCGAGGACCATTACCTGCGCTATTTTATGGGCACGCAGATGTCCGGCGTCATGGTCCAACCCATGGCGTCCCCCGACTGGCGCCCCGCTATGGCCAAGATGCCCGTGCCGATCGTCCATCTGGACACCCACTGTTCCGAGCCCGGTTACTACGTGGCCGCCGACAACGAGGCGCAAGGGCGCATTATCGCCGAGCTCGCCATCGCCCGCGGCGCACGCCATATCGCTGTTGTGGGTCGAGCAGCATTTATGCAACTCACCCTGCGCGTCCTTGGCATTCATAAGGCACTTGCCCTGCATCCCGATATCAAAATTGAGGTCATCGATGCCGGAGAGTGGAATACCGCAGCCGACGGCTACAGCATCGGTACCCAGATTGCCGAACGCCCTGCTGACGAGCGCCCCGATTTTGTCATCGGCCTGACCGACGTATTGGCCTCGGGCGTTATCTCGGCGCTGACCGACAAAGGCATTTCCGTCCCCGGCCAGATTCTTGTTGCCGGCTGCGATGGCAACCCGCTTGCCTGGAGCGGATCGGTCCCCCTCACCACGGTAGCACCACCGGGCTACGAGATCGGCCGCAAGGGCGTGCAGCTGCTCATGGAACAAATCGAGGATAAACCTGCCGCCAAGACCAAACGAGTCCGCATCGGCTCCGCCGCGCGCACCGTCACCACGGTCACGGCCACCGAGGACATTAACCGTCAGGAGCTCGTGCGCCCCTTCCTGCTCGAGCGTGTGAGCACCCAAAAGGCCGAGCAGCAACCGACGGGCCCATCCGCGGCCCCTATAACCGACATCAACCTGGGCGCCTACCTGTAACAAAAAAAACGCCGCAACGGAAACAGCCCCGCTGCGGCGTTTTTGCTGACCCCACGGGCCTTCCCCGTTTAGCCGAACCTGCGGCTACGGATTTTTATGGAATGTAATCCATTTTTCATTAGCTTTTTTGCAAAAATGTATTCAATTCCATTTTTTAGAACAGTGCCTCCGCGCAGGCGCCGTTACCGTCACCGTCCTGCGGGATCGGGCGCGGGGCATGGCGACTCGCGTGCAAACGCTAGCGCACGGCCTTGACCGCCGCCGTCAGATCGAACAGCGTATCGAGCACGGCCTCGCAGCCATCCACCACGTCCTGCGGCAGCGGCACGATATCGGGGACGGCAAAGACGTGGCATCCGGCCGTGATGCCCGAGACGCAGCCGTTGCGCGAATCCTCGACCACGGCACATTCCTCGGGAGCAAAGCCCGCGCGCTCGCAGGCGAGCAGATACATCTCGGGGTCGGGCTTGCCGCGCACGACGTCCTCGCCACAAGTTACCGTTTCAAACTTGTCAAAAAGACCGACCATCTTAAGGTTGCGCTCGGCCGTAACGAGGCGCGACGACGTCGCTAGACCCACGTGATAGCCCGCAGCCAGCAGCTCGTCTAGGCACTCGGCGGCGCCGGCCTTAAGCTCCAGGTCGGTCTTGACCATCTCGTCGCGAATCTCCTTGTGACGACGATAGATCGCCTCAGCGGTTTCGCTGCTGTTGTTATGCTCCTCAAGGATGCCCATGACATCGGGCAGCGTACGACCGATAAACTGATGGATCAGCGCATCATCAATCGCGAATCCCAGCTCGGCCGCTCCCGCCTTCCACGCCTTGATACCCAAACGCTCGGTATCGACCAGCGTTCCGTCCATATCAAAAATAACAGCCTTGATCATATCGGCCCCCCATCGCTTCGCGCTGCTGTACTCCCGCAACTTTACCGCACTTGTAAACTTGTATATAACGTATATAGCATATTGCACTTTCGTTACATAGATAGAAGTCCTATGACAAGTGGCTCGGTAGGATTATAGTTTTCGACCGAGTACTCAACGGCAAGGATCGATTCATGCTTTCAGACACCACCGCACCTGCAGAGGGGCTTCAGGACAAACTCGCAGCGCTCGAGCAGCTGCTTTTGGCATACGGACGCGTCGCCATCGGCTTTTCCGGTGGCGTCGACAGCAGCTTTTTGGCCGCGGTCTGCGCCCGCATCATGCCCGCCAGTACGCTTCTCGTTCACCTCACCACGCCGCTCATCGGCACGCCCGAGCAGGCTTCGTTTGAGCGGTCCGTTGACGGGCAGGCCAATGAAGGGCCGCATTTTAAGCTCCCCGTGCTCAATCTTTCGGTCGATCAGCTGCGGCTCCCCCAAGTAGCCTGCAACGATGCCGACCGCTGCTACCACTGCAAGCGCGCCGGCTTTACCGCCATCGTCAACCACGCCAAGTCGCTGGGCTTTCCCACCGTCATCGACGGCAGCAACGCAAGCGACCGCGGCGACTACCGCCCCGGCATGCGCGCCGCCCAGGAGCTCGGCGTGCGCTCGCCCCTCATGGAGGTCGGCTTTACCAAGGACGAAGAGCGCGAGCTGCTGCGCGCCTGGGGCTATCCCGTTTGGAACCTGCCGGCAGGAGCCTGCCTGGCCACGCGTGTCCCCACGGGCGAGGAGCTCACGCGCGAGAAGGTCGATGTAATCCGCGCCTGTGAGGACTACCTGCACGACTTTGGCCTGGACCAGGTCCGCGCACGCCTCGTCGGCGGCTGCATGCATATCGAGGCCGCGCCGGCAGACGTCGCCAAGATCGCCGCCCTCAGCAGCACCGCGGTCAACGACGAGGGCAAGGCCCCGCTTCCCGTCGCCATCGAATCTGCCCTGCGCAACCTAGGCTGCGGTCATATCTCCCCCGAGGTAACCCCCTACATCCACGGCAACATGAACCTTTAGGTTACGCCGTTTTACAAACGGCGTAACCGCTCGGCGCTGCGCAGGTTCCGGGCGCGGCAATCTGACGTTCAATTTCACGGGCGCGACCAAAAGGTCAGCGCCCGCTTGTTTCACGTCACCTTGCCGCACCCGGAACCTGCTCGCTCGCGTATGCTCAACCTGAACCACATTAATAGTTGCCGACCTTCCGAAAGGGGACAGGTTTATTTTGGCAGGTTTTATCTGGGGAAACGCAGACAGGGCCGCGACACCTATATGGCGTCGCGGCCCTGTTCTATTTATGCCAGCACGTACTGATACGTATCTCCCATGGGGACAAAGGTAACCGGCAGACCTGCGCCAGCGTCCCCGAGCGCGGCGGGCAGCCATTTCGCCATATACTCCATGCCCGGCTCCTCGCCATTAAAGTGACCCATATGGATGGCGCATTTTCCCTGACCGAGCATTGCGGCGTCGCGGATGTACTCGCTCACCGTAAAGTCGATAAACTCCATGGTCAAAATGCAATCGATGCCTTCGGAGTCGATATGGGCAATCTCGTCGTTATCTCGCCCCATGATGTGCATTGGAATCTCGACATTGCGGATGAGCGCGTCACCGTCGCCGATCAAGCGCGTCCCGTTTAATCCAAGCTTGTGTACGAGCGCCTGCGCAAGATCGCGGGCCGGCGTTGGCTCAATGCGGTACCTCATGAATGTCTCGTCTACCGCGGAGCCAAGCCAGTCCATCTTGACCGCGAATCCGTAAAAGATGCCGTCGACCATCGAACCGTCCGAGGCGAGCGGCACACCCGAGTGGATATAGTCATGGCAACGCCAGACCGCGCCACCCCATTCGTCAAGCAAAGCGCACTTCGCCTCAAAGGTCTTGTTCCCCGCAACCACTTCACGGCGGTCTCCGTGGTTCCAGAACAGTGCCTCGTGAGGAACAATCAGGTTAGCGCCAAGCTCCTTGGCACGACGAATCACCTCCGCCGTAGCCCAAATGCATGTAACTATTCCGGTACATTGCTGATCGATGTCGCCGTAAAGCACCTGATCGCGCGTCGTCGCAAGCTCGATGGGCTTCCCGGTAAAAGCATCAATGCCGTCACAATAATCCCGAATAGCTTGAATAGCTTCGCTGATAAGCATATGTAGCAACAACCCCTTCGACATAATATGTAGGGCGGCAGCAAACATACCGCCCTGCGGAATCATCTATAGACGGCACTTTTTTGAGCTGAACCACCTATATGCGACCGCTTTTCTAGCGCTCGGAAATCGGACCGTCCTCGAGCTCATCCTCGCTAAAGCCAAAGAACCAAGCCACAGCAAAGCTTACGACAAAGCCAGCCGCTGAAGCGATGACGGCACTGATCAGGTTCTCGTTGCCGCCGCCAACAAACGTCATAATATTGAGCACGTTGGAGGCAGCACCGGCGAGGTAAGCATTGACATGCAAGGCGAGCGCCACGGCACCGGCGACAAACGAACCCGCCATGCAGGCAACGAACAGTTTACGATAGCGGAACATCATGCCATAGATGAACGGCTCGCCGACGCCTCCGATGAGCTGGGCGACAACATACCCGGCACATTGGCTCTTTTCCTCCTTGTTACGGAGTTTGAGCCATGTCGCAATCTCCGCTCCATAGGCAGCCCACAGCGCAACCGTAGGGGCGACCAGAATAAAGCTGTCAGAGCCCGTCAACATAAAGTTTGCAATGGCAATCATGATGACCGCAACATGCATGCCCGTAATGACCATGGGCAACCAAATTGCTGCAAGCAAGCCGCCACCAATAATCGCCACGATACCTCCCTCGGCACCGAGGAACTCAAAGACAACCGCCAAACCGTTACCGCACCAAGAACCAAGAGGAGCAAGCAGGCAAAGCGCAAAGGGGACAGTCAGGGCAAGCGTGCAAAGCGGCGTAAAGACCGTGGTGAGCGAATCGGGCATGTGCTTGCGCAAGAACTTCTCGAACACGGACATCAACGCAACCGTGAGCAGAATGGGAATAACCGTCTGCGCATAGTTTGCAGGCACGCAAGGGATGCCATAAACGCTAAAGGCTTTTCCCTCGGCTGCCATTTGCATAAACGTCGGTTCGATAAGCACACCGCCCATAAAAGCGCCGTACATGGGCGTGGCGCCAATGTTCTCGGCAGCCGCAAAGCCCAAGAAGATCGGAATGAAATAGAACGTCACGTTGTAGAGCATATTGAGCAGGACATAAAGATCGCTCGTATCCGCAATGAGATTGAGCATCGTTGGCCCGAGTACGACGGCAACGGTTTTGAACATGCCCGACGCGAGCAGCAATGGAATCATCGGAACCATGGAGCCCGAGAGGTAGTTAAGAATCGCATTGCCAACGGCTGCCGGGGTAAGCGGTGTTTTGACTCCACTTGCGTCGAGGTTCTCGTCGATGCTTTCCTGCTTGGCCAAGCCGCTCATCTTGATGAGCTCGTCATATACCTTAGGCACGTTTTGCCCAATAATCACCTGGAACTGCCCGCCAGATATTTGAGCGCCGATGACGCCGTTAATTTTTTTAACAGCGTTAATGTCGGGCAACTCCATATCCTTAAGGTTAAAACGCAGACGCGTCATGCAGTGGGCTGCAAAGGTGATGTTGTCTTTGCCACCCAGCGCCTCGAGCACATCGGCTGCGATCTTCTTATTGTCAGCCATATCATCTTCCCTTTCGAACGATCCGGTTCCTCCCTCGCTGCGCGCGCGAGGAGACAAAGCGGACGGTGGCCCGTCGCCCGCACGGAAGTATTCGATTGTTGAGGGAAACGGCGTAAAGACAAAAGCTCCAAAACGAGACATCGACAGGTCGCTCTGTCTTTACGTCACGCTTCGGAAGCTCAGCTCTCGAATAACACCTTATGTCGCGGCAAGAATATCAGCTTCACCATGCGAACGTCGGCCTTATGATGCCCAAAAGACTGTGAACGGCAGGTTTTCTTCCCTGAACGGTATAGAAAGCGCCTATTTGTCGGATGACACCTCACCCGTCACGTTGCCGGCATAGACCCGATTGACATGGAGCATGAGATACACCTTCTCCTCGGGCACGACGGAGGCATGATACGTTTCCTCGATAAGTCCTGCCATTTCGTCAACACAAGTCGCTATAGCCGGATGCTCTTCACAGAGAGGACGATAGAGCGCCGCATTATCGGTATTAAGCGGTTCCCCGGTGCGGACGCGCTCCAGCAAGTAGCGCACATGGGTGTCATAGCGCGCATAGTCAAAAGCATCGCGGTCAACGACAATGGCAAGATCTTTCTCGATAATCGCTACGAGCTTTTCGATCAGACGTTCCTCGCGGCGGACGTCGTTTGATTTCGCCTTACTAGAACTTGCCATAACGCTGTTAACGATGCAGAGTGCGATGCCCGCCCTCTCCCCGCGTGGCATAGATATGCCGAATTCGCGCTCTATGCCAGCATGGGCAAGCGTCGCGATCTTAAATTCAATGGGATATTGCTGCTGAACGTCACAAGAAAGCGGCATCTGAACATACATGTGCTCACGGCAGCGCTTGATGGCAAAACTAATGTGGTCGGCAAGCGTAAAAGGAAGGTTCGCCGACAGTTCACGCGAAATGTTGGTGCGCGCGACATCGGCAATCTGCGCACTAAACTCCATTACCTTGGGATCGATCTCGTTAAGAAGTGGCAGATAGCGCGCATCAACGTTGTAAAACGTGCGCTCAATCTGCGCAAGCGAAACCTCACCGGGGCCGTCAGGAAAACCAATGCCTTTCCCCAGCGCCACAAGCTCGGTTCCCTTATCGTTGACAAGCAAGGCGGCATTGTGATTAATGCGCTTAACGACCCTCATGATGCCTCCGAAAATAGGCGCAGCCGAAGGGCAAGCGCAATGAATTCTAGTTAAGATGGTTCGCCTCGATTATTCCACGCAACGTCACGCGAAACAAGCAAACCCGAGCCCCCGCAACCTACTAAAAAAAGGGGCAAGTTTATTTTGGCAGATTTTTATCGGGGAAAACGCGAAGAGGGGCACGCCATATCACTGTTGTGGGCAGAGCGGCATTCATGCAGCTCGCTCTGCGCATACCTGGCATCCACAAGACCCTCGCCCCGTATCCCGATATTAAAATTGAGTTCATTGGCGCCGGAGAGTGGAATACCGCATCCGACGGCTACGGCATCGGCAGCCAGATTGTCGAGCGCGTCAGCACCCGGGCAAGCAGCCACGCCAAAGCTACCGTCATCGACCTCGGCGCATACCTTTAGCGCACGGCCTTGACCGCCGCCGCCAGATCGAACAGCGTATCGAGAACGGCCTCGCAGCCATCCGCCACGTCCTGCGGCAGCGGCACGATATCGGGCACAGCAAAGACATGGCAGACGGCCGTGATACCCGAGACGCAGCCGTTGCGCGAATCCTCGACCACGGCGCATTCCTCGGGAGCAAAGCCCGCGCGCTCGCAAGCGAGCAGGTAAATCGCGGGATCGGGCTTGCCATATGCGACATCCTCGCCGAAGGTCACCGTTTCAAACTTGTCAAAGAGGCCGACCGTTTTAAGGTTGCGCTCGGCCGCAACGCGGCGCGACGACGTCGCAAGGCCCACGTGATAGCCCGCGGCCAGCAGCTCGTCGAGGCACTCGGCGGCGCCGGCCTTAAGCTCCAGGTCGGTCTTGGCCATCTCAGTGTGAAGCTCAATGTTGCGGGCAAAAATCGCGTCGGCGGTTTCGCCCTTGCCGTAATGTGCCTCAAGGATGTCCTTAACATCGGCATTCGAACGGCCGATAAACTGATGGATTAACGCATCATCAATCGTGATCCCCAGCTCGGCCGCGCCCACCTTCCATGCCCTCATGTCCAAACGCTCGGTATCGATCAGCGTTCCGTCCATGTCAAAAATAACAGCTTTAATCATATCGGCCCCTTCATCGGCTTGCGTTGCCGCAAATCTACTGCACGTCACAAACTTGTATATAACGTATATATCATATTGTACTTTCGCTACATAGACAGAAGCCTTATGACGTAACCTGCCAAAAAGGGACAGGTTTATTTTGGCAGGTTTTATCTTGGGAAATGTCGAATAGTCCCACACGCCCAACCACTGCAGCTCCATATGAGGCAAATGAATCCGTAGCGTTTGTCCCAAATCTTGAGTATTTGTTCGGTGGAGCGGCCCCTGCCGGCTCCTGCTAGACTGGTAGATTCCCAACCGTCCCTCCAGGAGCCTCAATGTCGCGCAAGCCCGCCTACAAGCAAGTACTTTCCATCGGCACCGCCGTGGTGCTGGGGTTTGCGCTGTTCACGGGGTCGCTCGACGGAGCGCCCAAGCTGTTGTCGCCGCAAAGCGATGAGCAGGCAGCGGCTCTAGCCGAAAAACAAAATGAGAGTCCCAGCCGCACCGACGACGAGGCAGACCTGGTTGCCCGACTCGAATCGGGAACAGCGAGCTCCTCGGACTCTCAAAATAGCCAAGACTCTGGCGATGGCTCCGATTCCGCCGCACCCGACACCAGTGACGACGCTTCCGCGGACAGCGCCGCCACCCCCATCGACGAGGTCGAAAACCCCGATCTCGACCGCGCCCGCGGCGTATATCTCAGCAGTGTTCCCGACTACGCGGGTAACCCCTATGTTGCCCTGCGCGCCGATAGCACCCACCCGCTCGGCACGCCGTCATTCACACTCGATGAATACGAGCGCGCTACAGAAGAGGGCTGCTTTAAGAAGTTCTCCAAGCTCGACAGCCTGGGCCGCACCCGCAAAGCGCTCGCCTGCGCGGGCCCCGAATCGCTCGGTCAAGGCAAGCGCGGCGATATCTCGCGCATCCACCCCGCCGGATGGCGCCAGCAGCGCTACGACTTTATTCCGGGCCAGAGCCTCTACAACCGCTGCCACCTTATCGCCTGGTCGCTCTGCGGCGAAAACGCCAACCGCAAGAATCTCCTCACCGGTACGCGCTATCTCAACGAGACGGGCATGCTGCCGTTTGAAGAACAGATTCTCAACTATATTCGCGATACGGGTAACCATGTGCTCTACCGCGTCACGCCCATGTATAACGAAGAGGAACTTGTCTGCCGCGGCGTGCGCCTGGAGGCACAGTCGGTCGAGGACCACGGCAAGACGCTGTGCTTCCACGTGTACTGCTACAACCTGCAGCCGCATGTGCAGATCGACTACGCCACCGGCCGCAACCAGGCCTTGGGGGACTAGAGTCGCCGCATCATCCCAAAAACCAAAATGATCCGTTTTCCTCCGTCGCATACGGATCAAAATGGACCGCCCCGGATTGCCCAAGGCGGCCCATTGGTTGACATGGATATTGTGGCTAAGCCTGCTCGTTACTTGGCGCGGCCCTCCTCATAGCGCTCGACTAGCTTGGCCTGAACGTCATAGGGAACCTGCTCGTAGCCGGCGGGCTTCATGGTAAAGTCGCCCGTGCCACGCGTGATAGAGCGCAGACGCGTCGAATAATCCGTCAGCTCGGCGAGAGGTGCCTGTGCGATAACCACAGTGTCTCCGCGCTCATCGGTCTCCATACCTGTCACGCGACCGCGCGAGGCCGAGATGTCACCCATCACGGCGCCGGCGTAGCTTTCGGGAATAGTCACCGTGATTTCCTCGATGGGCTCCAGCACCACCGGATCGGCATCAGCGCATGCCTTGCGCAGGCCGATGCGAGCCGCCGCGCGGAACGCCATCTCGTTGGAGTCGACGCTGTGATACGAGCCGTCGTACACAGCCACGCGAATGCCCGTGAGCGGATAGCCGGCAATGATGCCGTCCTTCATAGTCTCCTGAACGCCCTTGTCCACGGCAGGGATCAGCGAGCGCGGAATGCGGCCGCCCACGACCTCGTCCACAAACTCATAGCCGTCGCTCGTACCGTCGGCGGCAATCATCGGCTCCACACGCAGCCAGCAGTCGCCATACTGACCGGCACCACCGGTCTGCTTCTTATGACGACCCTGGGCACTTGCCGTGCGGCGGATGGTCTCGCGATACGGAATACGGATCGGCACGCTCTTGGCAGCAACCTTGGTGCGGTCCTCCAGACGATTGAGCAGGACCGAAACCTGCGCCTCGCCCACCGCCGAGATGATGGTCTGGCCGGTCTCCTCGTCGCGGTCGATGCTCATGGTCGGATCGGCCTTGCAAGCCTTCTCGATAAACGTGTAGAGCTTCTCTTCGTCGCCGCGATTCTCGGCCTCGATGGCGATGCGGTACTGCGAGTTGGGGAACTTAAACGCCGCAGCCTCGACCTTGCCGGTAATCGAGAGCGTATCGCCCGTCTCGGCCGCCAGCTTGGGTGCCACGATGATGTCACCGGCATACGCGTGCCCGACCTCGGTCATGTCGCGGCCGCACATCACATACAGGTGAGCCAGACGCTCGCCCTTGCGCGTGCGCGCGTTGACCAGCTCAAGGCCCGGCTCAAGCGTGCCCGTCAGCACCTTGATAAAGCTGATGCGACCCTGCTGCGGATCGGCCAGGGTCTTAAACACAAACGCCACCGGGCGGTCATCGTCACTCGAGATCTTGAGCGAATCGCCGTCGATGAGCGGCATCTCGCCGTAGTCCGTCGGCGCCGGGAAGTACGTAGCGATGTCGTCCATCAGCGAGTTGACGCCCTGCTCCTTAATGCAATCGCCCGCAAAGACCGGCACAAAGATGCGCTCGGCAATCGCCTTCGACAGCAGGCCTTCAAGCTCCTCCTGCGTCAGCGTCTCCTCGCCTTCCAAGTACTTCATCATCAGCTCGTCGTCAGCCTCGGCCACCAGCTCGCACAGATGGTCATGGGCCTCCTCGGCCTGGGCACGATACTCCTCAGGAATCTCCGACTCAACGGCTTCGGTGCCGTTGCAATGGCGTGCCTTCATGCGCACCAGGTCGATGATGCCATCAAAGTCCTCGCCCCAGGGAAGGGCCACGGCGCCCAGGCGCGTGCCAAAGCGCTCTTGCAGCAGGTCCATCGTGGTCGCAAAGCTGGCCTCGGAGCGCGACAGGCGGTTTACGAACACCGCACGCGCCAGGCGCAGGTCCTCGGCGGCATACCAGAGCTTAACCGTCGTAGGCTGCGGGCCGGCCTCGGCGTCAACCACAAACAGAGCCGTCTCGCAAACGCTCATCGCGGCAAAGGCGTCGCCGATAAAATCGGGGTAGCACGGGGCATCGAGCACATTGATGCGCGCGCCCTTCCAGTCGATCGGCGCAATGGTCGTCGAGATGGAAAACGCACGCTTGACCTCTTCGGGGTCATAGTCGAGCGTGGGCTTGGTGCCGTCGTGGCCGCCCAGGCGGGCGGTCTTGCCGGAAAGGTGGAGCATGGCCTCGGCGAGTGAAGTCTTGCCCACCCCGCCTTGGCCTACGAGCACCACGTTCCTTACGTTACCGGTCTTGGGAGCACCCATGATGACCTCCTTGCAGGGCCGCGCGCAATGCGCGACGCCAACGGGGAGAGTTCGCGGTCGGTGCCGTCCCGGGAGCAGCATGGTCGGCAGCCGAGCCGACTCACCCTCCAAATGTCCTATGCCACCACCCTACCCTCACGGGTGACTGTCCATGCACACCTTTCGGCGCACGTGTGAATACAGGCGGCGAGAGGAAGAGACAAGCTTGTGAGGCGATTATTGAACCCCGTCGATGCAAACAAAAGCCGCCACAGACCGTAAGACCTGCGGCGGCTTCACCTCAATTAATAGTTGAGTAAATACCTGAGTCTACCCCTCGATACGGCTCAAGAACTCACGCGTGCGCTGCTCGCGCGGATGGCCGATAACCTGATCGGCAGGCCCCTCCTCGACAATGCGGCCGCCATCCATAAAGACCACGCGGTCGGCAACATCGCGCGCAAACTGCATTGCGTGGGTCACAATCACCATCGTCATATTCTGCGCGGCAAGGTCTTTAATGACACGCAGCACCTCGGCCGTCAGCTCGGGATCGAGTGCCGAGGTCGGCTCGTCAAAGAACAGGATCTCCGGATCGAGCGCCAAGGCGCGGGCGATACTCACACGCTGTTGCTGGCCGCCCGAAAGCTCACATGGCACCTTGTTCTCGTTGCCCGTAAGCCCCATCTGCGCGATCAACTCGCGCGCACGAGCTTCCGCCTGCTCGCGCGGGCGCTTAAGCACGCGGATCGGCGCGTCGATGATGTTTTTCATCACGGTATAGTGCGGGAACAGGTTGTAATTTTGGAACACCAGGCCGAATCGCGAGCGTGCCCGCTTGGGCACATCGCCCTTCGCATAGACCGCGCCCGAACCCGCATCCGTCGCAACGGCAAGGTCACCAAACGAGAGTGAGCCTCCGTCGAGTGTCTCGAGCAGCGTGGCACACCGCAGCAGCGTGGACTTGCCGCCACCCGAAGGCCCGATAATCGCCACGACCTCGCCACGCTTCACCTCAAGCGAGATATCCTTGAGCACCTCATTGCCGCCAAACGCCTTACGCGCGTTCGATATATTCATTACCGTTCCGGACACGGGAACCTCCATGTGTTTGAGAAGTCAGCGAGCGTGTGGATGACGAGACAATGTGCTTCGAAAGAGGAGCGCCGCGTACTTCTGTACGCAAGCGACAGCTTGAGAAGCAGATTGGCCGTCAGACACGCGCGCAGCGTCGAGCAGTCCGCCGTTCGTTAGAACGGCGGAACGATCTAGTCATGATAATAGTCCAGCTTCTTTTCGGCGGCGCCCAGCAGCATCTCGACCACAAAGTTAAAGACCCAGTAGATCAACGCCGCGATCGCAAACGGCGCCATGCTCACCTGCGAGGCGACCAGTGCCTTGGCCGTCGAGAACATCTCACCCACGCCAATGGCAAACGCCAGCGACGTGTCCTTGACCAGCGTGATGATCTCGTTGCCCATCGCAGGCAGAATACGCTTGGCGACCTGCGGCATCACGATATACAGAAACGTCTGCATGCGCGAATAGCCCAGCACCTCGGCTGCCTCGTATTGACCGCGCGGAATCGACTGCAAGCCCGAGCGATAGATCTCGGCAAAGTAGCCGGCGTAGTTGATGATGAACGCCACAACGCACGCCGTCCACTTGGAATCGGGCGTAAGCGAAATGCCGAACACGTAGTACGGGGCAAAGTAGATGGCAAACATCTGCAGCATGAGCGGTGTACCGCGCATGACCGAAATGTAGATGCGCGCAATCCAGCGAAGCGGCGCGATTTTGCTCATGCGCATAAACGCCACGGGAATTCCCAGCGGAATCGACCCGAGCAACGTCAGCACAAACAGCTGCAAGCTGACCAAGAATCCCTGGCCAAGCATCTGCATCATGACCTGAATAGACAACCCAAGCTCTCTTTCACAGTAACGGAACAGCGAACCCAATGCTAAAGCGGGTTTTCCAGGTGCCCGAGTTTGCCGTGAAAGAGGAGCGCCGCGTACTAAATGTACGCAAGCGACGGTTTGAACGGCAAAATCGGGTGCCTGGGAAAGCCGCTATTTGAGCACCCAGTTGTCGAAGGAAAGACCATAGCTTGAATACTTGTCGCACAGGTCCTTAACCGTGCCGTCCTCATAGAGTGCCTTGAGCGACTCGGTCACGGCGTCGGCCGACTTGGTGTCGCCCTTCTTAAAGCCGACGGCGTAGTGCTCGCTGGACAGCGGCTCATCAAGCTGCGTATAAGCATCAGGCTTGGCGGCAAGCTGATACTGGGCAATCGAAAGGTCGCAAGCCACGGCATCGACCGCGCCGCTCTCGAGCTGCATAAAGGCCGTGTTGTACTCGCCGATCGTGTCGAGCGTGGCAAACGTCGCCGCCAGATCCTTCTGGTCACCCTCGAGCACATCCTGCGCAGCGGAATCAGTCTGGGTAATCACGGTCTTGCCGGCAAGATCGTCCCAGCTCTTGATACCCGCGTCCTTCTTGACCACGAGCACCTGCTCATTGAGCATGTACGGCTCGGAGAACGTGTAGTCGTCCTCGCGGCCCTCCATGGTAAAGCCGTTCCAGATGCAGTTGATGGCGCCGGAGTTGAGCAGCGTGTCCTTGGCATCCCAATCGATGGCCTCGTAATCGACATCCCAGCCCTGCTTATCGGCAACGGCCTTGGCAAGGTCAAGGTCAAAGCCCGTGTACTCGCCGTCATCGCCCACAAAGCCGTACGGAGGGTAGGACTTGTCAAAGCCCACCACGAGCTTCTTGGACTCCGCGGCGCCCTTCACATCCTTGGCCGCGGCAGAACCAGCAGCGGAGCCCTTGCCAGCACCACCGCCGCAGCCGACAAGACCAAGGCCAAGCACCGTGGCGAGCGAGCCGGCTAGACCAACAAACTGACGACGAGACATATCGGTGTTCATGGTATTCCCCCTTGATGGCACTTTAGTTAAGTAAAGTGAATCATGTAACGTTCAGAATCATACACTTTAGCGTGATAGAGCACAAGGCGAGTTTGCCCGCCGCGTGAGGGGTGTGGGGGTTAAGTTTCCTGCTCTACAGTCCTGCTCACGACGGAGGCCACATTAAGTGGCCTCCTGTTCGTGCGGAACTCGCGATAAACTTAACCCCCACACCCCTCACGCGGCGGGCAACCGTCGTTGGGCTTATCACTGACACGAATAAACCGCTTGTATATCGTCTGCTGGCTTGGCACGGTACAATACTTGCAGCTTTAATTCATGAATTAGTGGAGTTATTGATGGCAGAATCTCGTGCGGAGCGTAGGGCTCGTCGTGCTTTGATCGAAGCGACTGAAGGGTCGGAGGAGAAAAAACCTTCTAAGAAATCCAAGTCGTCTCAGGATGCGAAGGGCAAGGCTAAGGCCAAGCATCCCGGCTCTCGTCGGAACGAGGATAAGGCATCTCATACTCGCTCCAAGCGCTCGCATAAAGATCGGGTTTCGTCTGCGCGTAAGGCTGTGGACCCCAAGTCTCCCTGTTCGATCATGAAAGCTTGCGGTGGGTGCACGGCGCTCAATCGTCCTTATAAAAAGCAGTTGGCAGCTAAGCAGGCTGCTATGGAGGAGCTTTTTGCTGCTCTTTGCGAGCGCGAGGGTATTAGCGTCGACCCCATTCGCGGTATGGGCGTCACCTTGGGCGACCCGGGCAAGTATCCTGCGCCGCGTGGTTTTCGTCATAAGGCTGCCACTCCCTTTGCTCCCGGTAAGGAGGGCGCTGTCCGCTGCGGCTTCTTTGAGCGCGGTTCGCACAGAATCGTTGCCGTGCCCGAATGCCCCGTCGAGGCGCCGGGAGCCCGCCAGATTCTCAACGGCATCGCTCGCGAGGCCGAACGTCTGCATATTCCTGCCTTTAACGAAGACAAGCATCTGGGGCTGCTCCGCTATGCCGTCGTTCGCTGCGGTTGGCGTACCGACCAGATTATGGTCACCCTCGTGACCGCTCAGCGCGACTTGCCGCATGCGCAGGATTTCTTTGAGGCTGTCGCCGCACTCGATCCGCATATCGTCACCGTTGCCCAAAACATCAACGGACGCCCCGGTAACGCCATCTTGGGTGAGGAGACTCGCATCGTCTATGGCGCCGAATGCATGCGCGACCAGCTACTCGGCTGTGAGTTCGACATCTCCCCCACTGCGTTCTACCAGACCAACCCGCAGCAGACCGAGCTGCTCTACCGGCTCGCCATCGAAGACATGGACCTACGCCAGGGCGACGTGCTTATGGATGCCTACTGCGGCAGCGGCACCATCGGCCTTTGCGCCGCAAAGGATGCCCAGGACAAGGGCATCGGCATTATGCTGCTTGGCGTGGAGCGCAACCACGCCGGCATCGCTGACGCACGTCGCAACGCCGAGCTCAACGGCCTTACTCGCAACGCATGGTTTATGGCCGACGATGCCACCGACTACATCCTCGATGCCGCCGACAACAACGAACGCGTCGACGTCCTTTCCATCGACCCGCCGCGCGCCGGCTCCACCCCCGAGTTCCTCGAGGCCGCCTGCGCGCTCAAACCGCGCCGCATCACCTATATCAGCTGCAACCCCGTGACCCAAGAGCGCGACCTGCACCAGCTCCTCGACGGAGGCTATCGCCTGCTCAAGATCACGCCGGTCGACATGTTCCCCCATACCGACCACACCGAAACCGTAGCGATCCTCGAGCGCCGCTAACCCACCCCGGTCGATTTTTGGGACAAGAAAGGGGGCGGCCCGTCTGGACCGCCCCCTTTCGTTGGCTATATGAGCCCGTTACATGCTCTTGCGCAGGTCACACACGCCGGCAGCCGCCATCTCGCGCAGCAGCGTCTCGCGGTCGCGCGTCACGATCAGATTCAGCGGGAAGTGAATCTCATCGAGCATCTTGCGCGCCTGCTCGAGCTTGCCAATCGCCATACCAATGTGCGCGTCGGTCGAGACGCCAATCCCCACGCCCAGCTCGGCGCAGCGCTCGGCAATCTTGCGGCACACGCTCCAATGCTCGGCATCGGTGCCATGCTCAAGACTATGGTTGTTGATCTCGATAATCTTGTGCTTGGCCTTGGCCGCCAACAACACCTCATCGATATCAAACGGAACGCCCGAGCGACCCGCGTGGCCCAGCATGAACACCTTGGGGTGCTCCAGGGCATTGATATACATCTCGGTCGCCTGGGCCAACGTCGCACCTTCGGCAATCTGCGGATTATGCACGCTTGCAACCAAATAATCCAAATTGCGCGTAACCAAATCGAACAGCGAATGCTGGCGGCTGTACGAATCGCCAGCAATATCGAGCGTGACAGGAGTGTCCTCGCCAAACAGGCTTCCGTCCAGCGAAACGATATCGGCCTCGGCGCCGCGCAGTACCAGTACGCCGCTCCAAATGCGCGGCCAGATATCCTGGTTGATAAAGAACTGGTAACTGCGCAGGTCATTGGGGCAAGGTGAAACCATAGAGCTCAGATGGTCGGCAGATCCGAGCACCTGCAGGCCACGCTCTGCCGCCCAGTACACATTCTCCTCAATGGTCGAATATGCATGCGCAGAGAACATCGTATGGGTATGGATATCACAAGAAAGCAGGTAGGGCATCGGATCTCCTTATCCGGCATGGCCGTCGCGTATATTCATTGTACGCATAGCTTTCGGCAGTCGTAAAACTGCTTCATCCCAATCACACAACGGCATAGACAACGGGGTCTGGCTTAAAACCAAACCCCGTTTCACGTAAAACATTGTAAGCAGAGCGCTTTACTTTCGAAGATATTCGTCGGCCAGTTGCTTCCAGGCAGGCAATGAATTGACGATGGTCTCGTAGCTCACGCAGTATCCCAAGCGGAACCAGCCCGGCATGCCAAAGCTGTCCGAGGGAACCGCGAGCAGTTCGTACTTCTTCGCGCGCGCGCAGAACGCATTCGCATCGGGCTCCAGCGCTTTCACCCACAGGTAGAACGCGCCATCCGGCTCAACATAGGTGTAGCCGTACTCCGCCAATGCATCGGTGAGCGCCGTGCGGTTGCGTGCATAGGCCTCAACGTCACTCGGCTCATCGATGCAATCGATAATCACGCGCTGGAAGAGCGCCGGAGCGCACACGAAGCCCAGCGTACGGGCGGCACCGGCAACGGCGGGCATTAGACGAGCTGCCTGAGGATTCGTATTGGGAACCAGGATCCACCCGACGCGCTCGCCCGGTAGCGAAAGCGACTTGGAATACGAGTAACACACGATGGTGTGCTCGTAGATCGAAGGCACCCAAGGCACCTCGGCGCCATAGACAATCTCGCGATACGGCTCATCCGAGATCAGCATGATCGGATTCTCGGGGTCGCGCTTGGCGTTGATCTCGCACAAAACTTTAGCCAGGCGCGTCAAGGTATCGCGCGTATACACAGCGCCGGTCGGGTTGTTGGGTGAGTCGATAATGACGGCCGCCGTTTTATCGGTAATCGCCTTGAGCACGTTATCCACGCTCAGCTGGAACGTATCTTCATCGGCAGACGCCTCGACACACGTACAGCCGGCCTTCTCAATCCACACGCGATACTCCGGGAAGTACGGGGCGATAACAATAACCTCGTCACCCGGGTTCGTAACGGCATTGAGCGTACAGGTGAGCGAAGCCGCGGCACCCACCGTCATAAAGACGTCCTTACCCTCATAGTTCGTGCCAAAGCGGCGGTTGAGCGATTCGGCGACGGCTGCTCGGCATTGCGGCAGGCCCGGCGCGGGCGTATAGCCATGCAGCTGGTCACTCGGCAGCTCCAAGGCCTTCTTAATGGACTCCGCCACGGCAGCAGGCGCCGGAACACTCGGGTTTCCCAGCGAAAAATCGAATACGTTCTCTGCACCGATCTGCGCCTTGCGCTCAAGGCCATAGCTAAAGATCTCGCGGATGATGGAGCTCTCCGCACCGCGAGCATACATAGTTTCGTTGATCATCTGTTCCCCTTTCGCATAGGCGCTATTGTACGCTTTAGCCAACTAGAGCGCTACATTGTTGATTGGGGACAGACTTAAATGCGTGAAAACGCTCATTTAAGTCTGTCCCCAATCAACAAAGGAAAAAACCTCCGCAGGTTTCCCCGCGGAGGCTTTCGCTACAAGAACTATTTGTCGGCGTCGGTGTTGCCGTCAGCGTTGACAGCATTGCCATCGCCAGCATCATCGGATGCGGCTTCGGCATCCTCCTGCATGGCCGCCTGCGCAAAGGCCGCGGCATCAGCCGCCAGTTCCTCCTCGCTCATACGAGGCGCGCGCTTCTTGGTCGGCATGCCGGCCGCCTTGGCATTGCGCTCCTCCTTGGCCGCCAGGATATCGCCCTCGCGCTCAAGGTAGGCGTCCCACTCGTTATCGAGCAGGGCATTCACGGCATCGCCCTCGACAGTCTCGCGCTCAAGCAGCACCTTCGCCATCAGATCGAGCTGATCGCGACGGGCGTCCAGGATCTCGACCGCACGACGATGGGCCTCACGCATAATGCGCTGAACCTCGATATCGATGCGGCGCGCCGTCTCCTCGGAGTAATCCTGGTGATCGGCGTAATCGCGACCAAGGAACACCTGATGTTGCGCCTCGCCAAACACTTGCGTGCCCAGCTCCTCGCTCATGCCCAGGCGCGTGACCATCTCGCGCGCCATCTTAGTCGCGCGCTCCAGATCGTTGCTCGCGCCCGACGTGATGTCGTCGCACATGAGCTCCTCGGCAACGCGACCGCCCAAGAACACGGCGAGCTCGTCGAGCATCTCGTTCTTGGTCTTGAGGAAGTGATCCTCCTGCGGAAGCTGCAACGTGTAGCCCAGAGCCTGGCCGCGGCTGACAATCGAAATCTTATGAACCGGATCGGAATGCTCCAAGATGTGGCCCACCAAAGCGTGACCGCTCTCATGGTAGGCAATCGTGGTGCGCTCGGCTTCGGTCATCACGCGGCCCTTGCGTTGCGGTCCGGCAATCACACGCTCCATCGACTCCTCGACCTCGTCCATCGAGATCACAGAACGATGACGGCGAGCGGCCAGCAGCGCAGACTCGTTGAGCAGGTTCGCCAAATCGGCACCAGTAAAGCCAACGGTCATCTGGGCGAGCTTCTCAAACTTAACGTCCTCGTCCATCGGCTTGTTCTCAGCATGCACGCGCAAGATCTGCTCGCGGCCCTTTACGTCCGGGCGGTCAACCGTGACTTGGCGGTCAAAACGGCCGGGACGCAGCAGCGCCGGATCCAGAATGTCGGGGCGGTTGGTCGCGGCGATCAGGATGACCGACTCGCTTTCCTCAAAACCGTCCATCTCGACCAGCAGCTGGTTGAGCGTCTGCTCGCGCTCGTCGTGGCCGCCGCCCAAACCGGCTCCGCGCTGACGTCCCACGGCATCGATCTCGTCAATAAAGATGATTGACGGAGCCTGAGACTTGGCCTCCTTAAAAAGGTCGCGCACGCGGCTGGCGCCGACGCCCACGAACATCTCAACAAAGTCAGAGCCCGAGATGCTAAAGAACGGCACGCCCGCCTCGCCGGCAACGGCCTTGGCCAGCAACGTCTTACCGGTACCCGGAGGGCCCACCAGCAACACGCCGCGGGGAATCTTGGCGCCCAGCTTGCGATAGCGGTCCGGGTCGCTCAAGAAATCGCGAATCTCTTCGAGCTCCTCGACCGCCTCATCCACGCCAGCGACATCCTCAAACTTGACCTTGGGACGCGTAGCCTCGTTGGTCTTGGCATTGGTCTTGCCAAACTGCATGTTCCTATTATTGGCGCCCATCATCTGGCGCATAAAGTAGAACATGATGGCGATCAGGGCAATCGTCGGCAGCACACTCATCGCCAAGTCGCCCCAAAAATCGGGGTCGTTGGTGTTGACGATGTACTTGGTGTCAGGGTGCTCCGCCATAAGCTCGGCAAGCGAATCGGAGCCGACATAGGTCGAGGAGAAGCTCTTGAGCTCGCTCGTATCACCCTTGTCCTTTTTCGTCTTCCAGTAATGACCAGCCACGCTTCCGTCTTGAACCGTATAGGTCAAATCTTCGACGCGATCCTGCTTAATGGCGCTCACCATCTCGCTCGTCGCGAGCTTAACGGTATTGCTGGAGCTGGCAAAGCCGGAGCCCATGTTAAAGAAGGCGTAGCCCAGAAGCGCGCAAGCCAAAATAAAATACAGCCAGCCCGTACGCGTGGGCTTCTTGCCTCCGGGCATCCCCGGGATCTTAGGCTCCCGGGGAGTCTGGGAATTGTTATCGTTACGGTCGTCGGGCATCTTACGAATAAACCTCCGGTTTCAAAATGCCCAGATACGGAAGGTTGCGATAGCGCTCGGCATAGTCGAGGCCGTAGCCCACCACAAAGGCATCGGGGCAATGGGTTCCAACATACTTGGGCGTGACGGCCGAGGTACGGTCCTCAACGTCCTTCCATAGGAAGGCGGCGACCTCCAGAGAAGCGGGCTTGCGGCTCTCGAGGTTCTTCATCAGGTACTTGAGGGTCAGGCCCGAGTCCAGAATGTCCTCGACGATCAGCACGTCGCGACCACGGATGTCGATATCCAGGTCCTTAATGATACGCACGATGCCCGAGGACTTCACACCGTCGCCATAGCTCGAAACAGCCATGAAATCGATGTTGGTCGGCAGCTCGATCTTGCGCATCAGGTCGCCCATAAAGACCACGGCGCCGCGCAGGACCGCAATCAGCACCAGATCCTTACCCGCGTAGTCGCGAGTAATCTGCTCGCCTAGGCGAGAGACGATACCGTCGATATCCTCCTGCGTAAACAGAACCTTCTCGATATCCGGATGTTGAGAAGCCATGACAACCCTTTCTTGTGCTTATCGCCCACGCACCGCCGCATGGACGCGAACTACACATTCTAGCAGCGCACGGGGTATATTTACCAGCACGTGCGCCATCAGCGCGGGAATACCGTCAACGTCGCACAGAATAGCTGGCGCGAAGCGCTATTCCGCATCGACCACACGAAGCAGATATGCCACGCGCGTTGCGGCCGTGCATTTAAAACGCTCGTCCGCGCGAACGCCCGCGACCCATACTACGGCACCTCCCGGAGCCGTTCTTACCACGGGTACGCCAGAGCGGTCTGAAACAGGAATGCGCGCCTCGTTCAACAGGTCTGACACTTTCTTGCTTCGGCCGTTCATCCCCAACGGGCACATCACGTCTCCCGGCACAGGGCTATCCACCCACAGGCGCGCCGATCGTGCCTCGGTGGGAATCTCCCCGCGCGAGCCGGCTAACATCCGCTCGCTATCGCGGTCGGCAAACCCCAGGGCCGCCGCATCCACCAAGGCCGCAACCTTTCCGGCAGCAGCAAGCTCGCGGGCACGGTGCACGATATTGCACCCCGGCTCCACAGCCATCGGCTCCGCTGTCAGCATATGCCCCGCCCCCAGCGGCAGACGACCGGGAACGGAGATCCAATCGGCCACTAAACCCTCGCGCGCCGCCGGGGCCTTGAACGCCAGCGTGCCAAACTCCACACGGGCATCAATTCCCGCAGGAAGCGTAACCGAGCCCGAGCCCGCAGCGACGCAGGCGAGCACGCGCTCCACGTGCCGCATCTCCGGTCGCGCGTCGGGATCGATGCGCTTAATCGCCAATCGCACGATACGCCGTGCAATCACAACCTCAGCGGCGGCAAGACGGCGCGCATCGAGCACAAGTGCGCCCGCCGCTTCCTTGCGCAGGCAGCTTCGAAACGCCTGTGCCGAAAGCTGGGAAAGAAAGGCGTCTTCGTCGCCCAGAATTTCGCAAGCGGCGCCAATCGTCTTACAGACGCTCGCGTTGCGCTGTGCCACCACCGGCATCACCCGATGGCGTACATAGTTGCGCAGGTACGAAACGTCCTCGTTGCTTTCATCTTCCCGCCATGGCTGACCGTGCACCTGCAGATAGCTCACGAGCTCATCGTGCGTGAGGTCGAGCAAGGGGCGAACCACAATGTTCCGACGGCGCGGAATGCTCGATAGACCCGCGGGACCCGACCCTTTAATGGCATTCATCAAAAATGTTTCCGCGCGGTCCGACGAAGTATGCGCGGTACAGATACGAGCCGCCGTCCGCGGTGCGCCCGATTCGGCACAAAGTTCGCGAACATATCTCCGTGCCGCGGCATAGCGCACCTCGCGAGCCGCAGCCTCGATATTGCCCGATTCGTCATCAAAATAGGCATGCTCAACACACAGCGGCAAGCCGTATTGCGCGCACAGGTCACGTACAAAGGCCTCGTCGCCATCGGATGCCTCCCCGCGCAGATGATGGTTTACATGCAGCACGTGCAATCGCTCGCGCGCAATGGGAGCGACGCCGCGCCCGTCCTGGATATCCAGCTTTGATGTGCAAGCCATAAGGAGCAGCGCCGTCGAGTCCGCACCGCCTGATACCATGAGCACTACGGGGGCAGCGGCCTGCCGCGTTGCCAGGACGCTCTTATCCGTCCTCGGCGCGGCATGATGTCCATAGTGCTGAGATACCGTTGGCATTCGCTTACTCCTCTATTCGTCCGCACTCATTGTATCCTTTGGAATCTTATGTCTCGCCTGCACCTTCATATCCTCGGCAGCGGCTCAAAAGGCAACTGCGCACTCGTCGAGGGGCCTCAGGGGCTCATCATGATCGACAACGGCCTGTCCCGCCGCGAGACACTTAAACGCATGGCGGAGCTTGGCCTCTCGGCAGACGACGTCGCCGCTCTTGTAATCACCCATGAGCATGGTGACCATATCAAGGGGCTCGATGTATGGTGCAAGCACTGGCATGGTCCCCTCTTTGCCAGCAGGGATACCCTTTCATGCAAAGAAAACCTCGCGCACCTGCCCGTAGAGGAATTTGACCCCGGCGACACGCTCCCCATTGCCGGCATCCACGTGCAAACCTACTCAACATCGCACGATGTCATCAATCCTGTCGGCTATCGATTTAATGCTCTCGATGATTCCATTGGGTTTGCCACCGACACCGGAGAGTTATCGAGCAAGGCCATAGGCATCCTCAAAGACTGTCGAGTTCTCGCGCTCGAAAGTAACCACGATGTAACTATGTTGCGCGAAGGAGCGTACCCCCGCTTTCTTCAGGAGCGCATCCTGTCCACAAAGGGGCACCTCTCCAACAACCAGGCCGCCGAAGCCGCGCGCGAACTTGTTACCGATCGCACCGAACAACTCATCGCCATGCACATCAGCCAGGACAATAATCGTCCAAGCCTTACCGTCAAAAGCTATGCCAACGCGCTTGATGCAAGTCTCGATGATGAACTCGGCAGTTCTGCCACCCGTCTTCAAGGGCCGCGGAAGCTCTCGATACGCCCTGCAAGCCAATATCAACCGACAACCATTCAATAGCCCCTCAAGACAACAAAGGGGAGGCTGGGAATCACTTCCCAGCCCCCCTTAACTCATACTCTCGATTGAAGCAGAGCCATCGTTAGTCGATGGAGATCTTCGTAACGTTCTTCTTCTCGACAATCTTGGGAACCTTAACGGTCAGGATGCCGTCAGCATACTTAGCCGAAAGGCCCTCGCTCGAAGCGTCCTTCAGATACACGCCGCGCGTCGCGCTGTACGAGCTAAACTCCTTCTGCAGGAAGTTCTTGCCCTCGTTCTCCTCGTCCTCCACAACGTTCACGCTAATCGACAGGCGACCCTCGTTAAGCTCAACGTCGATATCATCCTTAGCGACGCCGGTCAGATAGGCCTTGACCTCATAACCATCGCCCTTGTCCTCGACATCAACGGGGAACGCCTTGGAAGCAATCGAGTTGTTTGCAAGATCGGTCATATCATCAAACAAATCGAACAGCGAGCTAGCAGAAGGACGAACGCCAAAAACCGAACGATAAGGAACCATGCTTGCCATGTTTACCACTCCTTTTAAGGACTGCCGAGTCATCTTCTAGGTGACTGGGACTTCTTTTGACGCTGTTATATATGCCCAGCCGCTTCTTATATATACATCGACTATAAAGTTTTTGAGTCTATTGATATAAGCATATCTAAGTCTGGTTGACTAAGGTTTTGTCTAATAAACGGAATTTGAACGAAGGCTTAAATAATGTATGCAATCCCATCAAAACTAGACGGCTGGCTTACAATGGGCGCATACACGATATTGATGACGAGCTAAGGGCATCATGAACGATCAAAAACAGGACAACACGTTTATGCCGGAGCAGGACGAAGCATCCAGCCCGCAACCGATTCGATTCCATCGCCCCCACATCTCGCAAGAGCCCATCAATGGCCCAGAGCCCAAATATGTGACAAGAAACCGATATCAAACGCTCGAAGAAGCCCAAACGGGACGTAAACATATGGGCGTTGCCTCGGGAGACCCTGTATATCTGAAAGACGCACCATTATCTAAAAACAGCGCAGCTAGTGATGAGCCGATGAAAGCATCCGCCGCTCATCAACAAAGAGGGCCTCGACCCAAGCAAACCTTGACGCATTCGGCTCGCTATCTCGAGACTCCAAAACAGGGAAAATCAATCTTCGTTTCGTCAAGTAAACGACGCAAGCAGCATCAGCTGACAATCCTGCTTATGATCATTGCGGCCATAGCAGTTGCCCTTGTTATACGATTTATTTTCTTTAAATAAAGGCTCAATACCGAAAACAACAAGATCGTCTGGTGTAATTGAGTCATTCACGCCCCGTAAACGCAAAAAAAGGGGGAGGCCGCGAGGCCTCCCCCTTCTT
>NZ_QSPN01000007.1:94736-113292 GCF_003436455.1 Collinsella sp. TM05-37 | reverse complement strand
GGCCGAGGCCGCCTCGATCAATTTGCGAAAGAATCTTGACGGTACCGGCTTCTTTGCCGCGCGCACGGCTCAGAAAGCAAACTGCGAGGCACCAGCATGGGCCTATGAAAATCCCATCCCGGCGCTCGCAAGCCTCGGACGCCATGCACTGCCGTTCTACCTGCTTCATCAACCGGTTATCTTGGGTGTACTGGAGCTGATTTATTCCGTTCGGTAACGCTCAAGACGTGGTGCGATACGGTCCGGAAGCTTTGCCACAATACGAACGCCGTCCTCGAGGTATTCCTCGTGCAGAAGGGTTCCCTGTTCGTGCACGAGCGTGATTAACGCGCCCTCTCGATACGGGATATCGGCCGAGAGCAACACGTCCGTGGCGGCCGCTTCACGAGCGATGCGGTCGACTAAGTCATCAAGACCCTCACCCGTCTGAGCCGAGAACAGCACCGCCTCGGGATAGCGCCGGCGAAAGCTCAAGCGATCGACGCTATCGAGCAGATCAATTTTATTGAACACGGTAAGCGTCAAGCGCTCACCGGCACCGATCTCGTCAAGGACACGATCAACCGCCTCAAGCTGACGCTCGTAATCCTCATCGGAAGCATCCACAACTTTAAGAATCAAATCGGCGCCGAGCACCTCAGAAAGCGTAGATTTAAACGCGTCGACCAGGCCATGGGGCAGCTTTTGAATAAAGCCGACGGTATCGGTGATCGTCATGCCACGGCCACCGGGCAAACGGTACGAGCGCGTTGTAGGATCGAGCGTGGCAAACAGCTTATCCTGCGAAAGTACCGTGGATCCCGTCAAACGATTAAGCAACGTCGACTTGCCGGCATTGGTGTAACCAGCCAGCGCCACGCGAAACGCCGGCGATTCAATACGGCTTTTCGATTGCACATCGCGACGTTGCTCAACCTGTTTCAGTTCGCGTCGAAGCGCCGCGATCTTATTGCGAATCAGGCGACGGTCGACCTCGAGCTGGCTTTCGCCCTGGCCAAAACGCGATCCAATGCCGCCACGCGTCTGTTCCTTTGCAAGATGGCTCCACATACCTCGCAGACGAGGCAGCAGATACTGCAACTGTGCCAGCTGAACCTGTAAGCGGCCCTCACGCGTCTGGGCATGCAGGCCAAAGATATCCAAAATCAACGCCGTACGGTCAATAATCTTGACCGGTTCGCCCACGGCTTTCTCAAGATAGGACTGCTGTGAGGGCGTCAGGTCGTCGTCGAAGATAACAACATCCGCATCCATGCGATGCACCAAACCGCACAGCTCCTCGACCTTGCCGGAGCCGATAAACGATTTGGGATAGGGCTTGACTAGGCGCTGCGACAAGCGCGCCACGCATTGAGCACCAGCAGTGTGGGCCAGACGCTCAAGCTCATCGAGCGAACGGTCAAGCGGCCAGGCATTATCGCGCCACTCAACACCAACCAAGATGGCGCGCTCGGGTTCAGGAGCCGTGGGGACCAAAGGGAAACGAGCCATTAGACAGCCTCGATGCGACGATAAATATCTTCGACGACCTCATCGATCGTGAAGTCATCCATATCGAACCACACAATACGATCGTCACGCTTAAACCAGGAAAGCTGGCGCTTGGCATAGCGACGGGAGCGAATCTTGATAAGCTCACGGGCCTCATCCATGGTAATAGCGCCACGCAAGGCATCAATAATCTCTTTGTAACCGATTGCCTGCATCGATGTGAGTGCATCACCCAAGCCCTGGTCCAAAAGGCCACGGACCTCATCAACCAGTCCCTGCTCAAACATAAGGTCGACTCGCAGGTTAATGCGCTCATAGAGCACTTCACGGCTACGCGTCAGACCAAACCACAAGGCATGATAACGCTCGCGCGGGACGCTGAATTTCGACTTCTGCTCGGCATACGACACACCGTCATCATGCATCTCGAGCGCACGAATCACACGACGCACGTTATGGGGATGAATCACGGCAGCAGATTCCGGATCGCGCTCGGCAAGCAGGGCATGCAGCGCCTCCTCGCCAATACGCTCGGCAAGTTCCTGATAGCCCGTGCGGCGTTCGTCCTCGAGTTCTCCCGAAGGAAAATCCATTTCATCGAGTGCAGCCTTGAGATACAGGCCCGTACCGCCGCAAAAGACCGGAAGACGTTGCTCGCCAAGCAAACGCTCGATATGCGCCCGGGCATCCGTCTGATAGAGCGCAGCTGAATACGCGACGCCCGGATCCACGATATCGACAAGGCGCAGGGGCACCGAGCACTCCTCGGGCATCATCTTGGCCGTACCGATGTCCATGCCACGATAGATTTGCATCGCGTCACAAGACAACACTTCGGACGAAAGACGAGCGGCCAGGCGGTCGGCAACATCGCTTTTACCGACCGCCGTCGGACCGACAATCGCTACGGCAGAAAGGCTTGCACCGGTGGAAATCATTAGCGAGGCTCGCCCACGACGGAGCCAGACAGATACCACGTTTTGGCGACATCAATATCAACGTCGACGATTTTGCCGACGAGCTGATCGATGCTATAGCCAGCGGGAATCGGCGCATGCACCGTCTGGTTCTTGGGGCTTTTCCCCAGAAGAACAGCGTCGTTCTTCTTGCTCGTACCCTCAATAAGCGCAGGCACCACGGTGTGAAGCTCGCCCTGGTTATACTCATGAGCCGTCGTCTCGATAACCTTGACCAGACGGTTAAAGCGCTCAAGGATAACCTCATGCGGGGTGGGATCATAAATCTCAGCTGCCGGGGTACCGGCGCGCTTGGAGTAAATAAACGTGTAGGCCTGGGCATAACGAACCGTCTCGGCAAGCGAGAGCGTCTGCTCAAAGTCTTCCTCGGTCTCGCCCGGGAAGCCCACGATGATGTCGGTCGAAAGCGCAATATCGGGCATACGGTTACGAATACGATCGACCAGACCCAGATAATCCTCGCGCGTATAACGACGATTCATCTCTTTAAGGATGCGCGTCGAACCTGACTGGACGGCCAGGTGCAGTTGCGGCATAACGGCAGATGTCTCGGCCATGGCGTCGATGGTCTCGGGCAGCAGATCCTTGGGATGCGAAGACGTAAAGAAGATACGCTCCACGCCCGTATCGCCCACGGCACGCAGCAGATCGGCAAAACGCGGCTTGCCAAACAGATCGCGACCATATGAATTAACGTTTTGGCCCAACAGCGTAATCTCACGCACGCCCTGGCGCACCAAACCGGTCACCTCGTCGACAATCTCCTCGAAGGGGCGGCTCTTTTCGCGACCGCGCACGTACGGCACGATGCAATAGGTGCAAAAATTATTGCAGCCCGTCATGATGGGCACCCAAGCGTGATACTGAGTCTCGCGATGCCACGGCATGCTCATGGCGTCCGTATCCTCATGCTCATTGGTGCGGATATGACGCTTGCCATCAAGGAACGCCTCGGCAATGAGCTCGGCCACATGCGCGATGGAATGCGTGCCAAAGATGACATTGACGTTATCGACGTTGGTGAGCAGGCCCTCGCCATCGCGCTGCGCGATGCAGCCACCAACGGCAACCACGCGCTTGCCAGAAGGCGAAGGCGGCAGGCTTTTGCAGGAATTGCACTGACCGTACAGGCGAGTATCGGCGGCCTCGCGCACGCAGCACGTCATGAAGACAACGATATCGGCATGCGCGGGATCGAGCGCCATGAGGCAGCCATACGAATCAAGCAGACCGCTCACGCGCTCGGAATCGTGCTGATTCATCTGGCAGCCAAAGGTGCGGATAAAGTAGGTTTTACCGGCAAGAATATCGCGTACGGAACGCTGGTCCATGTGCATAAGTCCTAACGATGGGGAGCGAAACAAAGCAAGCAGAAGCTATGCCACAGGCTTAACATCATCAATGACGACGTTATCCATAGCAGCTCGATTGATCTGGTGAACGTAGATAGAAAGGCGGATGGCCGTGCGCGACTCCCCGTTAATGAGGATGTCGGAGAACACGGGCGCGCAGGAAATATCAAAACCGGTTGGAATCAAAAAACCGCGCGCGATAGCAACGGCCTTAATGGCCTGGTTGACGGCACCGGCGCCGACACACTGGATGTTGACGGGTACACCATCCTTGACCATGCCGGCGATGGCGCCGGCAACGGACGCGGGCGATGATTTGCTTGATACCTTCAGGCAATCCATGAAGAAACTCCTGCATTTAAAAGTACGTTTTAACTGCAATAACTGTATCGTACCGAGTGGACTCGGTAAAGGCACTATTCCTCTTTGGCAAGATCAAAGGTCACGGTGATTCGATCACGCGAAACGCGAATCTTTGGGTCGCCGCAAAGGTTGAGATAGTACCGGGCAGCAAGGTCATTAAAATCGCGCTCCACAGCACGCGAAAACTGTGCCATGTCATCCTTAGCAATACGTAGCCCGCGACGATCCTTCGCGAGATCGACAGGAGCCGGCGCATGCGAGGACGAGTCGCGCTCGCGCAGCAGACGCGCGGTCACACCGCGAACAGGCTTAATCTGCCCTGCCAAAATGCGATGGGCCGTGCGCTCGGACATCTCAAGACCCAAACCCGAACAGATACGGATAAAGTCCTCGGCATCAGAAGCAAGGCCTAAACGATCGACAACCGGAAGCTCGCTCTCGTCATCAATGAACAGGAGACGAGACGTATCAAGCCGGCTTGACGCCTGAGCATAAAGGGTCGCGGCAATCTCGGACGGAGAACCAAGATAGACATCGCAACCACGCAACTCCTCGAGCGCAAACTCACAAGCAGCGCGAATAATATTATGCGGACCGCGAGCACAGACATAACGTCCGTCCTCATCCTTGACGGCCTGGGGCCAGCTGGACTGATCGGCACGCTCACTGAGGCGGTCGGCCGCGACGCTCACCTTAAAGGCTGAACCAAGATCGACGCCGGACGTGGCCACACGGGCCTCATCGGTGTTCTGCTTGATCGAAAACAATGCCATGCCACGACCGTGAACGCCCCAACGGTCCATCTTCATGCTCTCGAGCTTGGAGGTAACGCGGGCATCAAAGATTCGCTCTTGCATATCCTGCGGAACTCCCGAACCGTTATCCAGAAAGACAAGCGTGCGGACGCCGTCTTCCTTGGTCGTGGCGAGATAGACCTTGTCGGCGCCGGCATCGCGAGCATTACGGAGCATTTCGATGACGATATCCTCGACATGCTGAATGTCGTGCTTTGCCTGGCGCCGCTCGGCCTCCGAAACGCGGAGGCGGACATACCCCTCGCCAAGGTTCTCCTCGACGCGAAGGTTGCCCTCCCCCGACATCGACGCGATAAATGAGATGAGCTCGTTCGCGTCGCTCATGTTATTTAGCGATATCGACAGCGCGGCTCTCGCGAATCACGACGACGCGCACCTGACCGGGATACTCCATCTCTTCCTCGATCTGATGGGCGATATCGTGAGCCAGGACCGTGGACTGGGCATCGGAAATCTTGTCCGGCTGGACCATGACGTGGACCTCGCGACCGGCCTGCATGGCATAGGTACGTTCGACGCCGTCATGAGAGTTGGCGATCTCCTCGAGCTTCTCAAGACGCTTGATGTAGTTCTCGGCAGACTCGCGACGGGCACCGGGGCGAGAGGCAGAGACAGCATCGGCGGCCTGTACCAGGACATCGAGCACCGTATTGGGGTCGACATCGGCATGGTGAGCCTCGATAGCGTGGACGATAACGGGCTTCTCGCCATAACGGCGGGCAAGCTCGGCGCCGATGACGGCATGCGGGCCCTCGACGTCGTGGTCGATTGCCTTGCCCAGGTCGTGCAGCAGGCCGGCGCGCTTGGCGGTCACAACGTCCAGGCCAAGCTCGGAAGCCATCACGCCGCACAGATCAGAGACCTCGAGGGAATGCTGAAGCACGTTCTGACCAAACGAGGTACGGTAGCGCAGGGCACCAAGGGTCTTGACGATCTCGGGGTGCAGATCGTGGATGCCGGTATCGAAGGCAGCCTGCTCGCCAGCCTCGCGCACGCGCTGCTGAACCAGGTCGGCGGCCTTGTGATACATCTCCTCGATACGGGCAGGGTGAATGCGGCCGTCGGCGATGAGGTTCTCGAGGGCGACACGGGCGGTCTCACGACGGACCGGGTCGAAGCTCGAAAGAACGACGGTCTCGGGCGTGTCGTCGATCACGAGGTTGACGCCGGAAACCTGCTCGAAGGTCCGGATGTTGCGACCCTCGCGACCGATGATACGGCCCTTGAGGTCATCAGAGGGAATGTGCACGGAGGTAACGGTGACCTCGGCAGTGTGATCGGCAGCGCAGCGCTGAATCGCCAGAGACAGAATCTCCTGGGCGGTCTTGTGGCACTCGGCGCGAACCTGCTGCTCGGACTCGCGAATGATCGTGGCGGCCTCGTGGGTGACCTCGCCGCGAACCTTATCGAGGAGCTCCTTGTGGGCGTCCTCGCGGGTAAGGTCGGCGATACGCTCGAGCTCGGAGGTCTGCTTTGCGCAGAGCTCCTCGAGCTCACGGGAGCGCTTCTCGACCTGACCGGCCTGGCTGGACAGCTGATGCTCGCGCTTGTCGAGAGCGTCGTTGCGGCGATCGAGGGATTCCTCGCGCTGCATCACGCGGTTCTCGAGCGTACGAATCTCGTTCTTACGCTGCTTGTCCTCGGCCTCGGCGGCCTGCTTGTTCTTGATGATCTCCTCTTTAGCCTCGAGCAGAGCCTCTTTTTTGAGGGTCTCGGCCTGACGCTTGGCATCACCGATCAGGGACTCAGCCTGTGCGTGTGCCGACTGGATTTTTTCGTCGGCCTCGTGAAGACTACCCTGCTTGGCGGTGCGCATGTAGGCAATGGCGGCGATGGCACCCAAAACGATGCCAACGAGCGCTGCGATGATAGGCATGCTCACTCCTTTTTATGGATTCGTTACACAACAAAGCGAACCGTCCTTACGAACGGCTCGCGACATTTGAGTAATATGGGCGCAGCTTATGCGGGTCGGATACAGATAAACATATAAACAAACTCATCACAGATGAGCACATATCACAAAGCAAATGACAGTGTTTATCGTACGTTGAACCACAACAACTGTCAAATAAATGGCCCCAGCACGGCGGCTAAAACGCGGTGAACGGCAGGGCCACAAAACGCATACGCCTAAACCGCACATTCCTCACGTTCGGCATCGAGACGTGCCTTAACGGCATCGGCGGCGATGTGATACGAGAAGCCCTTGCCCATCAAAAACCGAACCAGTTTTTCGAATCCGCGCGTCTCTGGAACACGCCGCTTGGCGAGCAGGGCTGACGCACGCGCCAAATCGTCTTCGACGGCAAAATAATCCTCCGGATAACCGGGAATGTCATCGAGCACGACATGACGGCGCTTGAGCTCGGTCTCGATTTTACGCTGTCCCCAACCGCGCCGCTTGCGTTCCTCGATAAAGTACGAGCAAAAGCGGTTCTCGTCTAAAAAGCGATACTCGGTGGCGCGCTCGACGGCGAAATCGATCGCGGGCTGGCGAAAGCCGTAGCGTGCCAACTTGTCACAGACCTCACCCGTCGCATGGTCGCGTCGCGATAGCATCTCGGTCACCATGGTAAGTGCACATTTACGCTCGATGAGCTGCACCGCTTCACGAAAGTTATCCCAATCACAGGGAAGATCGGGGCGATTTTTGACATACAGCCGCGCGACCCGCACGGGGATCCAAATGGACCGCTCAAAACCGCCCTCAAGCTCACAATCGATATGTGCGCAAGGCTTTTTTGACGCATAGCCGCTCGAGAACGAGGAGGCCGCCTTCTTATCGGGAAAGACGACCGTGGCCTCGGTCACCGTATACGACATGAGCGTAACCGCTACTCGTCGTCATCATCGAGCATGGCGGAACCATCGATGGCGTAAAGCTCGTCAAACTCCTCAGGCGCAGGCTGATCGGTCAGCTCGACCTCGGACGGAGCATCGTCATCAAACTCAAGCCCGCAGGCAAGGCGAACCTTATGCTCAATCTCGTCGGCGCAATCGGGGTGTTCGCGCAGGAACGCCTTGGCGGCCTCGCGACCGTTGCCGAGCTTGTCCTCGCCATAGGCGAACCAGGAGCCCATCTTCTTGCAGATGCCGCACTCGACAGCCATGTCCAGAATCGAGCCCTCCTTAGAGATGCCCGTACCGTACATGATGTCGAACTCAGCAGAACGGAACGGAGCGGCCACCTTGTTCTTAACGACCTTGGCGCGCACGCGGTTACCGATAACCTCATCCTTAAGCTTAATGCTGTCGATGCGGCGAATGTCGATACGCACCGAAGAGAAGAACTTAAGGGCACGGCCGCCCGTCGTGGTCTCGGGGTTGCCGAACATGACGCCGATCTTCTCTCGCAGCTGGTTGATGAAGATGCATGTCGTATTGGACTTGGACAGCGAGCCGGCGAGCTTGCGGAGCGCCTGACTCATCAGGCGAGCTTGCAAACCGACCGTGGTATCGCCGATCTCTCCCTCGATCTCGGCACGCGGGGTCAGCGCGGCGACGGAGTCGACGACGATGGCATCGATGGCGCCGGAACGCACGAGCATGTCAACAATCTCGAGCGCCTGCTCACCCGTATCGGGCTGGGAAATCAATACCTCGTCGATATCCACGCCAATGCGCGCGGCATACGTGGGATCGAGCGCGTGCTCGGCATCGATAAACGCCACGACGCCACCCATTGCCTGGGCCTCGGCCAAGATCTCGAGCGAAAGCGTCGTCTTACCGGAGGACTCGGGACCGTAAATCTCGACGATACGGCCGCGCGGCACACCGCCGATACCCAGAGCGGCATCGAGCGCCAGAGCACCCGTGGGGATGGCCTCGACCTCGAGCTCGGGGCCGCCGTCACCATACCTCATGATGGAACCTTGACCGAACTTCTTCTCGATCTCGGCCTTGGTGGTGGCGATCATCTCTTCGCGCTCTTTGCCCGTCGTGGGTGCATGGACGGTACGTACGGGACCTGAATTCTTGGCCATGAATAGCCCTCCTCTTAACAACCTGCATCGATAATAAACGAACGGCTGTTCGTGGTCAACCGTTCAGACCAATCATATGCAGGCAGTCTTTCCAAAACCCAACCAAACGCCGACCAAACACTGTCCAAATGCTTGACCACATAGGGCCAAATAAAAACAAGGAAGGAGATAATACACCTATGACCAGCACAAAAGCTAAATTCGTCAGAGGTCCCCATCTCCACAATTAAGGGGCCCTAAGGCCCCTTAAAACACGCCTATTCCATAGAGTTGAGCACAAGGGCAATGCGTCCCAATGCCTCCGTGACCGCATGGGCACGAACACACGAACGGTCGCCCTCATAGTGGCAACGCACAGAGTCCACGATCGGCACTTCCCCATCAGCCACGCGATACGCCCAGCCAATATAGAACATGCCGGCGGGGTCTTGCTCGGTGCCACCACCGGGCCCAGCGTAGCCCGTTGCGCTCACGGCCACATCGCTCTGATAGAGGTCCAGCGAGCCCGCGGCCATCTCGCGCGCCGTCTGGTGCGACACGGCGCTAAACCGATCGAGCGTCTCCTGCTCAACACCCAGAACACGATGCTTGATCTCATCGCAATAGGTCACCGCACCGCCGCGCAGCACCGCCGAGGCGCCCGGGATATCGGCAATCGTCGAGGCGATCATACCCGCCGTCAGCGACTCAGCCGTAGAAACCGTCACGCCCCGAGCGCTCGCGCGCTCGACAATATCGCGCGCCAGCTCCTCGTTATGTGCGGAAATCTGCTCAAAAGAGTCCGCCATACCCACCAGGACCTAAACCGAAAAGACGATCTTGCGGCAGTTCCAGAAGTACTGGGCGCCCGAGATAACGGTCAGGACAACGGCAACAGCGTACAGGAAGCGTGAAACGCCATAGACACCGAGCAACAGCTCCGCAGGCCCCAACTGGAGGCCGGTCATCGCAAAGACGCACAGGTAGCCGCAGATGGAGACCATCGTGGTCGCCGTCTTGTACTTGCCGAGCTTATCGGCGGCAATGACCACACCGGCCGCACTCGCGACCATGCGAAGGGCGCTCACCAACAGCTCGCGGAACAAGATAATGAACACGGACCACACGGTCACCGCGCCAAAATCGAGGAACAGCAGCAGGGCCGAGAACACGAGTAGCTTGTCGGCGATGGGGTCCAAGAACTTACCGAAGTCGGTGATCTCGTTGCGCGAGCGCGCCAGATAGCCGTCGACCTTATCGGTGCACGACAGGATAACGTACAGAATAAAGGCGGCGGCGGCGAGCGGGCCGTCGAAGGTGCTCCAGTCCGTACCGGCAACGCTCGTGTGAGACAGCGCCGACACGATCATGAACACCGGGATAAAGACGATGCGAACGCACGTCACGATGTTGGCGGGCGTCCAAACACTCGTCAGTTCCTTATTGCTCTCGTTTGCCACGACGCTCTCCTACTCCACAACATGTCCGATAAGCTCATAGCAGAAGCTATCGGTAAACTCGACGGTCAGAATATCACCCACGGACGCCTCGCTGGCGTCCAGATGCACCGCGCCATCGGAATCGGGCGCCTGGAACCAGGCATGGCCGATCAGCTCGGCGCCGTCCTCGGTTTCTTCGATACCGTCGACGATCACCTGGGCGCGCTCGCCCACATGTGCGGCGGTGGCGGCAAAACCGAGCGACTCAGCCAGGTCCATGGCCTCCTGGGCGCGCTCGAGCTTGACCTCTTCGTCGACCTGACCCTCCATCTTAGCGGCCAGGCTGCCCTCCTCCTGCGAGTAGGCAAAGACGCTCGTGTAGTCAAAGCCGACGGTGTCCATAAAGTCGATAAGGTCGCGGAACTCGTCGTCGGTCTCGGTCGGGAAGCCGACCATGGCCGTGGAACGGATCACGATGCCGGGGATACGCTCACGCAGATCGCGGAACAGGTCCTCGAGCTCCTGGCGCGAACCAGAACGGCGCATAGCCTTGAGAATGCGCGCGTCGCAGTGCTGCACGGGGATATCGATATAGGGAAGCACCTCGGGCGTATCGCGAATCGTCTCGATGAGCTCATCGGTCATGCCCTCGGGCTGCAGGTAGAGCACGCGGACCCAGACGTTCTGCGGGCGCACGGCCTCGGCGACGGCACGCAGCAGCTGCGCCAGATTGCGCGGCGAGCCCTCGGCGACGTCCTCATCCGCAAAGTCGGTGCCCCAGATGCCCGTGTCCTGGCCGATCAGCACGATCTCGCGCACGCCACCGGCAACCAGGTCGCGCACCTCAGAAATAATGCTCTCGGCATTGCGCGAGTGATAACGACCGCGAATATAGGGGATCATGCAGAAGCTGCAAAAACGATTGCAGCCATCGGAAATCTTGACGTAGGCAACGGCACCCTCGACGGTACGCTTGACCTGAGGGATATAGGCCGCGATCTCACGCTCGACACCCAGCACGCCATCGATGACTGCCACGATGCCGTCTTCCTCGTCGGCCTTCACAAAGGCAGCGACCTCGGGCAGCTCGTCAGGCAGGTCGTCGCCATAGCGCGACGGCACACAGCCGCACATGACGATGGGGCAAGAACGAACGCCGTCCTGCACCTCGTTGGCGAGCTCGAGCGTGATCTCGATGCTCTCGGACGTTGCGGAGGCGAGGAACGAGCACGTATTGACGATGGCGATATCGGCCTCCTGCGGGTCGAATGCCTCCTCGTAGCCTGCGGCGGTCAAAAGAGAACGCATGCGGTCGGTATCGACCTCGTTCTTGGCGCACCCGAGGGTGATGTAGAGCACGGAGCCCAACGGTGTATCCATGTTGGAGAGCGGTCCTTTCGAATGATATTAGCGGTAGTTGGTGAACTGCAGCGGCTGGCCGTAGTCCTGGTCGCGCAGGAACTGAATCACGGTCTGCAACGCGTCCTTCGAAGCAGAGGAAACACGCAGCTTGTCAGCTTCGATGGTCACCTTGACCTTGAGCTTTTGGTCCTTGATGTCCTTGTTGATCTTCTTGGCGGTCGCCTGGTCGATACCCTCGACGATATGGCCGAGCACGCGCACGGTGCCGCCCGATGCCGCCTGCGGAGCATCCCACGAAACAGCCTTGAGGTCGATACCGCGCTTGATGAGCTTGGAGCTCAGGACATCGATGATCTGCTTGGAGACAAAGTCGGCCGGGGCGTTGATCGTAAAGAGCTTGTCGCCCTTCGAAAGCTCAATCGTGGCGCCGGAATCCTTCAGGTCATAGCGCTGGGAAATCTCGCGCGTGGTCTGCTGGAAGGCGTTGTCGACCTCTTGCATATTGACCTCGGACACGACGTCGAAGCTGGAATCTTTAGCCATGATGTTTCCTTTCGCGTACGAGCGGCTTAATAGCTATCGTACGAATAGTCGGTAGAATCGGTGGGCGTCTGACCGTCAGTTGCGGCATCGGCGCCATCCGTGGACTGGGCATCGGTGCCGTCGGTGGTATCGGTACCGTCGGTGGTGTCGGCACCATCAGAACTTTCACCATTCTCGGAATCGGTCGTCTCCTTCTTGGGAACGGTGATCGTCACACGCGCCACGCCCGAAGTCTTGGTATCGTAACGGACCTTTTCGCCATTCTTGGTAACGGTGACATCGGAAGGCTTGGACGTGGTGATCTCGATCGAGGACTCGGGCGTGTACTCCTGCTCAAAGGGGCCAGTCGCCTGGGCGCCATAGACCGACTTTCCGTCGACCTTGACCTCAATCCACGCGGTCTTTCCCTTGGCAACGGAGACCTTGACCTTCGTTGCCTCGTTCTCTTCCTTTTTAGCCGTCGTCTTGGTGGCGTCCGAACCGGTCGACTCATCCGTCGCCTCATCGGTGTCTTCGTCCTCGTCGACCGTTTCGGTCTTCTTAGAAGACTTCTTGGTCGTCGTCTTGGTAACAGCGGGCGTCTCGGGCGTGGTCTCGGGCGTCGAAGATGCGCAGCCGCGCAGAAGTACCACGATGAGCACGATCAGCAGCAACGCCACGGCACCGATACCGGCGTAGACGATACGCGGATCGAGCCCGTTGTTTTGAGGAGCACGGGAACCGCCGCGTCCACGACTGGAACTGCTGCGGCCGCCTCCCTGAGGCATACGGCCACGATTGCTATCGGAACGGCCGCAATAGCCACCCTGGCCCTGAAGGCTGCGCTGACCCGAGCGGGGCGCAAGTTCACCGCGGCCTTGATAGCCACGCTGGCCCGCACGCGGAGCCGAAGAGCGCTGGCCATACGGCTGTGGTTGAGAGCGAAGACGCGGCGTCACCTGCGTGGTATCGGCGTCCGCATGGCCACTGCGAGAGCGTCCGGTGGAGATACCACTGTGACCGCGATCGGAATAGCCGCCGTCGCCGTAGCCGGCACGAGGGTCACGCGCCACGCCGCGGGCAGCGGGAAGTGCACGGTCCTCGGGCATCGGCGTACTGCGGAACCGGTCACGCTGCGAGCGAATCTCCTCGCCCGAACCCGTCCCGGTAATATAACCGGCCTGCTGAGGACGCTGTCCATAGCGAGTCGAACGACCGCCCTGAACCATCAGGAAGCGCCCGTTATCGACAGAGGAACGCGAATTGACGTAGCCGGCGGCGTCCTGGAAACGACCGCCCTGCTGCGACGTTTCGCGTTCGTATGCCATCAGTTCGTCAAAGTAGGCATTGACGACCTCGCGCGGATTGAGGCCCAAAAAACGAGCATAGCTCGAAATCATGCCCTGCGCATAGCCGCGCGGCGGCATCGAAGCAAAGTTACCGGTCTCGAAAAACTCGATGATCTGCGGCCTGATTTTGATGGTGTTGGCGACCTGCTGAATGGAAAGGCCCATTCGGCGACGCTGCTCGAGCAGCATGTCACCAAAGCGTGCAGCCATCAGAATCCTCCAAACTCACGATCTTCACGTGCCATCTCGGCGTCGACAGATTCCAGCGCGGCAAGCCCCTCCTCGTCCAACAGGACCTCGCGCGGCTTGGAACCGTCGGGCGGGCCGACGACACCCTTTTCTTCCAGCATGTCCATAATACGCCCGGCACGCGCATAGCCAACCTTCAGGCGGCGTTGCAGGCCAGATGTGGAGCCCAGCTGCGATTCCACCACAATATGGGCGGCTTCCCAAATGAGCGGATCATCGTCTTGCGGCTCGGCGACTCCGGTGCGGACAATGCCGCCGCCACCAGCCATGGACATGGAAGCGGGCGCCACGGCGGACAGAATCTCCTCGTGGTAGTCGGGCTCGCTCTGCGACTTGACGAACTCGACAATCTCGTTGATTTCGTCGTCCGAGACAAAGCAGCCCTGGATACGGCGGGGCTTGCCCCAGTCGACCTTGGAGAACAGCATGTCGCCCAAACCGGTGAGCTTCTCGGCGCCCATCTGGTCGATGATGACGCGCGAGTCGATGCCCGTGGCGACGTTAAAGGCGATGCGGTTGGTGATGTTGGCCTTGATGAGGCCCGTCACCACGTTGGAGCTGGGGCGCTGCGTGGCCACGATAAGATGAATACCGGCGGCACGGCCCAGCTGTGCAATACGCACGATCGAGGCCTCGACATCCTTACCGGCGACCATCATCAGGTCCGAAAGCTCGTCGATGATGATGACCAGGTAGGGCATCTTTTGCGGCGGGTTGTCGTAATGCTCAAACTCGCCGGCGGCCTGCTTTTCATTGTAGGTCGAGATCTTACGCACGTTGAGACGCTCGAAAACCTTCAGGCGACGCTCCATCTCGGACACAGCCCATTGCAGAGCGCTCGCGGCCTGCTTAGGCTCGGTCACCACGGGCACATAGAGATGCGGCAGACCGTTATAGCCCGCAAGCTCGACGCGCTTGGGGTCGACCATAATCAGGCGAACGTCCTCGGGAAGGGCGCGCATGAGCAAGGTCGTGATGATGGAGTTGATCATCACCGACTTACCAGAACCAGTCGTACCGGCGATCAAAAGGTGAGGCATCTTTGCGAGGTCGGCGACGACCGGCGTGCCCTCGGCGTCACGGCCGATAGCGAGCTCGAGCGGACCGCCCTTCACATAGGGCAGCACGTCGCCCAGATTGACGTTCTGGCGCTTGCGGTTGGGAATCTCGATGCCCACGAGCGAGGTGCCGGGGATCGGGGCAAAGATACGCACCGACTGGGCAGCGAGCGAAAGCGCGATATCGTCCTCGAGGCTCGAGATTTTGCTCACACGCTCGCCCTCACCGGGCTGCAGCTTAAAGGTCGTCACCGTGGGGCCGGCGATCCAGCCGACCACGCGGGCACTGCGGCCAAACTCAAGCAAGGTGGATTGCAGCGACTCAGCGGTCTGCTCCAGCTCCTTGTCCGAAGACGCAGCGGAAGCCGACTGCGGGTTGGCATGCAGGATTTCGAGCGGCGGAAGCTTGAGGCCGTCCTCTTCTTCGCCCTCGGCGTCAGTTGCGGTGTCGCTCGCTCCCCCATTGTCAGCCGCAGCAGGAGCGGCAGAGGCCGTAGAGGTTGAGGCGTCAGCGACCTTGGGGTGCTTCAGGAAGTCGGGGATCTGGGGGGCGGCCGAGACGGGATTCACGGAAAACGGCGGCTCGGACTCGTCAACCTTGTCCGGATCGTCCTCCATCGAAAGCTGTCCGGTGACCTGGCCGCGCTTTGCATGGCGACGCGGCAGCAAAGTTGTCTTTGCGGTCTCAATCGGAGCCTCGTCGTCCTCGTCATCGCCCTCGGTGAGCTCAATCTCGCTATCGGACCAAGACGGGTCGGGCTCACTCGTATTGAGCTTAGGCGCAGTCTTGCCCTTCTTGGCATGACGGCGCGGCAGCAGCGTGGTCTTGGCCCGCTCGGCTTCAACCGACTCGGATACGTCGACAAACGGGTCATCGTCCTCGTCGTCATCCAAAACCGGGTCGACATCGCCACCCATGACCGTGGTCACCGCGGCGTCAGTCCCCTTCTGGCGCAAAATGCTCAGGTGCGGACGAGCGACGCCGGGAACAGACAGGGCCTCTTCATCGCCCCACGGGCTCGCATTGACATCGGCACGTCGACGCTCGGCAAAATCGGCAGCGCGATCGCGTGCGGAGCGCAAAACGCCACCCACCGAAAAGCCGATAATGACCAAACCAACGACGACAAGCCCCAGCAAGACAACCATGGCGATAGGTTTACCCAAGGCGTTTTGCAAGGCACTTGCGATAAAGGCGCCAATGTAGCCGCCCGACACGGAAAGGTTCTGCGGCGTAAACATAAGGTCGCACGAATCGCTCGTGCCCGGCACCATCAGCGAAAGAATGGAGACGACGGCGATAAAGACCAAGGCGCCGCCCGCAACAGAGCGCACGTTGAGCGGCGAGTCCTCACCCAAAAAGAGCGTGGCGGCAAACAGCAAGATGACGATCGGCAGCACGTAGGCGCCCAGACCAAAGCCCAGGTGGTAGAAACCGGCAACCGCAGCCGTCACGGGCGCTGTTGCCGGAGAGATCACGGCAATGAAGGACGCGATCGCCAAAACGGCGATGACCACACCAGCGATATCGCGATTGGCCGAAGGCTCGACCAGGGGCTCAAAATCGTCGAACTCGGTCTCGTGGCCCTTATTGGCACGAAGATGGGAACCGGCACCCTTAGCAGATGCCGGTTGGTTGTTGGCTTTATTGCCTTTGGCGTTTTGTGCAGATCCGCGCGCCAAACTAAACCTCCATGACGACCGGGATGATCATCGGACGAGTGCGCGTACGGCTCCAGATAAAGTTAGAGAGCGAGTCGCGCACGGCCTTGCGAATGGCATCGGAACCGCTGCTCGTAAAGCTGAACTTGCCCTTCTCGATCGTCTTCATGATGGACGCCGAGGCGTCCTCGGAGAACTGGTCGTCAATGGCAAAGGAGACGCCGCGGCCCGAGAACTCGATGGCCTCGATCTTCTTGTGCTTGAGCGAAACGATGGCGACAGCCGTGACCATACCGTCGTTGGCAAGCTTCTGACGATCGCGCAGAACGATGGGGTCGGTATCGCCGATACGCAGTCCGTCGACGTAGACGACGCCAGACTCGACGGGCGTACCGCGCTTGACGATACCGCCACGCATCTCGAGCGTGTCACCGTTGTCGAGGATAAAGATATGATCTTCCTTGAGGCCCATCTTGCGTGCAAGTTGAGCATGGGCGCGCAGATGCACGGCCTCGCCGTGGACCGGCATAAAGTACGTAGGCTTGGCCATGGCCATCAAGAGCTTGAGCTCCTCCTGGCTGCCGTGACCCGAAACGTGAACGAGGGCGCGGTTCTTATCCCACACGTCGCAACCAAGCTTGGCGAGGCTGTTAACGACCTGCTGAACGGCCTTCTCGTTACCGGGGACCGGCGTTGCCGAGAGGATGACGGTATCGCCCTCGTGGATGGAGAGCGTCTTGTGCTCGCCGTTGGCCATGCGGGACAGGGCCGACAGCGGCTCGCCCTGCGAACCGGTGCACATGACGACGATCTTGTCATCGGGCAGGTTGTCAATGTCGAAGGCATCGATGATATCGGCATCATCGATGTTGAGATAGCCCAGTTCGCGCGCCACGCGGGTGTTGGTGAGCATGGAACGACCGGTCACGACGACCTTGCGGCCGCACTTGCGGGCGGCGTCGCAGATCTGCTGCAGACGATGGATGTGGCTCGAGAACGACGCGACGAACACGCGGCCCGGAGCATTCTTGATGGCATGCAACAGATTGGGGCCAACCTCGGCCTCGGACTTAGTAAAGCCGGGGACCGTGGCGTTGGTGGAGTCGGACAGCAGCAGGTCGATGCCCTGCTTGGCAAAGCGGCTGATAGCGGCATAGTCGGGCGTGACGCCGTCGATGGGCGTCTGGTCGAGCTTAAAGTCGCCGGTGTGCATAACGGTGCCCTGGTTGGTGCGGATGAACACGCCCAGAGCGCCCGGGATGGAGTGCGTCATCGAAAAGAAGTCGAGCGAGATGCCACCCAAATTGACGTGGCTGCCGCCCTTGACCTCACGGAACTTGGGTGCACGAATGCGGAACTCGGAGAGCTTGCCCTCGATAAAGCCGAGCGTCAGCTTGCTCGAGAAGATGGGCACCTTGTTGTTGAGGTCCTGCAGTAGATACGGAAGCGAACCGGTGTGGTCCTCGTGGCCGTGAGTGACGATGATGCCGCGGAGCTTTTCCTCGTTCTCCAGAACGTAGGTGTAATCCGGGAGCACCAGGTCGATACCGGGCTGCGAATCGTCGGGGAACATGAGGCCAGCGTCGACGAGCACCATGTCGTCGCCGCACTCGAAGACCGTCATGTTCTTGCCGATACCATCTAAGCCGCCGAGCGGGATGATCTTCAAGGGAGATGATTTTTTAGCTGCCATAGGTGAGTGTTGTTTCCTTTCTTCGAAACGGGTCTGGAACAACCGGCGGGGCGCTTCTGGCAAACCGACCGTCGGGAACGTACAAACATGCATCACGGAGTCGATGCAATAACCACAGTATGATACCCATTTGCACAACAACAGACCACCCATGCATCAAAGCCCCATCTGAACCCGTCTATCCCGCCGGTTCCCCGCGAGGGCGGGCACGGATGAAGTTTCCTGCTCTACAGTCCTGCTCACGACGGAGGCCACATTA
>NZ_QSPN01000007.1:0-94726 GCF_003436455.1 Collinsella sp. TM05-37 | reverse complement strand
GTTTCCTGCTCTACAGTCCTGCTCACGACGGAGGCCACATTAAGTGGCCTCCTGTTCGTGCGGAACTCGCGATAAACTTCATCCGTGCCCGCCCTCGCGGGGAACCTACCAACAATGGGCTGGTTAATTTTGGTTGTTTTATCTGGGGAAGTGCAGCTGCGTCTATCTACAGATCCGAAATCTGACTACTGAATAGACTGTCTAACTAAATAGCGAGCTGCACTAACCAGCCCTTTTGCTTGCGCCCGGGAGGGCCGCATATGAAGTTTATCGCGAGTTCCGCACGCAAAGGAAAGCACTTAATGTGCTTTCCGTCTTGCGCAGGACTGTAGAGCAGGAAACTTCATATGCGGCCCTCCCGGGCGCAAGCAAAAGGGCGACCCCTGTCCAGAGTCGCCCTTGTTGAGCTGCTTATGTGCGACTGTTACTCGGCGTCGTGGTGACGGCGGGGCTTGCGGCCTCCGTTGTCGCCGGGACGGCGCGGGCGGTCGCTGCGCTCGGAGCGCTCGCGACGCGGACGCTCACGACGCTGGAAGTGCTCGCCGTCACCCTCGGAGGCACCCTCGGCGCGAGCCGGGGCCTCGGGCTTGTCGAGACGATCGAGCGAGATCTTGCCGCGATCGTCAACCTCGATGACGACGACCTTGACCTCGTCGCCCACGTTGAGGACATCCTCGACCTTCTCCACGCGGCCCTTGGCGACGCGGGAGATGTGCAGCAGGCCGTCCTTACCGGGCAGCAGGTTCACGAAGGCGCCGAAGGGCTGGATGGAGACAACGCGACCGGTGTACTCCTCACCCGGCTCGGGAACCTTGATGATGAGCTTGATGCGCTCGACGGCTTGATCGACGGACTCGCCGGTGCCGCCGACAAAGACGGTGCCGTCCTCCTGGATGTCGACCGAAGCGCCGGTCTCGTCCTGGATACCGCGGATGACCTTGCCGCCGGAACCGATGACGTCGCGGATCTTATCGGTCGGAACCTGGATGGAGACGATGCGCGGAGCGGTGCTGCGCGTGGTGTGACGCGGCTCGGGGATCACATCGAGCATCTTCTGCAGGATGAAGGCGCGACCCTCCTTGGCCTGCTGCAGGGCGCGGGCCAGGATGTCGAAGGTAAGACCGGTGGCCTTGTTGTCCATCTGCAGGGCGGTGATGCCCTCGGTGGTGCCGGTGACCTTAAAGTCCATGTCGCCCAGGAAGTCCTCGAGACCCTGGATGTCGGACAGGACCACGGTCTTGCCCTCCTCCTGGATCAGGCCCATGGCGATACCGGAGACCGGGCGCTTAATGGGCACGCCGCCGTCCATAAGGGCGAGCGTGGAACCGCAGGTCGAAGCCATCGAAGAGGAGCCGTTGGACTCCATGACCTCGGAGACGACGCGGATGGCGTAGGGAAACTCGTTCTCGTCGGGGAGCACCGGAAGCAGAGCGCGCTCGGCCAGGTTGCCGTGGCCGATCTCGCGGCGCTTGGGGCTGCCCATGCGGCCAGTCTCGCCGGTACAGAACGGCGGGAAGTTGTAGTGGTGCATATAGCGCTTGCCCTCGGTGGGCTCGATGGTATCCAGACGCTGGCCCTCGTTGAGCATACCGAGCGACAGGACGGAGAGCACCTGGGTCTGACCACGCTGGAACAGGCCGGAGCCGTGAACGAGCGGCAGGTAGTTGTCCTTCACCATGATGGGACGGATCTCGTCGGCGGCACGGCCGTCGACGCGCTCGCCGGTCTCGACGACCATGGTGCGCATGGCCTTCTTCTCGAGCTTCTTGAGCGCCACGGGGATCTCGCGCTCCCAGGCGGCCTGCTCCTCGTCGGTGAACTCGGCGCGGATGGACTCCTTCAGAGCCTCGACCTTACCGATGCGGGAAAGCTTGTCGGCGTCGCGCAGGGCAGCGGCCATCTCGTCGTAGTGGGCGAAGATGCGCTCCTGGACCTCCTCGACGGGCTGGTCGAGCGGGTACTCCTTCTTGACGATAGCGCCGTTGACCTGCTCCCACTCGGCAACGAACTCGTCTTGGGCCTGGCAGAAGGCAGCGAGGGCCTCCTGACCAAACTTCATAGCGGCGAGCATGTCGTCCTCGGAGATCTCCTCGGCGCCGGCCTCGACCATCGAGATGAAGTCGGCAGAGCCACCCAACTCCAGGTCCAGGTCGGAGTTCTCGCGCTCCTCATAGGTGGGGTTGACGATAAACTCACCGGTCTCCACGTTACGGCCAATGCGCACGCAGGCAAGCGGGCCCTCGAAGGGCACGCCGCCGAGCGTCATGGCCAGCGAAGCGCCCATGACGTTGATGACGTCGAAGGGGTTGACCTGGTCGGCGACGAGCGAGGTGGCGACGATGTGTACCTCGTTGCGGAAGCCGTCCGGGAAGCTCGGGCGGATCGGGCGGTCGATCATACGAGCCGTGAGCGTGGCCTTCTCGCTGGGACGGCCCTCGCGCTTGAGGTAGCCACCCGGGATGCGGCCGGCAGCGTACATCTTCTCGTTGAAGTCGACGGTCAGCGGGAAGAAGTCGTAATTCTTACGCTCCTTGGAGACGACCACGGTGTCGAGCATCGTGGTGTCACCCTGCTTGACCAGACAAGCGCCGGTGGCCTGCTTGGCAAGCTCGCCGGACTCAAAGGTGTAGGTCTTGCCGTACAGCTCAAAGGTCTTGGATACGAGTGTCATTGTTCTCCTTTACCCCACAGGCCCCTTGCCTGCGGGCTTCTCATGTGACGCGGGCCCCCTGCCCCCGTCACGCTTCAGAGCGTGATTGTTCACGCCCTTACACAAAAAGAGCGCCCCGCTGCGCAGGACGCTCTTAGCATGTACAAATCCTTACTGGATGTTGTCGCGGATGCCCAGAGCCTTGATGAGCTCACGGTACTCGACGATGTCGTTCTTCTTGATGTAGGAGAGAAGACGACGACGACGGCCAACGAGCATGAGCAGGCCACGACGGGTGTGGAAGTCCTTCTGGTGGGACTTCATGTGCTCGGTCAGCTCCTTGATGCGCTCGGACAGGATGGCGACCTGAACCTTGGGGTTACCGGTATCGACCGGGGAGTTACCGAACTGGGCGGTCAGCTCCGCCTTGCGCTCTTTGGAAACAGTCATTGTTTCACCTTTCGTTTCGCGTCGCCCGTGGGCGACTCTATTCGCCTCGAACTGGGAAGCCGCCGGTGGAGCGAACATCCAAGGTCGAGGTACCAACAGGTCGGTATGTTACCACAAGCGGCGCGCGCCTGCGTATCATCACCGACCCAACATGAATTCCATCGCACGGAGCCGCTGATCGGTGTGCGTGGCGGCCCAAACATGCGAAAGCCCCAGCAAAAAAGCAGCCGTATGCGGATCGATTCGCTCGGCCATGAGCTCATCGAACGTCATGGACATCAGAGCGCGCAGCCATGCGACCTCGCCGGTCGACACCAGCTCGGCACCCGGAATGCTCGACGCGCATGACCCGCACAGAAGCCCGCCGGCTTGGGCCGAGAAATACGAGAGCATGGGATCGCCGCACGAGACGCATGCCGAGAAATCGGGTCGGTAGCCAACGTGCGACAGCAGCTTAAAGACATATGCCGCCACAAGTAGATCCATATGCGCCGCGTCGAGCCCGCTGCCCACCAGGGCAAGCGCTCGCTGCGTGATGGCAAAGGTGAACGGGTCCTCGGCGTCCTCGAATGAGCACACGCGCGCGACCTCGGCAATCGCGCTTGCGGCGCAGGTCGTCTCGTAATCGGGCGCGGCGCCAACCGGCGCTTCCAAAAGCTCGGCCTGAGAAACAACGTCGAGCGAGCGTCCATGCGCGAGCAACATATCGACGGTACAGAACAGCTCGCAGCGCGCAGCCAGGCGTCCACCGGGTTTGCGCGCGCCCTTTGCCACGGCACGAACCTGCCGACCCCGCTCGTCAAGCATCGTCAGGATCAGGTCCGTCTCTTTGAGCTTGGTCTTATCGAGGACGAGCACCTTCGTACGATATGTACGAGAACCTGCCATTCGCGCCGCGTGTCCCTAATCCTCGGCGTTATAGCCAAAGCGGCGAATCTGGGCCTCGTCGTCACGCCAGCCGGCCTTGACCTTCACGTCCAGCTCCAAAAAGACCTGGGTGCCAAAGATGCGCTCAAGGTCGCGACGGGCGTCGATGCCGATATGTTTGATCATCTCGCCGCCCTTGCCGATGATGATGCCCTTTTGGCCCTCGCGCTCGACGTAAATGGTGGCGTGCACGCGCAGCACCTTCTTGGTCTGCTCAAGCGCATCGCAAATCACGCCCACGGAGTGCGGGATCTCATCGCGGGTGCGGCGCAAAACCTTCTCGCGCACAAACTCGGCAACGAGCGTCTCATCGGAAGCGTCGGTACCCATGTCCTCGGGGAACCAACGCGGACCCTCGGGCAAAAAGTGCGCAACGGTCTCGATGAAGGCATCGACGTTAAAGTTCTTGACCGACGACGTCACGATCTCGTCGTCATATTCCATAAGCTCGTGGGCGGCCTTAAGCTGCTCCATGACCTGTGCGGGGTCGGCTTCATCGGCCTTGGTGAGCACCAGGACCTTCTTGGAACGGGCATTCTTGACACGCTCGGCAACCCAGGCGTCTCCCCTGCCAATCGGTTTAGTGGCATCAATCAAAAACGCGACAACATCGACATCGTTCAGCTCGAACAACGCACTCTTGTTGAGCTCGGATCCCAGACCGTCCTTGGGCTTATGAATACCCGGGGTATCGACAAAGACCAGCTGGTAGCCGGGACGGTTGACGACGGCGCGCATGCGACGGCGGGTCGTCTGTGCCACCGGCGAGGTGATGGCGACCTTTTTGCCATAGCAGGCATTAAGCAGCGTGGACTTGCCGGCGTTGGGGCGTCCGACCAGGGCCACAAAGCCGCTGCGGAAACCGGGCTCCACGTCACCAAAGCCCGCGAGGCTGTCGCCCTCGTCGCACAGGGCGTCGAGCTCCTCATCGCTCATGCCCTCAAACGGGTCGAACTCCTCGGCCTCGTCAAACGAATCGGCACCTTCAGCCTCGTCCAGGGACTCGTCGTCCAAAATCTCATCGGTAGGCTGCATATTGTCGGACATGGGAATCCCTTTCTAAATAAAGCCGAGCGCGTGGGCAAATACCAGCACGCCCACAATCGCGGCGGTGATGGAAAGAACGTATACAGAGGCGGCGGCGATGTCCTTCGCACGCTTGGCCAGCGGATGGAGCTCCTGGGTCGCTAGGTCGACGATGGCCTCCATAGCGGTGTTGCACAGCTCGCCGTGAATCACCAGGCCACAGCAGATGATAATCGTAGCCCACTCGGCAACGTCGAGCCCCACAATGCAGCCGGCAATGACAGTGCACACGCCCGCCACGAGCATGACCTTAATGTTGCGCTCGGTCTTGACGGCGGTGACGAAGCCCTCCATGGCGTAGGAAAAGGACTTTAAGAAGGACGGATGGTCCTTGTTCGATCCGGGAATCATAGACGGCTCCTAGTCGTGGGCGTGGTTGGTGATGGGGCCGACGTGGACTAGCTTGGGGTCCTCGCCGCGCTCGAGCGCCAGATCGCGCAGGATGGCGTCCTCGCGGGCCTCCATGACCTCGGCCTCGTCGTCCTCGATATGGTCATACCCCAGCAGGTGCAGCATGCCGTGTACGAGCATCAGGCGGCACTCGTCGGCAGGGCTATTGCCAAAGCCGGGGGCCTGACGGGCAATGACCTGCGGGGCCAAGATGATATCGCCGAGCTCGAGCGTCTCGTCGGCGGGAATATCCTCGTCAAAGGCCGAGTCGCATTCAAACGAGAGCACATCGGTGGTGCGGTCGATGCCACGCCACTCGTGGTTGAGCTCGTGCATCTCGTCCTCGTCGACATACGAAAGGGAAATCTCGACTTCACGTTCAACGCCCTCGGCGGCAAGCACAACCTCGCAGATGTGCTCCACTTCCTGCGCGTCGAGCAGCGTATCGAGCTCGGCATCGTTGCTGATCAATACACTCAACGGGACTCCTTTCGGTCGCGCGAGCGCTGCTCACGCACGTCATCATAAGCATCGTATGCCTCGACGATACGACCCACCAGGGCATGGCGCACCACATCGGCGCGCTCCAGGTGTGCAAACGCCACATCGTCGACACGGCCCAAAATCTTCTCGACATCCGCCAAGCCACCACGACGACCCACCAGGTCGCGCTGGCTGAGGTCGCCGGTAATCACGAACTTGGAGTTGAATCCAAGGCGTGTCAGGAACATCTTCATCTGCTCGGGCGTGGTATTTTGCGCCTCGTCGAGCACCACGAAAGCATCGCTCAGCGTACGACCGCGCATGTAGGCGAGCGGGGCGATCTCGATCACGCCGCGCTCCATAAGCTCATCGGTGCGCTCACGATCCATCATGTCAAAAAGGGCATCGTAGAGCGGGCGCATGTACGGATCGATCTTTTCCTCGAGGGTGCCGGGCAAAAAGCCCAGGTTCTCCCCTGCTTCGACAACCGGACGCGTCAAGATCAAACGGCCCACCTCATGGTGCTTGAGCGCGGCAACGGCGAGCGCCATGGCCAGATAGGTCTTACCGGTACCGGCAGGACCCAAGCCAAAGGTGATGGTATGCGAGCGAATGGCATCCACATAGCGCTTTTGCCCAAGCGTCTTGGGACGAATGACACGACCGCGGTATGAAAGCAGCACGTCATCGCGAAGCGATGTGGCCTCATGCTCGCCGTCGCGCAAGACGGCCAGGCAACGCGAGACATCGTCGGCAGACAGGGTACGACCGGCCGCCGCCTCGCGAAAAGCATGTTCGAAAAAGCAAGCCACGAGCTCGACCTCGTCCGGGTCGCCGCTCACGGAGATGCTATCGCCACGGGCGACCACGTGAGCGCGAACCAAGCTCTCGAGCGCACGAAGGACGCCGTCGCCGGCGCCCAAAACACGCGAGGGATCAACTCCCTCGGGAACGGTAAGTCTAATCTTCGAGGCTTCCATGGACCTCCCTGCGCGCATGGACCAAGCCGGAATCATCGACTCCGATGATAGCAACATCGAGCAGGCACGGGGCTGTAAGTCCACAGGTATCGTCAAGACGGGCATGATGGAACGAACCGAGCGTCAGGTTGTCACCATACTCGAGCACGGCACGCTCGACAGTGCCCACGCGACGACGAGCATCGGCAATAGCGAGCTCCTGCGCCGCGTCTCGCATACGGCGGCTGCGCTCGGCCATAACCTCGGGCGGCACCTGGTCGGGCATGTCGGCAGCAAGGGTACCGGGACGCTTACTGTAGCGGAACACGTGCATACGCGAGAACCCCACGCGGCGGCACAGCGCCAGCGACTCCTCGAACTCCTCGTCCGTCTCACCAGGAAAACCGACGATGACGTCGCACGAAAGAGACGCCTGCGGCAGGATGGCGCGAATCATGCGCACCGTGTCCTCAAAGGCCTCGGCACTATAGGGACGACCCATGCGATGCAGCGTCGCCGTACAGCCGGACTGTACGGGCAGGTGCAAAAACGGGGCAATACGCTGCGGATAGCGCGCCATAACCTTAAGCAGGCGCTCAGAGATATCCATGGGTTCGACCGAGGAAATGCGCACATGCGCAATAGTCGTGCGCTCCATGATGGCCTCGAGCAGCTCGTCGATTTCGACATGCTCGTCGGTCGCGCTCTTGCCATCGTAGGCACCCAGGTTCACACCGGTCAGCACCACCTCGGGCACGCCGGCCTCCTGGGCTTCGCGCACCTGTTCGAGAACGGACTCGACGGGCACGGAGCGCTCGGGGCCGCGCGCCTTCCACACAATGCAATAGGTGCAGCGATGGTTGCAGCCGTCCTGGATCTTCACGCCCAGGCGAGAGCGACCGAGCGCATCGACCACCTCGCCATCGCTGCAGGCGGGAACGCTATCGGACTCAACGCCCAGCACCTCGCAGACACGTTCGGCGACATCGATCTTGGACGGCTCGGCGATCACGCGATCCGAAAGCTCCAACAGCTCCTCGGGATGCAAATTGACCACGCATCCGGTCACGATCACATAGGGCTCGTTTGGATGGGCCAGCGCATGACGGACGGCCTTACGGGTCTTGGCCTCGGCCTCGCCCGTAACGGCACAGGTGTTAATGACGATCAGATCGGCATCGTGGGGCTCCACCATAGCAAAGCCCAGGCGCATAAGATCGGCAGTGATACGGTCAGACTCAACCCGGTTGACACGGCAGCCGAGGTTGACGACGGAAATATGGGGTGCGAGCACGCGGGCTCCTTAATCGAGGATATCGTCGAGGGCACTCTTGATACGGTCGGTCACCGACTTCTTACCGGAAGCGACGTCATCGCCCATCTCATCGGCAAAAGCACGGAGCAGCTCGCGTTGCTTATTGGAAAGATTGGTGGGAACGACCACGCGCAGTTGCACGAACAGGCGGCCACGCGAACCGCCACCGCCAATGCGCGGCATGCCGTAATTATTGGCGCTCACGGTGTCGCCGTACTGGGCGCCGGCGGGAACCGTCACCTTAACGACCTCGTCGGGCATAATGCCCTCGACCTCGATCTCGCAGCCGAGCGCAGCCTGCGCAATCGAGATATCGCTCACCAGGTACAGGTCATCACCGTTGCGCTTAAAGCGCTCATGGTCGGCGACGCGCACGTTGACAATCAGGTCGCCCGAAGGCTCGCCGCGAAGGCCGGCCTCGCCAAAGCCGCTCACACGCAGCTGGCGACCGGTCGAAACGCCGGCGGGAATATCGATGTCGATCTTTTCGTGCGAAGGCGTGCGGCCCTGACCATCGCAGGTCTCGCAGGGATGGTCGATAACCGTGCCCTCGCCATGGCAGTCGGGGCAAGGCGAGGAAGACTGAACCTGGCCCAAAAACGATCGCTGAACCGTCGTGACATAGCCCGTGCCGTGGCAGCGGCCGCACTGCTTTTCCTGTGCGCCCTCTGCCCTACCGGTGCCATTGCAGTCCTCGCAAGGAGCAAGGCGGTCATAGCTGATTGTCTTTTTGCAGCCGAGCGCCGCCTCCTCGAGCGTCACCGAAAGCGAGATGGCCATGTCACGACCGCGACGACGCTCGCGACGGCTGCGGGCGCCACCGCCGGCACCGCCGCCAAAAAACGACGAGAACAAGTCGTCCATGCCCATACCACCAAAGATATCGTTGATATCGACGTAGCCCGAACCACCAGGGCCGTCGGCAGTGCCGTAACGGTCGTAGTTAGCACGCTTCTGCTCATCGGAAAGAACGGAATAGGCCTCGTTGAGCTCCTTGAACTTGGCCTCGGCCTCGGGGTCGTCCGAAACGTCCGGGTGTACGGTACGGGCCTTCTTTAGAAACGCGCGCTTGATCGTCCGCGCGTCGGCATCCTTGTCGACGCCAAGTACCTCGTAGTAATCCCTATTTTCCGACACGACCGAATCCTTCCGACTTTCATTATTGTCACAGTGCGTCCTATACCCAAGCTGGGCCAACCGCAAACAGAGGGTTTGATGTTATTGCATTCCGTAAGGCGAAAGCATGGCCCGTTGCGAGCAGCTCGCGAACCAAACCGACACGAGCGCGAACATGAAGCCATTGGCAAAACCGTTGGCAAACTGCATCGCACCGCGCTTCCACCACAGCAGGCTGCGATGAAGCACGCCGTCCGAAAGCACCATGAACAGGCCCATGGTAAACGGAATAAAGCACATCACGGCAAAGGCCGAGAACACGCCCGAGATGGCCGAGAGTACCAAAAACGGCGCCACGATGCCCATCAGGTAAAAACCGGTACGAGCTTTGCCTTCCAAGCGCTCGGACTCGACATGGGCACGGCCGACTAGATCACCGCCAGCGGCACCGTTAGTGCCGGCGTGACCCATGCCGCTAATGCGGACCTCGTCGCCATCGTGCGTGCCGGCAGGAAACTCAATCGTCTGCTCGGAGGTTACGCGAGTACGACCGCTGCCACCGCAATCGGGGCAGGGGTCGGCCACGACCTTACCGGAACCGCCGCACTCGGGGCAGACCGACTGGAACGTGCCCGCACCAAACAGGAAGGACAAGTCGACGTCGATGTGCCCGCGGCCACCGCAGCTCGGGCAGGTATGGGCATGCTCGGAGGAGACAGAACCCGAGCCGCCGCAGTGACCACAGGTATCGAAGCGCGTATAGCGGACGGTCTTGCGGGCACCGTCCTTGGCCTCCTTGGCGTCCAGTTTGATATCGACGACCACGTTGGCGCCGTTCTCGGGATTGTAGGCAGCCTGGCCGCGACGCTGCTGGCCCCAGGCACCGCCAAAAGGAAAGCCGCCCTCAAAGGGATTGCCATAGCCCGTGTTGCCGGCATAGCCGCCACCATAGGGCGAAGCCGTAGGGGCACCGGCAAAGGGATTGCCAGAACGCATGGCATCGTAGCGCGCACGTTTTTGCTCATCCGAAAGCACGGCGTAGGCCTCGGAAACCTCTTTAAACTTTTCCTCGGCATCCGGCTCTTTGTTGACGTCCGGATGGAGCTTACGGGCCTTTTGCTGGAAGGCCTTTTGAATATCACGCGAGGTGGCGTCCTTGGAGACACCTAGAATCTCGTAGTAATCTTTTTCGTTCATCGTCGCCATGCGCGGCAACCTCCTGCTCACAGCAGCGTATATATTCCGGTAATTCTACCCGAGCGGCCTAAGCTAGATCCCAAAACAGCTCGAACAGAACATTTCCATCGAGCCAGCCCAAGTGTGTCGGTGCTAAACGAGCTCGAACATGGCCCGCGACGACATCTGCCGAAGTAAAGGGTCCCTCATGGACCCCGAGCGTCTCGGGCGCCCAAGTGGCAAGACCCAATTCGAGCGCGCGATCACAAGCGGCTGTCAGCTCATCGGCCGGGATGACACGAGCCGCGCGAACCAACAGGTCGGACGCAATACCGCGCGTCATGCGACAAGCGAGCATCAGGTCTTCGGCCGCAGCCTCTCGCTGCGACAGGTATTCGGCCTCAAACGACGTCGCGTCATCGTCGCGCTGAACCAAACGCACACGGTACGCGTCGCCTCGAGCAGACACGCCGGGGAACAAACCTGCAAGACGGTCGAAATCCCCAGTATCAAGCATACCGGCGGCAGAACGGCCCAGGCCCAGGTAGCCCCGTCCGGTCCAGTAGGCAATGTTATGGGCGCATTCATGGCCGTCGAGCGCGTAGCTCGCCACCTCATACGGGTGATAGCCGGCGACACTCAGGAGCTCGCGCGCCACGTCCATGCAGGCGGCCTGAAAATCCTCGTCGGGCTCGAGCGACTCGTCACGGCACGCCATGCGATAGAGGGGCGTCCCCACCTCGAGCGTGAGCGGGTAAACCGACACATGATGCGGAACCGCCGCCAGCACGCCCTCGAGCGTACGCTTCCAACTCGCTGCGGTCTGCCCGGGAAGTCCGCACATAAGGTCGCACGACACGTCAAGCCCAGCGTCCTTGACCGTCGCGATGGCGGCGAGCGCCCGATCGGCATCGTGAATGCGGCCGATGGCGGTAAGTTCGGTGTTATCGAGCGTTTGCACGCCCAGAGAAACGCGTGTGACACCAACCTTGGCAAGCGCAGTAGCAAGCTCGGCGGTCAGCGACTCGGGATTGGCCTCGCAGGTAAACTCAACGGGGGCGCACCACGCACGAATACGCCGCGCCAGCTCCACCAGGCGCTCCCCCGCCAGCGACGGCGTGCCGCCGCCAACATAGACGGTGCGGATCTGGTCGAGGGCCCCAGCCTTGCCAAAAGCATCGAGACGCGCGAACAACTGCTCAAAATAGGAATCGAGCGCGGCATCCAAATCACACGAAGCAAAGCTGCGCGAGTCGAAGTCGCAGTAGCGGCACTTTTGGGCACAGAACGGCACGTGCACGTACAGCGCGGTAACGGCCACCCTTAAGCCTCCAGCGGATGAGGGGGCACCGATTCGCCGGCGGCAAGGGCAGCCTCGCAGGCCACCACATCATGCTCGATCTCATCGACCAGCGCCATAAACTCCTCATACGTGGAGCAGCGCACCACATGGGCACGCCAAGCGGCGGCATGGGGCATGCCTTTTAAGTACCAGCTTGCGTACGTACGGGCACGCGACATGAGCGGCAGGAGCTCATGCGTCAGCGTTAGGTGCTCACGCAGGGCGTCCAGGCGCTCGACAGAGCTGCGCGCCGGCACCGGTGTGCCATCGAGCGCAAGAGCGCGAGCATCGCCAAACACCCACGGGTTCCCGTAGATGCCGCGCGCGATAAACACCGCGCTGGCACCCGAGTTTCGCAGATGCACCGCGGCATCCTCGGCGGTGAACACATCACCCGAACCGATCACGGGAATCTCAACGGCATCTGCGACCTCATCGACGACCGACCAATCGGCCTGGCCCGTGTAGAGCTGCGTGGCGCAACGACCATGCACGGCGACTGCGGCAGCCCCTGCACTCTCAAGCATCTGGGCAAATGTCGCGGCATTGCGGTCCTCGGCATAAAAGCCCTTGCGAATCTTGACGGTCACGGGCACGTGCGCCGCGCCAACCGTGGCCTCGACGATCTTCTCGGCCAGGTCGGGCGTGCGCATGAGCGCCGAGCCCTCGCCCTTGGTAACGACCTTGCGGGCGGGACATGCCATATTGATATCGATGAGCGACAGGCGATCGCCAACGCGCTCCTCGACGGCGGCGACGGCGCTCGCAAACTGATCGGGCTTGGAGCCAAAGAGCTGCACGCAAATCTGCTGCTCCTCGTCGGCCGGTAGCACCAGGCGCCACGTCTTATTACTGGCATAGGCAAGGCCTGCCACGCTCACCATCTCGCTGTAGGCAAGGTTGGCACCGCGGCGGCGACACATGATGCGATAGGCAGGGTCGGTCACGCCCGCCATGGGAGCCATAAGGAACGGCTGCTCGGCATAGGCGCCCAGCAGCCGCAGACTATATTCGGAAAGAGCCATAGACCTACTCGTCCACCTTGAGGATCGCCATAAAGGCCTCCTGCGGGACCTCGACCGATCCGATGGCCTTCATACGCTTCTTGCCCTCTTTCTGCTTCTCGAGCAGCTTGCGCTTACGCGAGATATCGCCGCCGTAGCACTTAGCAAGAACGTCCTTGCGACGGGCCTTGACGGTGGAACGGGCGATGATCTTGTTGCCGATAGCACCCTGGATGGGCACCTCGAACAGCTGACGCGGGATGATCTCCTTGAGCTTGTCGCACAGGCCACGGGCCAGGCCATATGCCTTGTCCTTATGGACGATAAACGAAAGCGCGTCCACCTCGTCGCCCGAAAGCAGGATGTCGAGCTTGACGAGCTCAGAGGGGCGATATTCGTTGAACTCATAGTCGAGCGAGGCGTAACCCTTGGTGCGGCTCTTGAGCTGATCGAAGAAGTCCAAGATGAGCTCGGCGAGCGGCATATCAAAGCGCATCTCGACCGATTTGCTCGTCAGGTGGATCATGTCGGTCGTGACGCCGCGGTGCTCGATGGCGAGCTGCATGACGGCACCCGTGTACTCAGGCGGGCAGATGATCTTTGCCTTGAGGTAGGGTTCCTCAATACGATCGATGCGGGTGGCCTCGGGAAGGTCCTGCGGACTGCGGACATCGATCATCTCGCCGTCGGTCTTGTAGACGTGATAGTCGACCGAGGGGCTCGTGGCAATGAGGTCCAGGTTGAATTCGCGCTCCAGGCGTTCCTTGACGACTTCCATGTGTAGCAGGCCCAAGAAGCCCACGCGGAAGCCAAAGCCGAGCGCCACCGAGGTCTCGGGCTCCCACACCAACGATGGGTCGTTAACGTGCAGCTTATCGAGCGCGTCACGCAGGTTCTCGTAGTCCTTGTTATCGATTGGGAACAGGCCCGTATAGACCATGGGCTTGGCCTCGCGGTAACCCGGAAGCGGCTCGGGGCAGGGGTTCGACGCCCAGGTAAGGGTGTCGCCCACGCGAACGGCCTCGGGGTCCTTCAGGCCCGTGACCACATAGCCGACCTCGCCAACCGTCAGCGCGTCAACCGGGGTCTCGGCAGGACGCTTGACACCCACGCCGTCGACCAAAAAGTCGCCCTCTGCCTGCATCATGCGCAGGGTATCGCCCTTTTTGATGGAGCCGTCAAAGACGCGCACCGTGGCGACGACGCCACGATACTCGTCGAAGTACGAATCCAGAATGAGTGCCTTGAGCGGCGCGTTCGCATCGCCCTTGGGCGGAGAGATCAAAAAGACAATGGACTCCAGCAGATCATGGATGCCCTCGCCGGTCTTGCCCGAGACACACACGGCATCATCGGCGGGAATCGCCAGGTCATCCTCGATCTCGGTCTTAACCTCATCGGGATGGGCAGAGGGCAGGTCGATCTTGTTGATGGCCGGCACAATGTCCAGATTGGCGTTCATGGCGAGCGTCGCGTTGGAGACAGTCTGCGCCTCGACGCCCTGCGTGGCGTCGACAACGAGCACCGCGCCCTCACAGGCTGCCAGCGAGCGCGAGACCTCATAGGTAAAGTCAACGTGGCCCGGCGTATCGATCAGATTGAACTGATACGTCTCGCCATCGTCGGCGTCATAGGACACGCGAACGGCATTGGACTTGATCGTGATGCCGCGCTCGCGCTCGATATCCATGGTGTCGAGCAGCTGCGACTCCATGTCGCGTTCGTCGACGGTATGGGTGAGCTCGAGGATGCGATCGCTGATCGTGGACTTGCCATGGTCGATGTGCGCAACGATTGAGAAGTTGCGGATGTGGGAAATGTCAATTGAAGTATTCATGCGGACTATCTTACCCGAGCGGTACAAAAAATGGAGCCTGTTCCATAAAACAGGCTCCATTTATGCGCGTAATCTGTGTGGTGTGAAATTTACAACTTAGGCGTTGATGCTGTTCACGAGCTTGGCAAGACCGGACTTGCGGTTGGAAGCCTGGTTCTTGTGGATAACATGCTTGGCGGCAGCCATGTCGAGACGCTTGGTGACGGTCTTGAGGGCAGCCTGGGCCTTCTCGACGTCGCCCTCGGCGACGGCGGACTGGACGTGCTTGGTCAGCGTCTTGAGCTCGGACTTGACAGCCTTGTTACGCATGCGAGCTGCCTCATTGGTGCGGATACGCTTCTTCTGAGACTTGATGTTTGCCACTTCTGGAGTTCCTTTCGAGTTCCTTGCAAAAAATGTATGACACCTCTGAGACACGGTGAGGTCATGCAAGCGCCTACTATAGCACGCTCCCCCTCAAAGGGATAGAATGAATTTGTCAAATAGGCAGGTATCATCACGATTTTCTCAAGATGTTCGTAATCCAGAGCAAAAGCGCGGTCTGAGAATCGGCCGAACCCTTCAGCGCGAGCTCCACATCGACCGCGCTCTCGAGCGCGGCAACGAGCTCTGCCATCGAAAAGCGACGTGCCCAGGTCAGGTGATTCTTGACCTGCCAGGACTGGAGCTTAAGTGTTGCGGCCAGCTCACGACCCTGTCCGCGCGCATCGAGCGCCTTGGCAACGATAAGCTCGCGGATGCGGCCGCACAGCAATGTGTAAGTCCACACGTAGCTCTTGGCGGGCAGTAGATTGAAGAGCTCGAGCGAGCGTCGCATGTCACGGGCCGAGACCGCATTGAGAAAGTCCCAGGGTTGAACCTCGGCCGTACGTACAATCCAGCGCTCAACGTCGGCAAACTCAATCTGGGGCGCCTCGACCATCTGGGCAAGCTTAGCCAAGTCGTTATCGAGCATGCGGGTGTTCTCGCCCGAGCGCGAGACGAGCTCCTCGGCGGCCGCCGCCGAGATGGACTTGCCGTGTTGCGTCGCCATCTGCTGCACGCGGCGTGGGAGCTCCCAGCGCTTGGTGCCCGAGCAATCGATGACGGCCTTCTTGTCAATCTTGGCGATCGCCTTGTACAGGCGCGTATTCTTGGCGAGCGAATCGGCGATAATAAGGCAGACCGTTGTGGGACTTGGACTCGCCAGATACTCGACGAGCGGCTCGGAAACCGCCTTGGCAAGCTTGGAGCAGCCGTCAAGGATTACCAGGCGAAACTCGCTGCCCATGGGAAAGGTATTGAGCGAGCCAATGATCGACTCGATATCGGGGTCTTTGGTCATGTCGCGTTCATCGAGGTTGAACTCAACCATACCCGACTTTTCCAAGCGAGCTTTCATACGCGAGACGGCGTGATCGCGCTTGACGCCGTCGGTACCGACGATCAGATATGCCGGCAGCAGACCGGTTTCGGACATTGCGCTCCCCTCCCGCAGGCCTTCGTATTCGCTCCGTGCCATTCTAGCCCAGGGGCCCACCACACGCCAACGACGGTCGTCACGATCGCTGGCATCGCATCGCAAAGCCATTCGCAGTCGGCGTGACGGTAATGTCGCCGTGTTCGATAGTGCACGCGAACACGCCGCCCGCTTCCTTAACGGCATCGATGCAGGCATCGGACGGATGGCCGTATCGATTCCCCTCGCCCGCGCTCGCGAGGGAAAGCTCGGGCTTCAGGACGTCCAGTAACTCACCGTCGACTGAAACCTTAGAGCCGTGATGCCCAAGTTTAAGGACATCGATATCCCCCACCTCCTGCACGAATTCCCGTTCTTGGTCGAGCTCGGCATCACCGGTGAGGAGCAGACGCAGGCCCTTGCCTTTCTGAACATAAGAGAGCAGCAGGACAAGCGAATCCTCATTTCCCTCGCCATCCACGGACTCGAATGGCCACATCACGCGGGCGCAAAATGAGCCGATATCGACCGTATCCCCACGGCGCACCTGCCGATACTCCACGCCAGGTCGGTTCAATACCTCGGCAGGAGCATCCTCCAGCGCATCCGCCGCAACGGCAATCGTTCCAACCGAAAACTGTTCGAGCACATCGGGAAGACCACCCCAGTGATCCTCATCCCAATGCGTCACAAAGACGGCATCGATATGGTGCACGTTATTGCGAACCAAAGCCGCCACCACGCGCTCGTCGAGCCCGCAGTCGACGAGCGCTACTGCGCCGCCCTGGCGGATAAGAATCGCATCGGCCTGGCCCACATCGAACACCGTCACCGAAGGCGGAGCGAATCGATCCCAGTAGACGTACGGAATCGCAGCCAAGAGCACCAGACATGCAAGCCCCACCGCCATAGGACGTGCACGGGGACGCGGCCACCTGACCAGCAGAGCCGCCAGCAAACACGGCGCTAGGTAAATCCACATGCTATCGGGCGGCACACTCACGGATGCACCCGGCACGGCGGCAAACAGCTGCTCGAAGAATAGCGCGCAACGGGCGGCAATCATGGGCACAGCGAGCACCCAAGTCCGCAACGGTGCCACGAGCGAAAAGGGAACCAGCACGATCGACACAGCAAGCAGTACGCTCACCACCGGACCGATGACCGCATTTGCCAGCGGAGCAATGAGCGAGAACGTACCGAAGGCAGGAATGGTAATGGGGAGCGTCGCCAACTGCGAGCACAGCGTGACGGAAAGCATGCTGGCAATGCCCGATGGCACACCCAGCTCACCCAAAGCGTAGGTCGCATAGGGGCAAAAGCACAGGATGGCAAAAACGCTGGCACATGAAAGCTGAAAGCCCATCTCGAACAGCACCGTCGGCCGCAGTAGAACAAAGATGGACATGGTTACGAAGAGTGCCGATGCACCGTGCCGACGACGCCCCGCGTCGTTTACGACAAGCGTCACGAACACCATGCAGCACGCGCGCGCGGCCGAGGGAGACGCGCCCGTAAATGCAGCGTAGCCCACAAGCGTTATCGCCAATATCGCCCGCTGAAGACCACGTGAGCACCGAGTCTTTTGCAATACGCCCTCGATTACAAACCCCACGATAGCCAAATGGCTGCCCGAGACGGCGATAAGATGTGCCGTTCCCGTCACAGAAAACCAGTCGCCCGCCGGCTGGGCGCGCAGCTCGGCCGAACGACCGCAGACGACACCGGCTATGAGCGCACGCGCCGGGTCGGTCGCAGGCGCGATGGACGCAAGCAGCCCATTTCGCAGCCGAAGCAGCGGCCCCGGAGAACCCTCATCGACCGACACAATCCGAACGGCTTTAACCTTACGCACCTCGCCTCGGAGCACGCGCGATCGTCCATATGCCTCGTTCTCAAAACGCGAAACGCGACCGATAACACGCACGTGCGCCCCGACCTTGAGCTCACGATCACACGATAGGCGAACCGTTGCCAAGTTCTTACCGTCCGCGCGTGCCTCGCAGGTATAGGAATACACGTCGTCGTTTATGGATGGATCACCCTGCACGACAAACTCGAGGCCGCTTGCCGCTCGACCGTCGAGCGCCTTCGAGGCGCTGAGCACACCCACAGCCCACCACGCCGAGACGACCGCTCCCGCCACGAGACCGGCGGACGCGGCATACAGCCACCGCTTCAAAGGGGCAAGCCGCGCACAAGAGTGAGCCAGCACAACGAAAACCGCTGCCGCAACGGGAATGGCCCATAGCGGCCCGACCGCCGTCGCCCGCTCCCTCAGCAGCGCATCAGCGGCTATGCTGAGCACCAAGGCGCAGCTCACGCACATGCCGGCACACAGGGCCATCGTCCACGGAATCAGGGGTCGCGGAGGCATCACGTGCTCGCGCTCGGTCGCGCTCATACGCAGATGCAATCTTTGATTTTGGCAAGCTTCTTCTCGCCGATTCCCGACACACGCATCAGATCGTCAACCGAGGCGAAAGCACCGTTCTTTGTCCGCTCATCGATAATCGACTGGGCCATGGAGGGGCCGATGCCCGAAAGCGTCTGCAGCTCTTCTGCGCTTGCCGTATTGATGTTTACTAGGCCTGTTGCGCCACTAACGCCCGACGATGCGGAAGTCCCACCATCAACACCGGCTTCCGCAATGGACGCCTGCTGCTCCCCTACCGTTGGAACGTGAATTTTTTGTCCATCAGTGACCTTGGATGCACGATTAAGCCCCGTAACGTCTGCTTCGGGCGCCAGTCCGCCGGCGGCATCAATCGCCTGAGCCACCCGCGCCCCGTCTTTGAGGCGATATACACCGGGTGACACCACGGCGCCATCAACATCGACATAAACCTCTGCCGCGGCAGACGCCTTAGGCGAAGAGCCTTCGGATGTCTTTCCGCTCGAAGCATCGCCGGATCCCGGCTCCACTAACGTGCCCGAACCATCAGTGCGCTCAAACGACACACCGCCGGCACCGCCGCCAAGGTTCGCCATCGCCAGCCCACTCGCCATCGCAATGACGACCAGTATCGCCATCACCACTGCCTTATGACCGAGCAGTTTGCCCGCCCAGCGGTCCATCTTTTTGACTCGTTCGTGTTGTTCGCGCTGCGCCATAGCAAAACCTCCCAACACCATCGTGTCAGGAAAGGAGCTCCACAACAGCCACGCCCCAAAACCGGTTTTTGCGGTCAAACCAAAAACCGACCAAAACCTTGCACAAATCTGTCCATTTATTCAGGCACACGTCAGCAAATGAACGCTTAGCCGCAAAATGCCCAGATAGCAAAAGACCGACGATGCAGGCGCATCGTCGGTCTATGCACAAATTTACTCGTAATCTTGGTAAATCTCACGCGGAGCAAGCTCCGAATGTTTGCGTTTTAAGGTCTTAGGGGCCTTATACGTGTTGCTCTCGAAGTCGATGTACTCGGTCTGCTTGAGCAGGCGCTCGATCATCTCCTCATGATCGAACAACTCCCAGGCCTCATGCACGGCATCGAGTTTAGCGTGCGTCTCGGGTCGGCGCGGCATAAACAGCGTGCAGCAGTCGGGAGCGGCCTCAGTCGAGATATCGAACGTACCGATCTCCTCAGCACGCGCGATGATCTCCTGCTTGTCCGAACCGATGAGAGGACGGAACACGGGGATCTTCACGGCCTCGTTGACGGCCATGATGTTCTCAAGCGTTTGGGAGGCAACCTGCCCAAGCGATTCGCCCGTAACGATGGCCTTGGCGCCCTCGATGCGCGCAATGCGCTCGGCAACCGAATACATAATGCGACGATACATGATCACACGCAGGTTGCTGGGGCAGGTGACCGAAATCTCACGCTGGCAGTCGCCAAACGGCACCACGTACAGGCGGCCGATCTGGACACCCGGCTCAAGCGCACGGATGATGTCCTGCACCAAATACTCGCTCGTATCAGGCGTCTGCGGACGACCGGAGAAATGCACCGGCACGCACACCGCGCCGCGACGCGCGAGCATCCAGGTCGCCACCGGAGAATCGATACCCGACGACAGCAGCGTCACGACCTTGCCGGCAGAACCCACCGGCAGACCGCCCACGCCGCGCTCGGAGCGCGCGTACACATAAACGCTACCCTGGACCACCAGTACGTGCACCATCACATCGGGGTCGTGCATTTGAACCTTTTTATCGGGGAAGGCCTCACACAGTACCTCGCCCACCTGACGATTAATATCGATCGAGGTGAGCTCATAGTCGGTATTGGAGCGCTTGGCGTGCACCTTAAACGAATCGAAGGAACCAAACTCGCGCAGTGCCTTCACGGCGGCGGCGCAGTACTCCTGCGGGTCGCGGTTGGTGTGATACGCCATAGACACACGGGCAACGCCGGGGACGGTGCGAATGACACGCGCCGCCTCGTCGGCCTGATGCTCGTTAAAGGTCACGAGGATATAACCGGAAATTCGAGACACGGCGTTCACGGAAAAGGCGGCCAAGGCCGCCTTGATGTTATCCATGAGGATATGCTCAAAATGTGCGCGGTTCTTGCCCTTCAGTCCAACCTCGTGATAGTGGACCAGGCAAACGCGAGCTGCCATTTAGGCTTCAGCAACCTTATGGCCGAGCGCCTTCTCGTAACGGGCCTCGTCGTAAGAGATGTCGCCGTCGACAATCTCGTCCATAGCCATCGAGATGGTATCGGCACCGGAAAGCCCGATGGTGATGTCATCGACATCCTGGACGGCAAGCACGCGGTTGTGCTGGCCACGCAGCATGCTATTGATGTCGCAGGCGCGCTTGGAGGCAAGCGAAGCGAGCAGGAAGCGGTTGTGATCGGTCTTCTCCAGAAGATCGTCAATGCAAGGCTTTACAACGGACACGGACCTCAGATCCTTTCATGCATATCGAGAACGCGAACGAGCTCATCGGTCGCGCGGTCGAGATCGTCATTCACCACGACGTCGTCGTAGCGGTCGGCAAGGGCAAGCTCATCGGCGGCGTTTGCCATACGCAGCTCAATCGTCTCGGGCGTCTCGGTACCGCGACCGACTAGACGCTCGCGGAGCACCTCAAGCGAAGGCGGCTTGATAAAGATCAACACGGCCTCGGGGAAACGCTCCTTCACCTGCAGGGCGCCCTGGACATCGATCTCCAAAATCAGAGACGCGCCCGAGGCGAGCTTGGATGTGACCTCGCTCACCAACGTGCCGTAGCAGTTACCGTGGACCTCGGCCCACTCAACAAACTCACCGTTTGCCACGCGGCGGTCGAACTCCTCGCGCGTCAGAAAAAAGTAGTTGACGCCGTCGACCTCACCTTTGCGTGGTGCTCGCGTGGTAGCCGAAACCGTCAGACCCAGGTTCGAGCGGCGCTCGCGCACACGAGTGACGAGCGTACCCTTGCCTGCGCCTGACGGTCCAGAAATCACAAAGAGCTTGGAATCCTGAGCGCTCACTTATTTGGTCAGCTGCTCGAGGAGCTGCTCGCGCTGACGGACGCCGAGGCCCTGGACGCGACGAGTAGCGGAGATACCGAGCTCCTCCATGATCTTGGCGGCCTTGGCCTTGCCATAACCGGGGAGAGACTCGATGAGGGTGGAAACCTTCATGCGGGAAGCGATGGGGTCATCGGAGTTGAGCACGGACTCGAGGGACTTCTCGCCCTTCTTGATCTGCTCGCGAAGTTCAGCGCGGGCGTGACGTGCGGCAGCAGCCTTCTCAAGAGCCTGCTTGCGCTGCTCGTCGGTAAGCTGAGGGAGTGCCATTCGTACCTCCAAATAGTTGGGTTATATCTGATTCAATAATTGGCATTTTAGCACGTAGAACGTACAAAATGCCTAATCGCGGCTCCATAGGTTAGACGATACCCGCAAAAAGTGCAATATACTGCGCCCAAAGTTAAGCCCCTGACCTGCGATTCCACACAAAGGATGGGAAAGTTTACGCAGGCACAGGGGCTATTTTGTGCTAATGAGACCCAAAAGTGGTGACTTAGGGGAATCTTTTACGCGACGTTTTCGACCAGCTCGGCGACGATGGCGTCAAAGGCGGCAACCGGATCGTCGGCACCGGTGATGGGACGGCCCACCACAATGTGGCTTGCGCCACGCTCGATAGCCTGGGAAGGCGTCGCCACGCGGGACTGGTCGCCAAGGGCGGCACCCACCGGACGCACACCCGGAGTCACGATCAGGGCATCAGGACCCAGCAGCTCACGCATGTCGTGAGCCTCCATCGGTGAGCACACGATGCCATCGATGCCGTTGGCCTGAGCAAGCTTTGCCAAGCGGGCGGCCTCCTCGGCCACGGGCGACTCGACGCCGATCTCGCTCAAGGCATCCTGATTCATGCTCGTGAGCACGGTGATGGCGACGAGTTTGGCGCGGTCCTCACGCGCCTCCTCGGCACCCTCGCGGCAGGCAGCGAGCATAGCACCCGAGCCCAGGCCGTGGACCGAAAGCAGGTCGGCACCGGCAAGCGAGGCCGAGCGGGCAGCGCCGCGCACCTGATGCGGAATGTCATGGAACTTAAGGTCGAGGAAGACCTTAAAGCCAAGGTCCTTAAAGGTCTTGACGATCTGGGGACCCTCAGCGTAATAGAGCGTCATGCCGACCTTGAGCCAGGCGGCATGGCCCGAAAGCTCGTGGGCGAGCTCGAGCGCGCGCTCACGGTCGCAGTCGAGGGCGACGATAACACGGTCGCGGGCATCATTCTCTAGCATTCGAAAGCACCCACCAGCTCGTTGATGTCCTTTACGCCCTGGGACTCGGCCCAGGCCTCGAGCTCATGCGCGATCTTAAGCGAAGCACACGGATCGACGAAGTTGGCCATGCCGACCGACACGCAGGTGGCGCCGGCCAGGATAAACTCAGCCGCATCCTCGCCAGTCATGACACCGCCGACACCGTTGATGGGGATATCGACGGCCTGGGCAACCTCCCAGACCATGCGCACGGCGATGTGGTGGCAAAGCGGGCCAGAAAGGCCGCCCTTGGGCTTGGCCACGCGGGACTTGCGGGTATGAACATCGATGGCCATGCCTTGGATGGAGTTAATGACCGAAAGGCCGTCGGCTCCCGCGGCCTCGAGAGCCTTGGCAATCTCGGCGACGTTAACCGGAGCCATCTTGACGAACAGCGGCTTATCGGTCACCTTACGGCAGGCGGCCATGACGGAAGAGGCGCCCTCGGGCGTAGAGCCCATGGCGGCACCGCCGGCGGCGATGTTGGGGCAGCTCACGTTGATCTCGTAGCCGGCAGCCCAGGGGCATAGCTCGACATACATCTCGAGCGCGCGCACAAACTCATCAACGGAATGCCCGGCAACCTGGCAAATGACCTGGCAACCGTCCTTGGACAGCTGCTCGAGCCACGGGCCGGACTCACGGGCAAAGGCGGCGACACCGGGGTTCTGCAGGCCCACGGAGTTGATCATACCGCCAGGAATCTCGGCCATGCGGGGCGCAGGGTTGCCCGGCCAAGGCTCGGCGGCACAGCCCTTGGTGGTAATGGCGCCCAGCTGGGAAACATCAAAGAAGTTCTGGAACTGCCAACCGTAGCCAAAGGTACCGGCTGCGGTGTTAATGGGGTTCTGCATCTTGACGCCGCCGAAATCGACGGCCATGTTCACGGTACCCACTAGAAGACCACCACCTTGGAAGCATCGAACACGGGGCCGCACATACAAGCACCCTTCATACCGTCGACCGTCTCGACATTGCAGGTGTTGCAGGCGCCAAAGCCACAGCTCATCATGCGCTCGAGCGACACCTCGCAGTACACACCGGCCTCGGCGGCAGCGGCGGCGACCTTCTTCATCATGACGGCGGGGCCGCAGCTGGCGACGTAGTCGTAGCCGCCCTCTCCAAGCAGCTCGGCTGCCGGATCGGTGCAAAAACCGTGCGTGCCGAGCGAACCGTCGTCGGTGCACACGTTAACCGTGGCGCCCAGCGCGCGGAACTCATCGACACCCACGACTTTGGAAGCGGTGCCGAAGCCCAGGCACACGTCCACATCAACACCCTGCTCGGCAAGCATGCCGGCAAGACACAGCACAGGCGGAACGCCGATGCCACCGGCGACGAGCAGTGCCTTCCTGGTGCCCTCGGGTACCATCCAGCCACGGCCACCGGGGCCCAACAGGTTAGAGGTGGAGCCAGGGCCCATCTGGGACAAACGGCGGGTATCGTCGCCCACGACGGCGTACCACAGCTCGACGGTGCCGGCCTCGGCGTCGGCGCGGTAGAAACTCAAGGGCACACGAAGCAGAGAAGACGCATCGCCGGGGACGGCGATGTTCACAAACTGACCGGGCTTGAGCGCACTTGCAAGCTTGGGGGCCGAGATGACGAGCGAGAAGATGCCGTCGGCGATCTCCCGGTTCGAGACGACCTCGAAGTCGTGCATGCGTGCAGTGGAAGGTGTGGGCATAGACGCTCCAATCCCCCATGCGGTTGCATGGTCTAAACGAACAGAAAGCGCGGCACCGCAAGGGCGCCGCGCACAAAAGCGATAAGGCTATGCTAGCAGATGCAGCCGTCGGCGAGCGTCTGCTTGCCACCGACAAATACATCGGTGGCACGACCGGTGAGCGTGCGGCCGGCAAAACCGGAGTTCTCGGCGCGCGACTCGTAACCGTCCTCGCCAACCGTCCAGGTTGCGGAGGGGTCGAACACGGTCAGGTCGGCGACAGAGCCCGCCTTGACCTGAACCTGATCGAGGCCCAGAATCTCACGCGGCTTGATGGCCATGAGCTCGACCATGCGGCTCACGCTCATCTTGCCCGTGTTGACCAGCTCAGTGAGCACGAGCGACAGCGAAGTCTCGAGGCCAATCATTCCAAAGGGCGCGAGCTCGAACTCGCGGGCCTTCTCCCACGGGGTGTGGGGAGCGTGGTCGGTAACGATAGCGTCGACGGTACCGTCGATGACACCCTGACGGATGGCCTCGGCATCCTCGTCGGTGCGCAGCGGCGGATTGACCTTGAGCGAGGTGTTGTAGGTCTCGTCCAGGTCGTTCTCGGTCAGGAACATGTGGTGCGGGGTGGCCTCGCAGGTCACCTGGACACCGGCAGCCTTACCGGCACGCACGAGCTCCAGGCCATGAGCGGTGGAGATGTGCTGGATGTGCAGCTTGGCACCGGTCAGCTTGGCAATCTCGATGTCGCGGGCAATCTGAAGCTCCTCGCCGGCGGCCGGCCAACCCTCGAGGGCCAGACGGGTCGAGACCTTGCCCTCGTTGATCTGGCCGTGGCCGACCAGATCCTCGTCCTGGCAGTGGCTCATAAAGACCTTGCCGAACATCTTGCCGTAGTCCATGCAGCGACGGAGCATGCCCGCACCCTGCACGCCGCGACCGTCATCGGTGAAGGCGACGGCGCCGTGGGCGACCATATCGCCCATCTCGGACATAGCCTCGCCCTTAAGGCCGCGAGTCATAGCACCAGAAGGATAGACGCGGCAGTGGCCGACCTCGGCAGCGCGGGACTTGACGAACTCAACGACGGTTCCGTTATCGGTAACGGGGTCGGTGTTGGGCATGGCGCACACGCCGGTGAAGCCGCCTTTGGCAGCAGCGCGGGTGCCGCTCTCGATGTCCTCTTTGACCTCGTAGCCAGGCTCGCGCAGATGCACGTGCATATCCACCAGGCCGGGGACGAGATACTTGCCGGAAAGGTCGCGGACCTCGGCTCCCTCGGCGGCGAGGTTCTCGCCGACCTCGGCGATCTTGTCACCGTCGATCAGGACGTCGACGACACCGTCAAGCTCGACGGACGGATCGACGACGTGGGCATTCTTAAGAAGCAAGGCCATTATCGGCACCTCCAAGCAGCAGATACAGGATAGCCATACGCACGCAGATACCGGCGTAGACCTGCTCCAGGATGACGGAGCGTTGCGGGTGGTCGGCCATATAGGAGTCGAACTCAACGCCGCGGTTGATGGGGCCCGGGTGGCAGATAATCGCATCGGGCTTCATGAGCTTCTCGCGGTCCTTGGTCAGACCGAAGAGCTTGTGGTACTCACGAATCGTGGGGAACGGTGCGCCCTCGAGGCGCTCCTGCTGCACGCGCAACATGTAGACGACGTCCAGCTCGGGCAGGACGGAATCGAGGTCGCTCGTCACGTGGTCGCAGCCCAGGACCTCGGGCGCCGGCGGCAGCAGCGTGCCGGGGGCGACGGCGTAGGTCTCGCAGCCCATGATCTTAAGTGCGGGGATCAGCGAGCCGCACACGCGGGAGTGCGCGATATCGCCGACGACGGCGACCTTCAGACCGTGGAAGTCACCCTTGTGCTCCCAGATGGTGTACAGGTCGAGCAGGGCCTGCGTGGGGTGGTTGTGCTTGCCGTCGCCGGCGCAGATGACGCTCGCGGGCGAGTTCTGCGTGACGATGTAGGGAGCACCGGCGTGCTTATCGCGAACGACGATGCAATCAATCTTGTAGGCGTTGAGGGTCTCGACGGTGTCGACGAGGCTCTCGCCCTTGACCGTGGAGGTCGAGGAGCCGCCAAAGTTGAGGCTGTCGGCCGAAAGGCGCTTCTCGGCGAGCTCGAAGGAGCTGCGGGTGCGCGTCGAGGGCTCGTTGAACATGTTGACGATGGTCTTGCCCTTGAGCGTGGGGACCTTCTTGATCGCACGCTCGTTGACCTCAGAGAACGCCTTGGCGGTCTCGAGGATGAGCTTGATGTCCTCTTCGGAGTACTCGGTAATGTCGATCAGGTGCTTATGGTTGAACGCCACGGTACTACTCACCTCCCAGCGGCGCGGAGCCCACGTGGGAACCCGGCGCGACGTCGTTAATCTCGACGGCGGTGTGGCCGTCGACTTCCTTCATATATAGGTGCACGTTCTCCTCATGCGACGAGGGAACGTTCTTGCCGACAAAGTCCGGCGAGATGGGGAGCTCACGGTGACCGCGGTCAACGAGAACTGCCAGCTCGATGCGGCTCGGACGGCCCAGGTCCATGACGGCATCCAGAGCGGCGCGGATAGTACGGCCCGTATACAGGATGTCGTCCACCAGCACGACGCGCTTGCCGTCGACGCTGAAGGGAATGTTGGTAGCGTGGATCGCGGGAGCGAAATTGGTCGCATAGTCATCGCGGTAGAAGCTGATGTCCAGGCTGCCGAGCGGAACGTCGACGCCCTCGATCTCCTTGATCTCCTCGGCGAGCTTCTTTGCCAGAAGGTCGCCGCGCGTGACGATGCCGACCAGAGCGAGGTCTTCACAGCCCTCGTTGCGCTCGAGAATCTCGTGCGCGATGCGGGTCATCGCTCGATTGACGGCGGTCTCGTCCATGATGACCGCCTTGGGGGAAGTCGTGCCCATCGATCTCCTTCCTCACATGTCTTGACTGCTGACACAGTCAAAAAAATAGATGCCCGACCGCTTAAAGCGGACCAGACACCCACAGGAAGGGCTGCTCTTTGGCAGCTATGTAATTCCATGTGGGTATCTCGTACCCCTTTAATGGTCAAGGGATAGTGTAGCCAACCTCGAGCTTAATTGCGAGCATAAATACAGAACAATCCGTAAACGGAGCCCAATGCTCCATAAACCTATATATATTTGTGGGACGAGCTTGAAAACACACGCACGAGCTGGCATAATCCCCTCTGCTGCACGCAAATCGGATCTACGTCCAGGGCCGTAGCGTGGGCACTATCGCCAAAAGAGGAATATCTCTGTGTAGATTGCGCACAGGGAGCGACTTCTGTGCTATAGTTCAGGCTTGTTTGTTAACGCGACATGTTCGTTTGTCGCCCAAGGAGGGTCAGTTATGTCCAAAGTTTGCGAAGTTTGCGGTAAGCACCCCGTTGCCGGTCGCTCCATCAGCCACTCTCACCGCGTCACCAACCGTAAGTTCCGCCCCAACATCCAGCGCGTCTACGTCGTCGTCGATGGTCACCGTCGCAAGATGAACGTTTGCTCCACCTGCCTCAAGTCTGGCAAGGTTGCGCGCTCCTAAATAAGGTCTTACCAACAAGTACCTCGGACTCTCCGGGTCAAAGACCTCGCGTTCATATAGAACTATAAGAAACCGCTTTCTTTTGAGAAGGCGGTTTCTTTTCTATCTATCCAGGAATGCAAAACCAGAGTGAAAATGCACTCATTGGGGACAGACTTACATGAGTGTTTTCACGCATTGGGGACAGACATGACGCACGCATGCGGCGTCCCGATCGGCTCCGGCCCCTATCTCACGCTGCATCCTTCCAGCCTGCAGTAGCCTTGGTCACGCTTGTGGCGCCGATACCGGTGATACGGGCAATTTGCTTGACCGTGAGATGTGCCCGCCTGAGCCTCAGCAGGCAGGCATCGCGTTCGGGGCGTGGCAGGGCCTTGAGCAACGCAGGATCTATGCTCGTCAGGACTTCGCGTGCAACGAAAAGGGCCTCCTCATCGGGGATCCGCCGGCGCGGAAGAACCTCCACTGACCAGATGCGCCCGGCAACTTTCTTGAGATGCTCGCAATAGCGACGGGAGCCTCCGACAACATCAAGCATAGGGGCCGCATCACAGATGTCAAAGGGATCATAGCCCAGCTGATACGCCTTATAGCTTGACCAGCGGTACGCCTCGAGCGAGTCAAGCGCACCCTTCACGGGATTGAGATGAATATAGTCGAGCAGCTGCACTGCCTGCGTGTCCGACTCAACCGCGACCCGCGAATAGCGATTGTCAAACAGATGGCCCGTTCTTCCCGTTTTCCCATTGAAATACTTGGCATACGCCGTCAGCGCGCACTGCATTGCCTTTGAAAGGTTGTCATATGGGTCATCAACCATCAAATGGAAGTGGTTGTCCATAAGACACCAGGCCAACACCGCCACGTCATGGCACGCAAACCTGTCCGATATGTCCGATAGGAAACGATAGCGGTCGGAATCATCTTCAAAAATGATCTGTTTGGAGTTACCGCGGTCAAAGACGTGGTAATAGCCGGTGAGCGAAATTTCGCGGGCGCATCGGGGCATGGTCTCTCCTTTCAAAGCCGTACAGGCAACACCTAAAAGGAGAGAAGGAACGCGAAATGCTGAGCCTTTGACCTATTTATATCCAATCAGCAACAAAAACAGGCCCAAAACGACAAAATCGCAAATCGATGTCTGTCCCAAATGAGTGAAACCACTCATGTAAGTCTGTCCCCAATGAGCGGGGCGATGCACTATCAGATAGTTTTAGTTAAAACGCTTCATTTTATTGAAGCGTTTTAGTGTGCCTTTTACGGGAATCTTACCGTTTACCGAATTATTTCTTGCTATCATGCAAGACGTAGGGTAAATCTCCGATCGCAAGGAGACACAAATGGTGAAAAAGTCACCGGAAAACACTACTCCCGCAATTGTGGACAACGTAGAGGCGCTTGAGGCTAAGCTCGCTCAGATGCGAGAGGCCCAGGCGCTTTTTGCTACGTACACGCAGGAGCAGGTCGACAAGATCTTCTATGAGGCCGCCATGGCCGCCAACAAGGCTCGTATCCCGTTGGCGAAGATGGCCATCGAGGAGACCGGCCGCGGCGTTCTTGAGGACAAGGTCATCAAGAACCACTACGCCGCAGAGTACATCTACAACGCTTACAAGAACACCAAGACCTGTGGCGTTCTGGAGCGCGACGAGGCCTACGGCATCACCAAGATCGCTGAGCCCATCGGCATCGTGGGCGCCGTCATCCCGACGACCAACCCCACCTCCACCGCGATCTTCAAGACGCTGATCAGTCTGAAGACCCGCAACGCCATCATCATCTCCCCGCACCCGGCTGCCGCCAAGTGCACCATCGCCGCCGCCAAGCTCGTACTTGACGCCGCCGTCAAGGCCGGCGCCCCCGAGGGCATCATCGGCTGGGTCGATGTCCCCTCCATCGAGCTGACCAACATGGTCATGCGCGACGTCGACATCATCCTCGCCACCGGTGGCCCGGGCATGGTCAAGGCCGCCTACTCCTCGGGCAAGCCTGCCCTGGGCGTTGGCGCCGGTAACACCCCGGTCGTCATCGACGACACCGCCGACGTGCTGCTCGCCGTCAACTCCATCATCCACTCCAAGACCTTCGACAACGGCATGATCTGCGCTTCCGAGCAGTCTGTGACCGTCATCGACACCATCTATGACCAGGTTAAGGCCGAGTTCCAGAAGCGCGGCTGCTACTTCGTCAAGCAGGGTGCCGAGATGGAGGCACTGCGTGCCGCCATGTTCAAGAATGGCGCCCTCGATCACCGCATCCCCGGCATGGCTGCTGCCAAGATCGCTGAGCTCGCCGGCATCGAGGTTCCCGCCAAGACCAAGATCCTGATCGCCGAGGTCACCTCCACCGACCCCGCCAAGGAGGAGTTCTCCCACGAGAAGCTCTCCCCGGTCCTGGCCATGTATCACGCCAAGGACTTCCAGGAGGCCGTCGACAAGGCCGAGCACCTGGTGCTCGCCGGTGGCCCGGGCCACACCGCCTCTCTGTACGTGCACCCCGCCCAGGCCGAGAAGATCAGCCTGTTCGAGCACGTCATGAAGGCCTGCCGTATCGTCATCAACACCCCGTCCTCGCACGGCGGCATCGGTGACCTGTACAACTTTGGCATGAAGCCGTCTCTGACCCTGGGCTGCGGCTCCTGGGGCGGCAACTCCGTCTCCGAGAACGTTGGGGTGAAGCACTTGATCAACGTTAAGACTGTGGCCGAGCGCCGTGAGAACATGCTGTGGTTCCGCGCTCCCGAGAAGGTCTACTTCAAGAAGGGTTCCACGCCCGTCGCCCTCGACGAGCTCGGTACCGTCATGGGCAAGAAGCGCGCCTTCATCGTCACCGACCAGTTCCTCTTCAAGAATGGCAACACCCGCGCCATCGAGGCCAAGCTCGACGAGATGGGCATCGCCCACGACTGCTTCTACGACGTCGAGCCCGATCCGTCGCTGCAGTGCGCACGTCGCGGCGCCAAGCAGATGGCTCTCTTTGAGCCGGACGTCATCATCGCCGTCGGCGGTGGCTCCGCTATGGACGCCGGCAAGATCATGTGGATGATGTACGAGCACCCCGAGTGCAAGTTTGAGGACATGGCCATGGACTTCATGGACATCCGCAAGCGTATCTTCACTTTCCCCGAGATGGGCAAGAAGGCCTACTTCGTCGCCGTCCCGACCTCTTCGGGTACCGGCTCCGAGTGCACGCCGTTCGCCATCATCACCGACAAGGAGACCGGCATCAAGTGGCCGCTCGCCGACTACGCGCTGCTCCCCAACATGGCTATCGTCGACGCCGACAACTGCATGACCGCCCCGCGCGGCCTGACCGCTGCCTCCGGCATCGACGTCATGACCCACGCCATCGAGTCCTACGTCTCCATCATGGCTTCCGACTACACCAAGGGCCTCTCCGAGCGCGCTGCTAAGCTCGTCTTCGAGAACCTGCCCTCCAGCTTCACGAACGGCGCCAAGGACCCGCATGCCCGCGAGGAGATGCACAACGCCTCTTGCATGGCCGGCATGGCCTTCGCCAACGCCTTCCTGGGCCTCAACCACTCCATGGCTCACAAGCTCGGCGCCTTCCATCACCTGCCCCACGGCCTCGCCAACGCCGTCATCCTGACCCGCGTTATGCGCTACAACGCCGCCGAGGCTCCCGTCAAGATGGGTACCTTCTCCCAGTATCCTTACCCCAACGCGCTGCACAACTACGCCGAGATGGCCAAGTACTGCGGCATCGAGGGCAAGGACGACAAGGAGGTCTTCGAGAACTTCATCACGAAGCTCGAGGAGCTCAAGGACTTCATCGGCGTCAAGAAGACCATCGCCGACTACGGTGTTGACGAGCAGTACTTCCTCGACACCCTCGACGAGATGACCGAGCAGGCATTCAACGACCAGTGCACCGGCGCAAACCCGCGCTACCCGCTCATGAGCGAGATCAAGGAGCTCTACCTGGACGCCTACTACGGCCGCGAGCCTCAGGACTACGCCGTCTGCTAGTTTTAGCACGGTTTTTAACGGCGGGGGTGCACGGGTGTTTCACACATCCCCGCCGTCGCTTCTATCGCATCGTTGAAAGGATGCAACCATGCTGCTACCCGATTCCAAGACCGAGCTCGTCCGCCGTGGCAACAAGGTCGTTTACGACCTGGGCGACAAGATCGTCAAGGTCTTTAACGAGACCAAGCCTGTCTCCGACGTGTTCAACGAGGCTTTGAATCTTGCCCGCATCAATGAGTGCGGCATCCGCAGCCCCAAGGCTCTCGAGGTTTCCCAGCTCGAGAACGCCAACGGCTGGGCGCTCGTGACCGAGAAGGTTCCGGGCACCACCCTTGCCGAGAAGATGACTGCTGAGCCCCAGCGCTTTGGTGAGTATCTCGAGATGTTCGTCGACCTCCAGATCGAGATCCACGGCTATACCTCCCCGCTGCTCAACCGTCAGCGCGACAAGTTCGCCCGCATGATCGACAGCCTTGATCAGCTCAATGCCACCACGCGCTACAACCTTCAGGAGCGTCTGGACGGCATGACCAAGGAGTTCAAGGTCTGCCACGGCGACTTCAACCCCTCCAACGTCATCGTCGGCGACGACGGCCAGCTCTATGTGTGCGACTGGGCACACGCCACCCAGGGCTCCCCTGCTGCCGACGTTGCCACCACCTACCTGCTCTTCGCCCTCAACAGCAAGGACCAGGCTGAGGCCTACTTGGAGCTCTACTGCGACCGCGCCGATATGCCCATGCAGGTCGTGCGTCAGTGGACGAGCATCGTCGCCGCTTCCGAGCTCGCTCGTAAGCGCAACGTGAACGATGAGTTCCTGAAGAACTGGATCGACGTCGTCGATTATCAGTAATATCTGAGCGATTTATTTCGCATCGGAGGCACAAGAAAACCCCGCAGCTCATATAGGCTGTGGGGTTTTCTTTACCCATCGAGTTTATTCCAACAAAATAGACTGCTCCGCATCTCATCCTAAGAGAGATACGGAGCAGCCCCGCAATTACATCTAATAGCAGAAACGTCGATTAACGGCGGGCCGCCTTAACAAGCTCGGCAATCTTGGCGACGACCTCGTCGATCGCCACGTCCTCACGCTCGCCCGTGGCACGGTCCTTGAGCTCCACAGTACCATTCTTGAGGCCACGCTTGCCAAGCACGACCTGATACGGGAAGCCCATGAGGTCGTTATCGGCAAACTTAAAGCCAGGACGCTCGTCACGGTCATCGACGACAACCTCGATACCCTCGGCGCACAGGCCCTCGACGATTTGGTCGCAAACGTTAGCGCACTCCTCCTTCTTGGGATCGAGCGGAATCACCGCGACCTCGTACGGGGCAACGGAGACCGGCCAGACGATGCCGTGTTCGTCGTTGTGCTGCTCCACGACGGCAGCAAGCGAGCGGGACACACCAACGCCGTAGCAACCCATGATAAGCGGCTTCTCCTTGCCGTCCTCGTCCATAAAGGTGGCGCCCATGGCCTCGGAATACTTGGTACCCAGCTGGAAGACCTGCGAGACCTCGATGCCGCGAGCAGCAGAGAGCGGCTTGCCGCAGTGCGGGCAGGGATCGCCGGCAACGACGGTTACCAGGTCGGCCCACTCGTCGACGGTAAAGTCGCGCTCGGGGCAGGCACCGGTAAAGTGATAATCGACCTCGTTGGCACCGCAGGCCCACTGCTTGGACTCGCGCAGGCTCTCGTCGCACACCAGGCGAATGCCCTCGGGCAGGTTAACCGGTCCGATAAAGCCCTTATGCAGACCGTAGGTCTGGAGCTCCTCATCAGTCATCATGCGATAGCCCTTGCCAAAGACATGCTCGGCCTTGCAATCGTTGAGCTCGTGGTCGCCCGGAACAATGGCCACGACGGGCTTGCCCTCGGCGTCGAGGAGTGCCAGAGACTTGCGCGTGCCGTTCTCGGGGAAGCCGAAGAACTTTGCAACGGCCTCGATGGTGCCCATGCCCGGAGTCTCGACCTTGGTAAGCGTACCGTCGCCAGGACCCTCGGTCACAACGACCTTGGTGCTTGCGGCCTCATCGTCGGCAGCGAAGCCGCAATCGTCGCAGTAGACGAGCGAAGCCTCGCCAGCGTCGGCCAAAGCCATGTACTCGACGGAGGTATCGCCACCGATCTCGCCGGAGTCGGCGACAACGGGCAGAGCCTTGATGTAGCAGCGCTCGCAAATGTTGGCATAGGCCTGCTTCATCTTGTCGTACTCCCCCTGCAGGCTCTCCTGCGTAGCAGAGAAGCTGTAGGCGTCCTTCATGATGAACTCGCGACCGCGCATCAGGCCAAAACGGGGACGGAACTCGTCGCGGAACTTATCCTGGATGTGATAGAGGTTCACTGGCAGCTGCTTGTAGGAACGCAACTCATTGCGCACCAGGGCAGTCACGGTCTCCTCGTGCGTGGGTCCGAGCACAAACTCGCGGCCGTGGCGGTCATCAAAGCGCACAAGCTCCTTGCCATAGGCATCGATACGGCCGGACTCACGCCACAGCTCGGCATCGACCATGATGGGCATCATGAGCTCCTGAGCACCGGCGGCATCCATCTCGTCGCGCACGATGTTCTCGATCTTGCGGATCGAGCGCCAAGCGAGCGGCAGATAGGAATACAGGCCGGCGGCCTCCTTGCGGATCATGCCAGCGCGAAGCAGCAGACGGTGGCTCGCTAGCTCGGCATCCGCCGGATCCTCTTTGAGCGTCGGCGCATAGAGCTTAGACATATACATTGCTCGGGTCATTTATTTCTCCTCAATAAGTTTGTCGACCTCGGCCATAAGCGCGTCGACAATTTGATCCTCAGCTACTTTACCAATGATCTGGCCATGCGAAAAGAGCAGACCCTGACCACGTCCGCAGGCAACACCCAGGTCGGCGTCAGATGCCTCTCCGGGGCCGTTGACCGCACATCCCATCACGGCGATCGAAAGCGGCGCGGAATAGTTCTTAAGCCGCTCGGTGACCTCCTCGGCGATGGGAATCAGGTTAACCTGGCAGCGGGCGCACGTGGGGCACGAGACAATCTCGGGACCACGGCGACGCAGGCCCAGCGACTGTAGAATTCCCCAGGCGACCGGCGGCTCCTCAACCGGATCGGCCGTGAGCGACACACGCATGGTGTCACCGATGCCTTCGGAAAGCAAGATACCCAAGCCTACAGAGCTCTTGATGGTGCCCTGAAGCTTGGTCCCCGCCTCCGTCACGCCCAGGTGGAGCGGAACATGCGGTATCTCGCGCGACAGGGCGCGATAGGTATCAAGTGTCGTCTGTACGCTATGGGCCTTGGCGGATAGCACGATGTTGGTAAACCCACGGTCCTCAAAGTGCCGCACAAAGCGTTCGCTCGACATCACGAGCTTTTCGGGCTGCGTGAGGTCGTCGCGCTCGGCAATATCTTGCTCAAGCGAGCCCGCGTTCACGCCAATGCGAATCGCGCAGCCCGCGGCACCCGCGGCATCGATGACGGCATCGACCTTAGCCCAATCGCCGATATTGCCGGGGTTGATGCGCAGCTTAGAGGCACCAGCCTCGACAGCGCCAATGGCAAGCTTATGGTTAAAATGGATATCGGCGACGATTGGCACCGGAGACTCGGCACAAATCGTGCGAAAGCCCTCGAGCGCAGCCTCGGTAGGCACGCTCACGCGCACGATATCGCAGCCAGCCTGCGCCAACGCGCACACTTGCGCAAGCGTTGCCTGGGCATCAGCAGTATCGGTGCAGGTCATAGACTGAACCACGACCGGAGCGCCACCACCGATCTGCACGCCGCCCACATGCACGGGGCGCGTCAACTCGCGAGGCAAAGGATGGGATAAAGACAATCCAAACACTCCCCTACAGAATAAATCGAAGGATGTCGGAACGAAGCATATAGACAAACAGCAGTGCAAAGAGCGCGATGCCGACATAGCTGACGATTGTCTGCACTTTGAGCGGCAGCTCGCGGCCCGCAATCTTTTGAATGATCTCGATGACCAGCTTGCCGCCATCGAGTGGTGGGATGGGCAGCAGGTTCATAAAGCCAAGCGAGAACGAAATGAGGGCGGCAAAGGAAAGGAACGTGGCAGGGCCGGCAGCAGCGGCCTGTGAGGACATAACGCTAATACCCACGATCGAAGAAGACTGATCGAGAATCTCCATCGTATGCTGCGGCTGGAGCAGGCGCATCACGCCATCCGCTGTCTGCACGACATAGGAGAACGACAGGCGAGCCGACGTGATGGGGTCTAAACGGACCACCTGCGTAGAGGCATACACACCTAGGCGCTCGTCCTCTTTGAGCGCAACCGTGGTCGAATGCTGCTTGCCGTCACGCTCGTACTCGATGGCGATATCGTCCTTACCGGCAGCCTTGCCGATGGCATCGTAGACATCCATCCAAGTGGAACATGAGACACCGTCAACCGAAAGGATCGCGTCACCGCCCTCGATACCCGCCTTGGCGGCAATAGACCCCTCGTCAACCTGACCGATCACGTTGGTATCCATCGGCACGGTGACACCCGCAATGGAATAGATGCTCATAAGGAGCAAAAAACCCGTCAAGATATTGACGATAATGCCCGCGAGCAGCATAAAGGCGCGCTTGAGAAAGCCTTGGCCAAGATAGGTGTGCGAGCGCTCTTGCGCAAGGAACTCGGCCTCGCCGCACGGCAGCTCCCACACATCGCCCTCGGCAGTCGCATGTTCGCGATCGAAACGGCGACCATCAAAGGTGGTATAGCCTGCCTTGTCTCGCGGCAACGTCTGATATTTGGTGGGATAGTAGCTCGGCGAGGGCTTCTCCCCTTCCTCATACCAGGGCGCGATGGAGCCCCAGCCCAGCAAAAGGGCGCATGCCTCGAGCACATCCTCCTCGGAAAGCTCGAGCTCGACAGCAAGGTCGGCCACGGTCACGCGACCATGACGATAGATAGCCGCGAGCACGCGGTCGGCGCACGAAACATCGGTCGGATCCATACCGCAGATGGCAGCGTAGCCACCCAGCAGCAGCGGGGTCACGCCAAACTTGGTTCCAATGCGACGCGACGTGTAATGGATGTCAAAGCGGCACGGCAGACCCAAAAAGAACTCGGTCACACGGACGCCGCAGGCACGCGCCGCCAAAAAGTGGCCGCCCTCGTGCAAAAACACGAGGACGGAAAGCATCAGCAGGCCCCAAAAGACCGATGAGAGAACGCTCAGAACAGTATCCATAAAACGAAAAAGCAATCCTTATGGGTTAGGAACGGGTTGCGGCGAGCACCTGCGCAGCCTTTTCACGCGCCCACGCATCGATGTCGCGAAGCTGCTCAAACGAATCGACCACCTGCATATCGTGGGCGTCCATGCAGGATTCCACAATGCGATCGATATCGGTAAAGCTGCAGCCATCGTGCAGGAAGGCATCGACGGCGACCTCGTTGGCGGCATTGAGCACGCACGGCATGGTGCCACCCGTCTTGCCGGCACGCTCGGCCAGTGCCAGACAGCGGAAGGTATCCATGTCGGCAGCATCAAACGTGAGCTGCCCCAGCTCGCGGAAATCGATACGAGGCGCCGGAGTATCCCAACGCTCGGGATACGAGAACGCGAACTGGATGGGAATACGCATGTCGGATGCACCGAGATGCGCCATCACGGAGCCGTCGGCGAACTCGACCATAGAGTGAATCTTGGACTGACGCTGCACGACCACGTTAATGAAATCGAGGTCGCAGTTAAACAGATGCATGGCCTCAATGCGCTCCAGGCCCTTGTTCATGAGGGTGGCGGAGTCAATGGTGATCTTGGCACCCATGGCCCACGTGGGATGCGCGAGGGCATCGGCACGCGTCACGCGATCGAGCTCGTCGCGCGTGCGGCCAAAGAACGGACCACCCGAGCAGGTGAGCCAAATGCAGTGGGCCTCGCGCGGGTTCTCCCCCAGATAGCACTGGTAGATGGCGGAATGCTCAGAGTCGACCGGAATAAGCTGGCCCGGTTGCGCCAACGGCATAAGCAAGTCGCCACCGACGACGAGGGACTCCTTGTTGGCAAGGGCAAGGCGCTTATTCGAGGTCAAGGCCGCATGGCTCGCCTCGAGACCGGCGGCGCCCACAATAGCGACGAGCACGCAGTCGACATCGTCGCGACGCGCGAGCTCGCAAACCGCCTGCGCGCCAACGCCGAGCTGTGTGCCCTCGGGCAACTCCTGCAGCACGGCGTCATCGCCATGAGCGACATCGGCAACGGCAACCGCCGGAACCGAGAACTCGCGGGCAGCGGCAACGAGCTCCGAGGTGCTGGAATTAACGGACAGCGCCGTCACCTGCAGGCGATCGGCATGCTGGCGGCACACATCGAGCGCCTGGGTGCCGATAGAGCCCGTACAACCCAGGATGGCAACGCGAAGGCGTCCATCGGGGCCATACGTCGTCTGGAAGGACATTACAGCACGCCTCCGATCATCAGCAACAGCTGTGCGGTGATGCAACCGAAGATAAGCGAATCGCTACGATCGAGCATTCCGCCGTGGCCCGGGATAAGGTTGCCGGAATCCTTGACGCCCACACCGCGCTTGATGCGCGACTCGATAAGGTCGCCGATAACGCCCAGAATGGACACGACCACGCCGCATAGCAGCGCATAGGGCAGGCTGAGCTTGTAGAAGTGCGTCGCCCACAGGATGAGCCAAATCAAAACCGAGCCCAAGATGCCGCCGGCAAACCCCTCCCAGCTCTTTTTGGGGGAGATCTTGGGAACCATCTTGTGCTTGCCGATACGGCTGCCCACGATGTAGGCAAACGAATCGGAGACCCAAAGGGACGCGCAAACGCCCACTGAAAGCAGGGCGCCGGCAAAACCGGGCACGGCATCGCGCAGCAGCACGATAGCCGACAGCATAAAGCCAGTGTAGATGGGACCCATGAGCGTCACGGCCACATCAGAGATGCGGGTACGCGGCGACCAGACATACCAAATGCCCACAGCGAGCATCAAGGCAAAAAGCAGGGCATTCAGCAACATCGAATCGCCCAACGCCGACAGCGGAAAGAGTACGGCGGCAACGATACCCATGCGTTCGTTAGCCATCTTGCCATCGAGCCTTGTCATACGGAAAAACTCATAGCAGCACAGACCGCTCATGACAGAAACAAAGATGGCCGTGGGCACGATACCCAAAACCAGGCACAGGATAAAGACAACGGCGTAGACGATACCGGCGGCGGCACGGGTAATAAAGCCCGCCAGCCACGAACCGGTGCCGCTCTTCGCTGCAGGCGCTCCCGCAGTGGCAGCCTTGCGCGCAGGCGCCGCGGAAACTGGCGTCTTGGGAGCAGATGCCTTGGGACGATCGGACACGATTAAGCCCCCTCGGTCTTGCTCAGTCCACCAAACCTACGGTCACGGCCCTGATAGGCCAAAATGGCGTCGACAAGGCCCCAACGATCAAAGTCGGGCCAATAGGTATCGGTGACGTAGAATTCGGAATAAGCCACCTGCCACAGCAGATAGTTCGAAAGGCGCAGCTCACCAGAGGTGCGAATCACAAGTTCGGGATCGGGAAGACCGGCGGTATAGAGGTGGGAAGCCACCATGTCGTCATCAATTGCGGCAGGATCGATCTTACCGGCGGCAGCGTCGGATGCGATCTGACGGACAGCGCGGGTAATCTCGGCACGCGCGCCGTAGTTGACGGCAAGCGCCAGCGTCATACCGGTGTGATCGGCGCACTCGGCAAGACCGCGCTCAAAAACGTCGCGAGTCTTCTTGGGCAGCGCGGAAATGTCACCCAAAAAGACTACGCGCACATTTTCGCGCTTCAGAAGCGGCAGCTCGTCGATAAACGTCTTGGCAAACAGGTGCATCAGAACGTTGACTTCGTGCTGCGGTCGATTCCAGTTTTCGGTCGAAAATGCATAGGCCGAAAGCACGTCGACACCCAGGCGCACGCAGGCGGTAATGATCTCGCGCAGCGAGACGATACCCGCCTTGTGGCCCTCGGTGCGTGCAAGACCGCGCGACGTGGCCCAACGACCGTTGCCGTCCATGATGCACGAGATATGGTGCGGAATGTTATTGAGGTCAAGGTCGGAAAAACCGACGCCCGCAGGGGCGTCGGCAAAGTACTCGACCAGTTTATGCTCGTCGTATTGCACCTTAGATCTCCATGACCTCGGCTTCTTTTTCCTTCAGAAGCTCCTCGACCTTGGCGACATACTCATCGGTATGCTTCTGGACCTTGGCCTGCTCGCGACGTACGTCGTCCTCGGTGAGCTCCTCATCGCGCTCGAGCTTGTTGTTGAAGTCGCGACGGATGTTACGGATAGACACCTTGGCCTGCTCGGCGTACTCGCGGCACTCCTTGACGAGCTCGCGACGGCGCTCCTCAGTGGGAGCCGGGAACGGAAGACGAACGACGGTGCCATCGGAGTTGGGGGTAATACCCAGATCGGAAGCGCCGATGGCCTTGACGATAGCATTGATGAGCGCCTTATCCCACGGCTCGATGAGCAGCATGTGAGCCTCGGGGGTCTTGACGGCGGCAACCTGCGTGACCGGCGTGGGGACACCGTAATAATCGACGGTGATGTCGGACAGAATGTTGGCGTTGGCACGACCGGTACGGACCTTGGAGAAGTTATGCTTGAGGGACTCGAGCGACTTGTCCATATGGGCGGTGATGTTCTCTGCCATGCTTAATCCTCCTGATAGACGAGCGTGCCGACGGGCTCACCCGCGAGCGCGCGCTTGACGGTGTCCTCGCCATCGATGTTGAGGACCAAAATAGGCATACGGTTATCCTGGCACAGGGCCGTAGCTGTGGAATCCATAACCTGCAGACCGCGAACGAGAACCTCGTGATAGGTAATCTTGTCAAAACGGACGGCATCGGCGCACTTGACGGGATCCTTGTCGTAGATGCCGTCAACCTTGGTGGCTTTAATCAGAATCTCGGCGCCGATCTCGCACGCACGAAGAGCCGCGGCGGTGTCGGTCGTAAAGTACGGATTGCCCGAACCGGCGGCAAAAATAACGACGTTGCCCTTGGAAAGGTGGTTGATGGCGCGACGGCGAATATAGGGCTCGCAGATCTCGTTCATCTGGATAGCGCTCATCACACGGCAGGGAACGTCGTTATGCTCGAAAGCATCCTGCAGGGCGAGCGCGTTCATAACGGTCGCGAGCATGCCCATGTAGTCGGCCTGAGCACGCTCCATGCCACCGGCAGCGCCTGCCATGCCGCGGAAAATATTGCCGCCGCCGACAACGACGCCGACCTCATGGCCAACGGCGAGCAGCTCCTTGACCTGCTTGGCAAGATGATCGGTAACCTTGGGGTCGATGCCATATTGGCCGTCGCCCATCAGCGCTTCGCCGGAAAGCTTAAGAAGCACTCGTTTATATCGGATGTCGGACAAAGCGATCCTCCTTTAATTAGACTCTCAATATGATATCAAAGGCTCTGATAAGAGCCATGAAAAAGCAGGCTGTGAGTAAAACCCACAGCCTGCTCATTACCAGCTACAAGAGCTTATTTACTCGCCACGGACCAGACGGTCAAAGGCAACGACGGTAATGGTGTCGCCGAGCTCCTTGGAGACCTGCTCAGCGTACTTCTTGATGGTGAGGGAGCTGTCCTTGATGAACTCCTGCTCGGTGAGCACGGACTGCTTGTAGAACTTCTCCAGACGGCCAACAGCCATCTTCTCCTGGATAGCCTCGGGCTTGCCGGACTCGGCAGCCTGGGCCATGTAGATCTGCTTCTCGTGCTCGACGGTCTCGGCCGGAACCTGATCGCGGGTAGCGCAGATCGGGGCGACGGCGGCAACCTGAAGGGCAACGTCGTGAGCGAAGGTCTTGAAGGACTCAGCCTGAGCGGTCTCGGCCTTCTCGAAGGCGAACTCGACGAGGACGCCGATCTTACCACCCATGTGGATGTAAGAAGCGAGCGCGCCGTTCTCGGCCTTGCGGGCAGCGAAGCGGGAGATCTTCATGTTCTCGCCCATGATGTGAATCATCTCGGTGAGCTCGGAGGAAACGGTCTCCTCGCCCATCGGCTTCTCGAGCAGAGCGTCGACGTCAGCAGGCTCGGTGGTAGCGACAACCTCAGCGACCTTAGAAGCAAAGCCGGTGAACTTGGCGTTGGAGCCAACGAAGTCGGTCTCGCAGGAGAGCTCGAGCAGAGCACCGGTCTTGCCATCCTCGGAGACGAACGCGGCGACAGCGCCCTCGTTGGTCTCACGGCCAGCCTTCTTGGCAGCCTTGGCAAGACCGTTCTTACGCAGAACGTCGACAGCGGCGTCCATGTCGCCGTCAGCCTCGACGAGAGCCTTCTTGCACTCCATCATCGGGGAGTCGGTCATCTCGCGGAGCTGCTTGACCATAGCGGCGGTAATCTGGGCCATTGTGGTTCCTTTCAAAGAGATGAAAAAGAATTAACTAAGACTGATTTACTCGGCCTTGGGCTCAGCGGCCATCTCGGCCTCGGAGACCTGCTCCTTGCCGGAGCCAGCGAGGCAGGCGTCAGCCATGAGCTCGCACATAAGGGTGACAGCAGAGATAGCGTCATCGTTGCAGGGGATGCCGTACTCGACCTCGTCGGGATCGGAGTTGGTGTCGATCAGAGCGACGACGGGGATGTTCAGGCGCTGAGCCTCCTTGATGGCGTTCTCCTCGCGCTTGGTGTCGATGACGAAGAGAGCCTGGGGCAGACCCTTCATGTCGCGGGCACCACCGAGGTTGGTCTGGAGCTTGGTGAGCTCCTTGCCGAGCACAGCCTGCTCCTTCTTGGGGAGCACTGCCATGCGGCCGTCCTCGACCATGGCCTCGAGCTCCTCCATGCGGTTGATGCGGGAGCGGATGGTGACGAAGTTGGTCAGCATACCGCCGAGCCAACGCTGGTTGATGTAAGGCATGTTGGCGCGCTCAGCAGCGTTCTTGACGGCCTCCTGAGCCTGCTTCTTGGTGCCGACGAACAGCACATTGCCGCCCTTGGCGACGTTCTTGACGAAGGTGTAGGCCTGATCGGCGTCGAGGATGGTCTGCTTGAGGTCGAGGATGTAGATGCCGTTGCGCTCACCGAAGATGAACGGCTTCATCTTGGGGTTCCAGCGACGGGTCTGGTGACCGAAGTGGCAGCCGGCCTCGAGCAGGGTGCGGATATTAATCTTGGTAGCCATGTTAAACCTCCTGTGGTTTGCCTCCGCGCGGGGTCATCCTCCAAAACCAACCCGGACATGTGCTACCAAAGCCCGGGCACCACGGTATGAAGTAGCCGCGCGTGCGTGATAAAAACCTGTTGCCGTGAAGCAACCCGATGAATGATAGCAGGAATGCATCTTCCTGCCAACCCGCAATCAAAACCACACACCTGAGCGCGGCGCGGGACGTCCCAGCCACTATTCGCCGCGGGGATGGGCTTGAGCCACAGCCCGCTTAAGCCGATCGGGTGTGAGATGCGTGTAGATCTGCGTCGTGGACAGGCTCGCATGGCCCAGCAGCTCTTGAACCGAGCGCAGGTCCGCACCGCCCTCGAGCAAGTCGGTCGCAAAGGTATGGCGCATCGCATGCGGGGCGATGTCGGCAGGCATGCCGGCGAGCGTCGCCAGCGTATGAAACCGCCGCCTGAGCATGGCGGCACTCATGCGATTACCGCGCGCCGATATAAGCAGCGGATGCGGCCTGGTAACGGGGTCACGACGCTTTGCCTGAGCGAGCAACTCCGGCCTCCCCTCCTCAATATAGAGACGCGTCGCCTCGAGCGCACGACGATACAGAGGGACGATACGTTCTTTGCTCCCCTTGCCCCACAGGCGCAGCGTGCGTTCGGACCACGCAATGGACTCCACATTGAGTGCTGCGAGCTCAGAGATACGGGCGCCCGAGGCATAGAGCAGCTCGAGCATCGCCGCATCGCGCAGTCCCGCGGGTGTTGAGGTATCAGGCGTCTTGAGCAGCGCCTCGACCTGCTTGGTCGTAAGGACGCCCGGCAGGTCACGCGGCAGCTTGGGCGATGCGATCGCCGAGACTGCATCGCCCTCCACGACCCCCTCGGCAGCCATCCATCGATAGAGCGATCGGATAGCCGACAGATGCGCCGCAAGCGTTCGGGGAGCCACCTGCTCACGCGAAAGCTCGGCAAGATAGCGACGAATGGTGCGCACGTCGGCAGCGAAAGCATCGATATCCTCGCGCTCGCACCAGGCAGCAAAGCGCTCCAGCCTCGAGCCATAGGCCGTCACCGTATTGGGAGAAAGCCCCTCGACACGTGCGATATAGGCGATAAACGAGTCGACGGTGTCGTACAGGTCAAAGGCTATGACCGGTCGCCTCCAAACAGATCAGGACGAGTGGCCAGATAGGCATCAAGGGCCTCGAGCGCACGGTCCGCATAGGCCTGGTAGCGGTCGCGCTTGCTGCGGCGCTTACCATCCTCGAGTGGCGGCACCAGGCCAAAGTTGACATGCATAGGTTGATAGCCCACGGTGGCAGGATCGGTCGCATAGCCCACGAGCGCACCCAGGGCGCCCACGCGCGGCAACTCGACGCCCGCGACACCGATAGCCTCGGCATAGGTGTTGAGCGCCGCGAGCAGACCGGTCGCCACGGCTTCCATGTACCCCTCGGTGCCGGTGATCTGACCGGCCAGGCGCACGCCGGTACCGGGCACGGCAAAGGTGCCATCGAGCACGTGCGGGGCGTCGACAAAGGTATTGCGGTGCATGACACCGTAGCGGAAGAACTCAGCGTTCTCCAGGCCCGGCACCATATGGAAGACGCGCTTCTGCTCGCCAAAGGTCAAGTTGGTCTGGAAGCCCACCAGGTTATAGGCGGTCTTCTCCTTATTCTCGGCACGCAGCTGAATCGCCGCCCAGGGACGACGACCGGTTCGCGGATCGGTGAGGCCGACGGGCTTCATGGCGCCAAAGCGAATGGCGTCCTTGCCGGTGCGCGCAACTTCCTCGGCAGGCTGGCAGGCCTGGAACAGATCGCCGCCCTCAAAGTCCTTGAGCACCACGCGGTCGGCCGTGGTAAGCGCCTCGATAAAGACCTCGTACTCCTCCTTGTTGAGCGGAGCGTTGAGATAGTCGCCGCTCCCCTGCTCCTCGTAGCGCGACTGCGAGAACAGCACGTCCATATCGAGCGTGGAGGCATCGACGATCGGCGCCGCGGCATCGAAGAACGCAAGGGCGTTGCCACCGACGAGCTTCATGACCTCTTCGCTCAGCGCCGGCGAGCACAAGGGGCCGGCGGCAATGACCACGTGACCTTCGGGAATCTGCGTGACCTCGCCGTGAATGATCTCGATATTGGGACGGGCGGCAACCTCGGCCTCGACAAGCTCGGAAAACTTGACGCGGTCGACCGCCAGGGCACCGCCGGCGGGAACAGCCGCGCGATGGGCGCAATCGAGCAGGACTGAACCCATGCGCTCAAGCTCGGCCTTCAGCAAACCAGCCGCGGAATCCGGACGGGTCGACTTAAACGAATTGGAACAGACGAGCTCTGCCAGGTGATCGGTATGGTGGGCCGGGGAGCTAACCTGGGGGCGCATCTCGCACAGCTTTACGGCGAACCCGCGATCTGCAAGCTGAATCGCGCACTCCGAACCCGCCAGACCGCCACCGATAACCGTCACCTGATCAAACAGCATCTGCAAACACCTTTCTAATTGACATGTTTTCCATTGTGACCGAAGGGTGTCTGAGCGTGAAGGGCAAACTTGGAGGGCGCATACCTTCCATCCATCATGCGCTCGATAAGACCCTCGAGCTCAAGCGAACCCAGGAGTTTGAGTACGCCGACGGCATCGAGCGAGACGAGCGCCGCGATGTCGTCGACCTTGAGCGGAGAGGCGATGAGCGCATGCATCACGGTCTGCTGTGTTTGATCCAGGTCGGCAATGCCGGGAGCATCGGGGCGCGAGTAGCGCAGGGTGCCGTAGATGCGTGAAATAGCCATCTCGATAGATTCCTCGTCGATGATGCAGCAGGCACCGTTCGCAATGAGGTAATTCGTGCCACGCGACTCGGGCGATAGGATCGACCCTGGCACGGCAAGAAGTTCTCGCCCCAAATCCATAGCAGCCTCGGCTGTAGAAAACGTCCCGGAAGGCATACCCGCCTCGGATACAAAGAGGGCTTGCGACAGGGCCGCGATTACGCGATTGCGGCGCGGAAAGGCAAACTTGCGCGGACCCATGCCCCACGGAGAGATCGACACGACCGCGCCACCCGTATCGAGCGTGCGCGTAATAAGCCCCGCGCTCGAACGCGGGTAGACCACGTCGGCGCCCGTCCCCAGCACCACGACGTGTTTGCCGCCGGCATTGACCGCAGCCCAACCCGAGGCCTGGTCACAACCGACCGCGCCGCCCGAAACTACCGTCACGCCCGCCTCGACCGCAACCTTTGCCGCAAGCTCTGCCACGGCAAGACCATACGGAGAGGCCTTGCGCGCGCCGATGATGGAGAGCGCGGGCGTCGAAAGCACCTCGGGGTTGCCGCGCACATAGAGTGTCTGGGGTACATCAGAAAGCTCCAAAACGGTCTCGGGATACAACGCGTCACCTGGATGCAGCTCGAAGGTCCCCTCGGCCATCATTGGTCCCTCCTTCCCTGGTACATCGCCGCCTCGAGCACGTGGTCCTGCGTCACTTGCTCGCTCTCGGCGACGTCGGCGATGGTACGCGCGATACGCACCAGGCGCACGATGCCGCGGCCCGTGAGATGCGTGCGCTTCGACAGGCCGAGCACACACTTCTCCGCCGCATCATCGAGCTCAAAGGTCGAAACGACGCCGTCAATGGACCGTGTCTCGTCATCCTCGGCCTCGGCATCCGCATCGTCCATACGGGATTCGCGCCAAGCGCGAAAAGCGCGACCGCGCACAACGTAGTCACGTAACTCGGCAGACGACATACCCTCCGCACCCTCGATAATCACCTGAGGGTCGGGACGGGTCACATCGATCATCATGTCGATACGGTCGGCCAAAGGACCGCGCAGCTTTGACCGATAGCGCTCGACCATCGCCGCCGAGCAGCGGCATGGCACCTCACGGTCGCCCAAAAAGCCGCAGGGACAGGGATTGCTCGCAGCCAGCAGCTGAAAGCGCGACGGGAAGGTAAAGGCCCCGTCGACGCGCACGATCCTCACATAGCCGCGCTCGATGGGCTGACGCAGCGTCTGCAGCACACTCGTGGGAAACTCGGCAAGCTCGTCCAAAAAGAGCACGCCGCCATGAGCCAGGCTGATCTCACCCGGATGCACCGGGCGCCCACCGCCGATAAGACCTGCGGTCGAAATACTGTGATGGGGACTGCGGAAGGGCCGGTGCCCCGCCAACAAGCCATCAATGTTCTCACCCAAAACCGAATGGATGCACAGCGCCTCCTGTTGATCCTCAACGGAAAGCTCGGGCAGGATGCCGGTCATACGACGCGCGAGCATCGTCTTGCCCGATCCCGGGGACCCGATCATGAGCAAGCCGAGTTCTCCTGCCGCCGCAAGCGCCATGCCGCGCTTGGCGACCTCCTGCCCCAGTACGTCGGCATAGTCGAGCTCGGGCTCAAAGGTCGCCTCGAGCACTTCAGAATCCAAGTAGTGCCGCGCGGCATCGCCCATGCCATGGGCAAGCTGAGACAAATGATCGATGAATCCACAATCCACGCCCGCGAGTGGCACATGCTGGTCTGACCTGCCGGCGATAAAAGACAGCCCCATATCACGCGCCAATAGCTGAAACGCCACCTCGCCCTTGACAGGAAGCACCGTACCGTCCAAGCCAAGCTCACCTGCGATAAGACAACGATCGAGGTTGTCGCGGGGAATCTGACCATCGGCCGCCAATACCGCGATGGCGATGGGCAGATCAAAGCCGCTACCGGTCTTGCGAATATCGCCAGGCGCCAGATTGACCGTAATGCCCGAGCGCGGGATTTCAAACCCGGCGGAGCGCATCGCGCAGCGAATACGACCGCGTGACTCCATCACCTCCATACTCGGAATGCCGAGCATCTGAATGCCCGGAACGCCGCCGGCAAGCGAGACCTCGACCGTGACGTGAATCGCCTCGACGCCACGGATGCAGGCCGCGTGAACGGCAAACGTCTCGAACGCCATCACGACACCTGCCAATCGAACGCGTTGTACTGATGCCCGATCTCGGCGATATGCCCACCGCGAATGGTGACACCCACGGCATCGAAGCGAATCGCCTTGAGCGGATAATGTTCCATGAGATAGCAACTTGCGATGCGGCGATAGCGGCGTTGCTTTCGGGCGTCCACAGCCTCCTCGGGAAAGACCCGCGTGCTGCAATCCAGCGCAACGCGTCTGGTCTTGACCTCGGCCATCACCACGACATCGTCGAGCTCATCGAGCAGCACCAGATCGGCCTCGCCCTCGGAGCAACGATAACCCTGCTCCAGCAAGGTGTAGCCGCGCTCGTTAAAGTAATCGATTGCGATCAGCTCGCCCAGCATGCCCAGCTCGCGGGGACTGAGCCCCTTGATAAACTCGGGCGTCATCGCCCCGCAGTCGAGCTCGCCATTTTCCCAACGCTCCTTGAGCTGCTGCGTCTTGCTCTTTTTGCTTGCGGCACTCATGGGGTCTCCTTTCCCGCACGCTGCATTGCCCCGATGATGAGGGCACCTTTCATGCGGGTAAGTACCGGAAGCAAACCAAAAGCTGACCAAATGCCGTCAAAAAACGGGCCGTACGCAGCAATGGTGTTGCATACGGCCCGTTACCAGCAAGTTTATAAAACCCCAGAGGTCCCTGTCTCCACAATTGACCTAGAAAAGGCGCTCAGTCTGCAGAAAGTTTCCGCAAAAGCTCACGCGGTGCAGTGGACAAAGCCCATGTTTGCGAATGGCCTCGATATGCTCGGGGCTTGCATAGCCCTTCGACTCGGCCAGATGGTACTCGGGATACTCGGCGTCGTACTCGACCATCATCTCGTCACGCGTGACCTTGGCCATGATGGACGCCGCGGCGATGCAGGCGATTTTGGCATCGCCCTTCACCACATCGCGCTCGTTAGGAACGGCGCCCAAGGGGTTACCATCCATGAGGACGCAGTCGGGCTCAAGTCCCGTATCGGCCACGGCGCCCGCAACGGCAGTACGGATAGCACGGGCCATGCCCATTTCATCGATATCCTTCGGCGCGATATGGCAAAAACCGATCGCCGTCGCCACCTCGGCAATCTTCACTGAGAGCAACTCGCGGCGCGCGGGCGTGAGCTTTTTGGAATCGTTGATACCCCAGACGCGCGGCTCCATAGGAAGACAGACGGCGCATACCGTCAAAGGACCGGCCACCGATCCGCGGCCCACCTCGTCGACACCAACGACCACCCCATCGCCGCCAAGCTGATGCATAAGCTCGTACATGTCATTGACGCGCTCGCGCTCGGCAAGCTCTTTGTCATGGCGTTTGAGGGCGCGTTCACAAGCCTTGATCACCTGCTGGCGCGGGTCCTCGCGATAATGCTCCACGAGGGCGGGAATCTCCTCGAACGTAGCGCTCGCCAACTCACCAGCAACCTGCGATGCCGAAACCGAGCTCGTCATGTTGGCCATACCAGGCCCTCCTTGCATGCAAATCAGATAAAAAGAAGGGCCACCCGAAGGTGACCCTTGTGTCCAAACGAGTGGACAGACGCTGCGATCTTCTTAGCGCTTCTCGGGGATGCGAGCAGCCTTGCCCACCTTGTCGCGGAGGTAGTACAGCTTGGCGCGACGGACGCGACCATGACGAACGACCTCGAGCTTGGCGATCTTGGGGCTGTGAAGCGGGAAGGTACGCTCAACACCGACACCGAAGGACATCTTGCGGACGGTGAAGGTCTCGCGGGCACCGGCGCCGGCCATGCGGATGACGTCGCCCTGGAAAACCTGGATGCGCTCGCGGTCGCCTTCCTTAATGCGGTAGTGAACCTTGACGTTGTCGGCGACGCGAACCTGAGGAATGTCCTCGCGGATCTGCTGACGCTCGATTGCGCGGATGTAATCCATGTGCAATTCCTTACTCTTCTAGAGGTGCCGTACCACCTTGGCCGGCACGTAGTTGAACAAACGTATTCGAGTATACACGCGCGGGTTTCTGCTGCAAGAACAATTTTTTGCGCAGACAAAAAGACAAAACCCGCACATGATAACCGCCCGTCTCACGAATGAGACGGGCGGCATGAAGGGGGGCTACGCTAGGCGTCGATGCGCAAGGGGGCTAGGCGTTGCGCTTGGCCTCGAGCTTGGCCTGAGCGGCAGCTAGGCGCGCGAGGGGCACGCGGTAGGGCGAGCAGGACACATAGTCCACATCGGCCACGTTAAACAGGCCCTTGATGGACTTGGGGTCGCCGCCGTGCTCGCCGCACACGCCAAAGTGCATGCCAGGGTTGGTGGCGCGACCCTTTTCGACGGCCATACGCACGAGCTCCAGCACCGCCGTATCGATGGTCTCGAAGGGGTTGTCCTTCAGGATCTTCTTGTGCAGGTACAGCGGGATGAACTTGGCCTCGGCGTCGTCGCGCGAGAAGCCAAAGGTCGTCTGGGTGAGGTCGTTGGTGCCAAAGCAGAAGAAATCTGCGTGATGGGCGATCTCGTCGGCGACCATGCAGGCGCGCGGCAGCTCGAGCATCGTGCCCACGGGAATGTTGAGCTCAACGCCCTCTTCAGCGGAAACCTCGGCGATTACGCGCTCAATGACCTCGCGGGTCTGAACATGCTCGGCCGTGATGGAGACGAGCGGAACCATGATCTCGGGGCGCGGGTCGACGCCCTCCTTGATAAGGCGGGCAGCAGCCGTGGCGACGGCGCGAACCTGCATGAGAGGCAGATCGCTAAAGACGACGGACAGGCGCACGCCGCGCAAGCCCAGCATGGGGTTGGACTCGACCATGCCGTCAATGCGACGTAGGCGGGCGCGCAGGGCAGTGAGCTCCTCCTCGGGAGCGCCGGCGGCCTCCTTCTTGGTGATGGCGACCTCGAGCTCGCGAGGATTATCCAGGAACTCGTGCAGCGGCGGATCAAGCAGGCGAACGACCACATCGCGACCGGACATGGTCTTGAACATGGCTAGGAAGTCCTCGGTCTGGACCTTGAGCAGGTCGGCCAGGGCCTGCTGCTTCACGGCCTCGTCGTCGGACAGGATGAAGCTCTGGATGATGTTCTTACGATCGCCCAGGAACATGTGCTCGGTGCGGCACAGGCCGATGGCCTCGGCGCCAAACTCGAGGGCGAGTGCGGCATCCTCAGGGTTGTCGGCGTTGACGCGCACATGGTTGGCGTGGCCACAGGTCTCGTCCAGGCGAATCTCGTCGGCCCAGGACAGGATGGTGTCCAGATCGCCGGTGAGCTCTGCAGAGACCAGGTCGACCGCGCCGTCGACGACGATGCCCTGGGTGCCGTCGATGGAGATGACATCGCCCTCGTGCAGTACGCGGTCGCTGCCATCGATGTGCACGACCTTCTCGGCGGCGTCGATGTGGAAGCGCTCGACACCGCAGACGCAGGGTGTACCCATGCCGCGGGCGATAACGGCTGCGTGGCTCGTCTTGCCACCATGGCTGGTGAGGATGCCCTCGGCAGCGACCATGCCCTTCAGATCGTCGGGGTTGGTCTCCCAGCGAACCAGGATAACCTTGTGACCCTCGTTGGCGCGCGCGACGGCGTCATCGCTCGAGAACACAACCTCGCCCACGGCGGCACCGGGGCTGGCGTTAAGGCCGGTAGCAAGTGCCTCATACTTCTTGGAGGCATCGAACTGCGGGTGCAGGAGCTGATCGAGCTGTGCGGGGTCGATGCGCCCCACGGCTTCCTCGCGCGTGATCAGGCCCTCCTCGACCATCTCGATGGCGATGCGCAGGGCGGCCGTGGCGGTACGCTTGCCCACGCGGGTCTGGAGCATCCAGAGCTTGCCCTGTTCGATGGTGAACTCGATATCGCACATATCGCGATAATGATCCTCGAGGGTCAGGAACACGCGCTCGAGCTCCTCACCTGCAGACTCGAGGCCCGGGGTGGTCTTGAGGTCGGCGATGGGCTCGGTATTGCGGATGCCGGCGACGACGTCCTCGCCCTGGGCGTTAACCAGAAAGTCGCCGTAAAACTCCTTGGTGCCGTCGGCCGGGTTGCGCGTGAAGGCGACGCCGGTCGCGGAGGTCTCGCCCTTATTGCCAAAGGCCATAGCCTGAACGTTGACGGCGGTGCCGAGTTCGTCGGAGATACCATGCTGCTTGCGGTAGATGCAGGCGCGCTCGTTCATCCAGCTGCCAAAGACGGCCTGGATGGCAAGACGCAGCTGGAGCTCCGGGTCGTGCGGGAAGACGGGCTTGCCGTCAGCGACCTCGAGCTCGGGGTACAGGGCGGCCTCGACGTTGTCGGAGAAGATCCCCTTGAAGGTCTCGACGAGCCCCTGCAGGTCCTCGGCCGAAAGCTCGGAATCGACGCGAACGCCGGCGACCAAGCGTGCCTGGGTCAGAGCGTTCTCGAACAGGTCGGCGTCGACGCCCATGACGACGTTGGAGAACATCTGGATAAAGCGGCGGTAGCTATCCCAGGCAAAACGCGGGTTTTGCGTCTGGGCGATAAGGCCCTGAACGGAATCGTCATTGAGGCCCAGGTTGAGGACTGTGTCCATCATACCGGGCATGGAGAACGGAGCGCCCGAGCGAACCGACACGAGCAGCGGGTCGGAGGCGTCGCCGAGCTTCTTGCCACAACGGGCCTCGAGGTCCGCCTCGGCGGCAACGATCTCATCGAGTGCGCCCTCGGGCCACACGTTGCCGGCACCGGAGTACTCGACACAAGTCTGGCAGGTAATGGTAAAGCCACCGGGAACCGGCAGGCCGATGCGGCTCATCTCGGCAAGGTTTGCGCCTTTGCCGCCAAGCACGAAGTTCATGGACTTGTCGCCCTCGGTGACACAGGTGCCCTGGGCGTCGGTTCCAAAACGGTAAACCCTCTTGCAATCGCTCACGATACTTCCCCTTCCATGCGCTTACGCGCACGACCGTGGTAACGAATCGACCCGCCGGATGCGGGCCGTGAGGGAACTATACGGCGGGTTTTGGGCAGGCTTGAGCAGAGGGTGCGCGGTTTGGTAAACGTGCTAAAACTAGCGGTAAACGGTAGGTAAAGTTGGTTACCTTATGAAGATACCACTACAAGAAGATTGCAGGTCAGATGCGATGTTTTTGCTAAATCGCTTTATCAATTCAGGCTATTTAGCCACTCCGATGATTTTTCTGGGACGGGGATTAAAAAATCATTGAGTACCTAATGATTTTTTAATCCCCGTCCCAGAAAAATCATCACAGAAAGGACTACTGCTGTTGAGCGCGGCGGGCGGCACGGCGGGCTCTTGCCTCTTGAATCTCTTCGAGATGAGCAATGATCTCGGCAGCGCTTTCCTCGATGGCTTTGCCGTCGGTACGCACTACAAAGCAGCCCAGGCGTTTCATGAGCGCGCGGGCTTCCGCAAGCTCACTACGCACGCTCTCGGGCTCGGCATAGGAGCCTGCGACGGCGCGGGCGTAGTCGTCGCCCAAGCGGCTATCGCGAATCTCGGAAATCACATCGACGGTCGAAATCAAGCCGAACAGGCGCATCGGGTCAACCTCGTAAATCGACTTGGGCGGCTCCATGCCATGCGCCAGTGGGACATTGGCGACCTTGTAGCCCTGATAGGCTAAATACATCGACAGCGGCGTCTTGGATGTACGCGACACACCCAGCAGCACGATATCGGCACCCGACAGATCGTCGCAACCACGACCGTCATCGTGCTCAACGAAATACTCCATGGCCTCGATACGATGGAAATAGCGGTCATCGGTCTTGTGAATCACGCCCGCAACGCACTTGGGCAGCACACCGATGAGCGACGACAGCACGGCAAGCGTCGGGCCGATCAGGTCGACCGAACGGATATGCAGCATACCCAGGTAATCGAGCACGCGGGCGCGAAGCGCCGGATCGACAATGGTATGGAACACGGCGACATCGCGATGGTCGGCATCGACGCGCGGCCCCACAAATGACTTGACCTGCTCCACCGAGGTCACCTTGGGCAGGCGCAAGAGACGAAAAGCCCCTTCATCAAATTGCCCGGACGCCGCAAGCACCACCTCACAAGCGGTATCGCCGAGCGAATCGGAGATAACGATAACGATGGGACGAGCGGTGACCGGGCAATCCATGCGGGGCTCCTTTTGCGCTTATGCGCAGGCTGGCTTACTTTTTGCGGGCAAGCTCACCGATGTTGGCGATGCCGGAGAAAACGGCCTCGAAGCGGTTGAGCAGCTTAAGGCGATTATCGCGAAGCTGCTCGTCCTTGTCCATGACCATGACCTCGTCGAAGAAGCGGTCGATGGGGGCACGCAGGGCGGCGAGGGCAGCAAATGCGGCCGGGTAGTCCTCGGCAGCAAGGGCGGCATCGACAGCGGTCTGAGCAGCCTCGGAGGCGTCGGCGAGCGCGAGTTCGGCCTCGCCCATCAGGGCGCGGTCGTACTCCGCACCCAGCTCGGGCTTCGAGATATGCGCGGCACGGGCATAGGCGGTAGCCAGGTTGTCGAACGTCTCAGCGTCGTTTTTGCGGGCCTCGTCGAGGGCGGCGCAGCGGGCGAAGAAGACGGACGGGGCGATAATGTGCACCGCGGAGACGGCGGCAACGGTATCGGCCGGGATCTTTTCGTCGCGGGCCATGCTCACCAGGCGGCCATGGAAGAAGTCACGAACCTGCTGCGCGACCTCGGCGGCGTCGAACTCAATGCCCTGCTCGCTATAGAGCTCGAGCGCAAAGTCGATGAGCGACGTGGGATCGATCGGCAGACGGTCGCGCAGGATGTTGATGATACCGATAGCGGCACGACGCAGCGCGTAGGGATCGGAGGAGCCAGTCGGGGGCTCGCCGATGGCAAAGATACCGGCGATGGTATCGAGCTTGTCGGCGCAGGCCACGATGCAGCCAGCGGTGCCCTCGGGCAGCTCGTCGCCGGCAAAGCGGGGACGATAATGATCGCGAATGGCGTGGGCAACCTCGTCGTTCTCCCCCATCGCGGTCGCGTAATAACCGCCCATCACGCCCTGTTGGCTCGTGAACTCGACGACGGCGTTGGACACCAGGTCGGCCTTGCACAGGTGAGCGGCGCGAGCGGCGTCGGCGGCCAGGTGGGCGCCCAGATGGGCCTCACGGGCAATGGCGAGCGCGAGCTGCTCAACACGCTCGGACTTGGCGAGCACGCTGCCGAGCTTCTCCTGGAAGGCGACCTTGGCCAGACGCTCGCGGAACTCGTCGAGGGAGATCTTCAGGTCCTCCTCGTAGAAGAACTTGGCGTCGTCCAGGCGGGCGCGCACGACGCGCTCGTTGCCGTCGATCACACGCTCGGCGTTCTCGGGCTTGCTGTTGGAAACGACCACGAACTCACGCGTGAGCTTGCCCTCGCCGTCATAGATCGGGAAGTAGCGCTGGTTGGTGAGCATGGACTCGCAGATAATCTCGTGCGGGACCTTGAGGAACTCCTCGTCAAAGGTACCGACGAGCACCGTCGGCCACTCGCAGAGGTTGATGACCTCCTCAAAGACCTTCTTGGGCGTATCGACATGGCAGCCGGGGCGAGCAGCCTCGACCTCGGCGATGCCGGCAAGGATGGCCTCACGACGACGCTCGGCAGAAAGCACGCCGGCGTCCTCGAGCACCTGCTCGTAGACGGCGGGGCTGGCGACAACATGGTCGCCGGGGCCAAGCACGCGATGGCCGCGCGTGGTGTTGCCGCTCGTCACGTCGGCAAACGACACGGGCACAACGTCCTCGCCCAGAAGACAGCAGATCCAACGGACCGGACGTACAAACGTAGCGTGCTCGTGACCCCAGCGCTGGCTGCGGTAGTTGGGCCACTGCAGGCCGGCGATGGTCTTCTCGCACAGGGCCGTCAGGATCGGGGTAGCCGGTGCGGAAGGAATGTTCTTCTCGGCGAACACGTACTCACGGCCGTCGGTGCCCTCGCGACGGACCAGATCCTCGGCACCCACACCGCACTTGCGGGCAAAGCCCTGGGCGGCCTTGGTGGCGTTGCCGTCGGCATCGAAGGCAATGTTAGCCGCGGGACCGCGCTTGACCTCGTGAACCTCATCGGTCGCAGTGGCGACGTTGGCCACGAGCGCAGCCAGACGACGCGGGCTCGAGATCACGCGGACCTCGCCATGGGCCAGACCGGCCTCGTCGAGGCCCTTGGCAATCATGGTGCCAAGCTGCTTGACGGCATTGTTCAGCGGTGCGGAGGGCATTTCCTCCGTACCGATCTCAAACAGGAAATCCTTAGCGTCTGCCATGGCTTACGCCACCTCGCCTTCCTGGTCGGCATTCTCGTTGACTCCGGCGACCTCGGCCATATAGGCCTCGCAGCACGCCTTGGCGACGGCGCGGACGCGCAGGATGTAGTTGGCACGCTCGACCGCGGACAGGGCGCCGCGGGCATCGAGCAGGTTGAAAGCGTGGCTGCACTTCATGACGCAGTCGTATGCGGGCAGCGGCAGCTTGCGTTCCAGGCAGGAATGGCACTCGGCCTCGTAGTCGTCAAACTTCTGACGCATCATCTCGACGTTGGCGACCTCAAAGTTATAGGCACTGAACTCGCGCTCGTTCTCGAGGAACACGTCGCCGTAGGTCATGGGCGTGCCGTCGGGCAGATAGCTCCACACCAGATCGTAGACCGAGTTGACGCCCTGGGCGTACATGGCGATACGCTCCAGGCCATAGGTGATCTCGACGGGCACGGGGTCGACCTCGATACCGCCCACCTGCTGGAAGTACGTAAACTGCGTGACCTCCATGCCGTTGAGCCAGACCTCCCAGCCAAGGCCCCAGGCGCCCAGCGTCGGGCTCTCCCAGTCGTCCTCGACAAAGCGGACGTCATGGTCGTTGGGGTCCAGGCCGATAGCGGCAAGCGAGCCCAGGTAGAGCTCCTGGGCGTTGGACGGAGACGGCTTGATGAGCACCTGGAACTGATAGTAGTGCTGCATGCGGTTGGGGTTCTCGCCGTAGCGGCCGTCGGCGGGACGGCGGCAAGGCTGCGCATAGCAGGTGCGCCACTCGGCGGGACCGAGCGATCGCAGCGTGGTCGCGGTGTGGAAGGTGCCGGCACCGACCTCGGAGTCATAGGGCTGCATGATGACGCAGCCCTGCTCGCCCCAGTACTGCTGGAGGCGCAGGATGATGTCTTGGAAGGAAAGCGATGAAGCGTTCATGCCTCTAATATCCCCTCGTCGAAACGATTACACGGTTAGGTACTGTACTATAGCGGTTTTTAGTCGATAGCGCCGATGCGGTTGAGCGGCCAGTAGCGCACGAGCGCCACGGCGATCAGATCAGAGCGATCGACGGGACCAAAGTAGCGCGAGTCGGCAGAGTTTTCGCGGTTGTCGCCCATCACCCACACGCACCCGTCGGGAACGGTGTAGGGATAACTCACCTGGGCGGCGGGCGCCTGGACCGAAAGCGGCCAGCTCATGCCCGTCGTATAGTCCTCGTCGAGCGCTTGGCCGTCAACGACGACCTTGCCGTCCTGAAGGTCGACCGTCTGGCCGGCCGTGGCGATGACGCGCTTTACCAGCACGTCATGCTCGGACGTGGCATCGGGGTTATGGAACACCACGATATCACCCTGTTTGACGGGCTGACCGAGCTCGAGGCTCACCTTTTGTGCCAGGATCTGGTCGCCAATCTCGATCGTGTCCTCCATGGAGCCGGTGGGTACCACAAAGGGCTCGACCACAAAGGTGCGGATCAAGAAGGTGGCGGCGAGCGCGATAAGAATGACTAAAATCCACTCCAGAGCACCACGTAAAGTGAAAACGGACCTTTCGCCAAAATCATGTTCGAGGTGAACCCGTTGACGCCCTTTATCATCCACCATTCTATTCACCCCTTCCGGAAAGCAAATCTTGCGCGTATGCGCGCTCCTGGGGCGTGAGCCGCGCCGTCTCGATCAGGTCGGGACGCCAGCGGCAGGTGCGCTCGATGGCCTTCTTACGGCGCCAGGCGTCAACCTTGGCATGGTCGCCGCTCACGAGCACCGGCGGCACGCCCTCGCCGTTGAACTCGGCAGGGCGGGTGTACTGCGCATACTCGAGCAGGCCTCCGTCCTCGGCGGTCGAGAACGACTCGTCCACGTTGCTCATCTCGTCACCAAGGGCGCCGGGGATCAGGCGTACGACGGCATCGGCAACGACCATAGCGGGAAGCTCGCCGCCCGTGAGCACGTAATCGCCGATCGACAGGCGCTCGTCGGCATACGCATAGGCACGCTCGTCAACACCTTCGTAACGGCTGCACACAAACAGCAGGCGCTCGCTTTTGAGCAGGCGCTCGGCCACATGCTGCGTAAAAGGCTCGCCGCACGGGGTGAAGAACACCACCGTCGGCTTGGGGCCCTCCGCGCTAATGGCCTCGATAGCCTCGGCGATAGGCTCGACCTTCATCAGCATGCCCTGCCCGCCGCCGTACGGCTCGTCATCGACGGTACGATGGCGGTCGTGCGTCCAGTCGCGCAGGTTATACGCCTTAAAATCAAAAAGGCCGGCCTTGCGGGCGCGGCCCAAAATCGATGTGGACATGACGGGCTCAAACATCTCGGGAAAGACCGAAAGGGTCTCAATCAGCATGTTGTCCTCCCTACTTGTCCATATCGATCAGGCCGTCCATAACGTGGACGGAAATTGTTCCTGTGTCGGGAAGATCGAGCACAACCTGCTCGATCACGGGAATCAGTACCTCGCCGTACCGATCGCCCTCGACAACCCAAACATCGTTAGCGGGCGTCGACATGATCTCGACGATCGTACCGAGTGAACCGAAGCGCTCGTCGACCACCTCGCGACCCATCAGGTCGGAATAGGCGGCGTCGAGTGAATCGAGCTCAAAATCGTCACGATTTGCCAACACATAGCATCCCGTGATGCCCTCGGCGGCCGTCAAGTCGTCAATGCCCTCAAACGAGACCAGATCGCCATCGCCCGTATCGGTGACGGACACGACCGTGCAAAAACGGTCCCGCTTGAGCGCCGGCGGCGTCAGGGCGACGCGCATACCCGGCTCTAATACAGAAGGAAGCCCCCGCAGCGGCTGCGCGAGGACCTCCCCCTTCCTTCCGTGCGGCTTGACCACACGGGCGATGTTTTTGTACTGGGACCTCAAGGTCCTAGCCCAGAACCTCTACCTCGACAGCAGTGTCGAGGCGAGCGGCCAGTGCACGGGCGAGCGTGCGAATGGCCTTGATGGTACGGCCACGACGGCCGATGACCTTAGCGACGTCATCCTCGGCGACAGAAACCTCGATCGTAGAGGCGTCGTCACCATCGATGACCTCAAGGCTCACGGAATCCGGGTCGTCGACGATCTGAACAACGAGATATTCGACGAGATCGGCGATGCGATCTGAGAGCATTGCCTCACCCTCGAGCTGTGCAGAGTCAACCTCAGGCACGATTTACTCCTCGGCGCCCTCAGCGGCCTCAGCGGCAGCCTTAGCGGCCTCGGCCTCTTTGGCGAGCTGCTTCTTGGACTTCTTGACAACGGTCTCGGTCTTCTCGCCCTCGTTGGCGGCCTTGACCAGAGCGGCGACGGCGTCGGTGAGCTGAGCGCCCTTGGACTGCCAGTCGGCGATCTTCTCGAGGTCGAGGTTGATGGTCTTGGGGGCGGTCATCGGGTTGTAGCGGCCAACCTCCTCGATGATACGACCGTCACGCGGGGCGCGGGAATCGGCGACGACGACACGGTAGTACGGACGCTTCTTAGCGCCGTGACGAGCAAGGCGAATCTTGACTGCCAAAGGAAACTCCTCCAACCAAGCAGCTTTAGGCTGCAACTACAAACAAACAGTTGAACATAATACGCCATCGACGCGGGCAGGTGAAGTCCGTGAGACCAACTTCTTCGGTGTAGTCGAAGGCAAATCCATATCTTAGACAAGAATTCGCGATTTGCAAGCACATCCACGCACCCCACATGAGCTGCGCGGTATACTCATGCCATGAAAAGACGCGAACATACATACGGTTATGAAGATGCTGCGGGCGTCACGCCGCCGCCCTGGACGGGGCCGGCGGTGGGCCTCATGGATCTCGATGCGTTTTTTGCGAGCGTGGAAATGCTCGACCATCCCGAGTGGCGCGGCAAGCCACTCATCGTGGGTGGCGATGCCGATTCCCGCGGCGTTGTGTCCACCTGCTCATACGAGGCGCGTCGCTTTGGCGTGCACTCCGCCATGCCCTCGGCCGAGGCACGGCGCCTCTGTCCGCAGGCCATTTGGACGCATGGGCACTTTGATCGCTACCGCGAGGTGAGCGCGCAGGTCATGGCGATTCTTGCCGAAGAGACGCCGCGCGTTGAGCGCGTATCCATCGACGAAGCCTTTATCGATATCACACCGGGTCGTTTTGCGCCCGAGGACCCGCTGCTGGTTGCACGGCGCATAAGCGACCGCGTGGCAGCGCTGGGAGTGACCTGTTCCATTGGCGTGGGCTGCAACAAGACGGTCGCAAAGATCGCAAGCGAGCGGGATAAGCCGTTTGGGCTGACCATCGTGCGCCCCGGAACCGAGCAGCGCTTTTTGGCCGCGCTGCCGGTATCTGCCATGAGCGGCATCGGGCGCTCGGCCGAGGAGCGACTGCGCCGCATGCGCATCTACACGCTCGGCGAGCTATCACGTGCACCGGAATCCACCTTGGCCTCTATTTTTGGCGTCAACGGCGAACGCATGCGCCAGCGTGCGCTGGGGCTCGAAATATCCGAAGTAACAAGCCTCGATGAGGAACGCGAGGTTAAATCCGTGAGCAATGAGCGCACCTTTGCGAAAGATTTGACTGAGCGTGGGGACATCGAAGCGGCGATTGCGTTGTTGGGAGAGTCAGTGGGACGCCGCCTGCGCCGTCAGGGACTAACGGGCGCCACGGTGACGCTCAAGCTCAAGTATTCGTATGGAAGCGGGCGAACGGCGCAGCGGCGGCTTCCCCACCCCACCGACGATGAGAACATCTTTGTGGCGGTTGCGCTCGAACTGCTCGACAACATCTGGCAGGAAGGCATGCATGTTCGCTTAGCAGGCATCGGCATGAGCGACTTCAACCACCAAGGCGGTATCCAAACCGACCTGTTCTGCGAAGTCGATGACCGCGGGGCCCAATCCAGCGACCGACGCGACCTCTCCGTCGCAATTGACGCCGTCCGCGACAAGTTCGGCGACACCGCCCTATCCTTCGGCCGCCAATCCCGCTTCAACGATTAACCGCCTTTGGGCAAAAAGAAAGCCGGGCAGGTGCGGAAAACCGCAACTGCCCGGCGATATGCGTGAGGGTAGCTAAAACCCCCGTCTCAAATGAGCTACTAGAGGAGATTGAGGGGGAGCTGGGGAGCGTCTCCCCAGAGTTTCTCGAGGCGGTAGAAGTCGCGGGCTTCGGGAGTGAAGACGTGGACGACAACCGAACCGTAGTCCATGAGCATCCAGGTCTTCTGCTCACGGCCCTCGATGGAGAACGGATGCTCGCCGCAAGCCTCGGCGACCTTCTCCTCGATCTCGTCAACGATCGAATCAACCTGACGGTTGTTGGTGCCGGTAGCGATGACAAAGTAGTCGCACACATCGGAAAGCTCAGTCAGGTCGAGCACTTGAACGTCCTCGCCTTTCTTGTCGTAGGCGGCCTGCGCGGCGGCGCGGGCGACATCCTCGGCGGCGACACCGCTCGCGGACAGCGAGGCGGCAGTGCGGTCGGACGTGGCAACGAAACTCTTGTGCTCCACACCTTCAAGAATCTGCTCGTCGGTCATGGTCTCGTCGGCCATGGAATACCTCTTTCTAGATAGCCCGAGCTAGCGCAGCTGGGCGTAATGGTTGTAAATCGTAATAGCCGTGGGATAAAGATAGCGCCCGGACTGGATCACATAGACCAGACCCTGCGCAAAACAGGAGAAGAACAACTCGTCAAGCGTCGGCTCCCCCACCATCTTGCGCAGCGCGTGGGCATAATCACCATGGCGGTTGGGTTCGATGGCATCGGCCACAAAGACCACCATATCGAGCGGCGTCATGTCGCAGGCACCCACGGTGTGACGGTCGACAGCCTGGAAAACAGCCGGCGACAGCTCGGGGAAAAGCTGCGGAAGCTCATAGGCGGCAACAGGGCCATGCAAAAGCGGCGTCGCGGCGGAAGGAGAGCCGGCAACCTTGATGCCATAGTGAAGCGCGCGGGCCACGAGCTCGTCATCGGAAAGAACCTTGTCCCAATCGTGAATTAAGCCGGCGGCAGCCGCATCAAAGCGGTCAACGCCGTAGACCTCGGCCAGATGAAGTGCGGTCTCGGCAACACCCAGCGAATGCACATAGCGCTTGCGCTTATCTTTCATGCGAACATCGAGCAGCTCTTGAATGCGCTTGAGCAGCGCGCGCTCATCGCCCTCAAACTGATCCTCTACCGACAACGTAGCCCCCATCACTCAAAATCTTCTTGTCCCAAATCGGCATATAGCCTGCGCTTGCGAATGTAGCCGAGCACAGACTCGCTCGTAAGATAGCGCACGCTCATGCCGCGGGCAACTCGCTTACGAATGTTCGTCGAGCTGATCGCCAGCGCCGGAATCTGAATATAGCGCACGTCGAACGGCAGCCCCGACTCTTTGATTCGGGCACGCGCCGTATCGATATCAAAGCCCGGTCGCGTCGCCGCAATAAAGGTAGCAAGCTCAGCGATTCGCTCGGCATCATGCCAGGTCACAATATCGATAATCGCGTCGGCGCCCGTAATAAAGTAGAGCTTTACCTGCGGCGGGTAAAAGTCGCGAAGGGCATGAAGCGTATCGGCCGTATAGGTTATGCCCGGACGGTCAATCTCGAACCGGCTCGCCAAAAAGGCCGGGTTCGCGGCGGTGGCGAGGACCGTCATGGCATAACGGTCCTCGGCAGGCGTCACCGGCTTGTCAAGCTTAAAGGCGGGAGAGCCCGCCGGCATAAAGAGCACAGCGTCCAAGTCGAGCGACTCGCGCGCCTGCTCGGCAGTCACCAGGTGCCCGTAATGAATCGGGTCGAAGGTGCCGCCCATAATGCCAAGCCGAAACTCTTTGCCCTCTTTTATGGGCAGCTCGGGCAAACCGATTCCACCGCGCAGCGACATGGCTTACTCGCCCTCCGAGGTCTCGGCATCGTCCGCGACATCCGCCGCATCGACAACCTCGACGCCCTCATCCGGAGCATCGGTCACGTCAAGGGCCTCAACGGCAACGTCCTCGCCAGCGTCCTCGCCAGCGTCCTCGAGCTCCTCGTACTCCGAAAAGTCCTCAGCGCCCTCAAAGTCAAAGGCGCGCTGGCAAATGCGGACCTCGTCGCCCGCACGGCAGCCGGCCTTCTCGAGCGCATCGTCGACACCCATGCGCGCGAACTTATGCTGCAGGTAGATGACAGCTTCCTCGTTTTCCCAGTCGGTCTGGATGACCATGCGCTCAATCGCGCGACCAACCACACGGAAGGCACCGGGCTCTTCCTGGACAATGCGGAAACGCTTCTCGCGCTGCAGACGGCGGCGCTCCCACTCCTCGTCGCGCAGATCGACCGGCTCAGCGGAGACCGCCAACTCGGCACGCAGCTTAGCCACCTGCTCGCCCACGGCAAGCATCAGCGTGTTGAGGCCGGCGCCCGTCACGGCGGACACGGCAAAGAACATATGTCCATCGTCGAGCGCGGCGCGCTTGAGGTCGGCAATCTTGTCGGCCGTGCCCGGCGCATCGCACTTGTTGGCGACGACAATCTGCGGACGCTCCGAAAGCTCGGCGCCATACTGCTCGAGCTCACGGTTGATGATGCGGTAATCCTCAACCGGGTCGCGATCCTCAAAACCGCCCGTCATGTCGACGACATGCATGATCAGGGCCGTACGCTCAATGTGGCGCAGGAACTGGTGGCCCAGACCCTTGCCCTCGCTCGCGCCCTCGATCAAACCAGGAACGTCGGCAACAACGTAAGAATACTCACCGGCACGCACCATGCCCAGATTGGGCACGAGCGTGGTAAACGGATAATCGGCGATCTTGGGTCGGGCGGCACTCATGCGCGCGATGAGCGAGGACTTGCCCACCGAGGGGAAGCCCACGAGCGCGGCATCGGCCATAAGCTTCATCTCGAGCTCAATCCAGTGCTCCTCGGCCGGTTCGCCCAGCTGAGCGAACGCGGGCGCGCGGCGCACCGACGTCACAAAGTGCGTGTTGCCCAGGCCACCGGCACCGCCGGGCGCCACGACAACGCGCTCGCCATCGTGCACCAGGTCAGCAATCTCGAACATCGGGGTCTGCGTCTCGGGGTCGAGCTCGCGCACCACGGTGCCCATGGGAACCTTCAGGATCAGGTCCTCGCCGCTCTTGCCGTTACGACGGGCACCCTGCCCGTGCGTGCCGCGTTCGGCGCGAAAGTGATGCTTAAAGCGGTAATCGATCAACGAAGACAGCTGAGCATCGGCCTGGATGACGACATTGCCGCCACGACCGCCGTCGCCGCCATCGGGGCCGCCCTTGGGGACAAATGCCTCGCGCCTAAACGACATGCATCCGGCTCCGCCGTCGCCGCCGCACACGTTAATGCGGCTGATATCGGTGAACTGTGACAACAGAATCGCCTCCTACAAAAAGAGGGAGACCCTTGAATCCTAAAACTCAAGTGCCTCCCACATATGTGCTCTATGAAGGGTGAATTACGCGTTCGCGAGCGGGCGTACGCTGACCCTGTGCTTGATACCCTTGTGGAACTCAACGGTACCGTCGACCAGCGCGAACAGCGTGTCGTCCTTGCCACGGCCAACGTTCTCACCCGGGTGGATGTGCGTGCCGTGCTGACGGACGAGAATCGTGCCCGTGGTTACCGTCTGGCCGGCATAGCGCTTCGTGCCAAGGCGCTGACCGCGGGAGTCACGGCCATTACGGGAGGAACCGAGTCCTTTTTTGTGTGCCATTGTGTATACCTACTCTTTCGTTACGAGTGTAATCTACTCGGCGACGGGAGCCTCGGCAACAGCCTCGGCCTCTGCCTTGACAGCCTTCTTGGCGCGGGACGTAGCCTGGACCTTCACGATCTTCAGCTTGGTGAGCTGCTGACGGTGACCCTTCAGACGACGATAGCGCTTACGCTTGTGGAACTTGAAGACCAGCTGCTTCTCGCCCTTGAACTGCTCAACGATCTGAGCGGTAACCTTGGCCTTGGCCAGCTTGTCGGGATCGGTGACGATCTTCTTACCATCGTTGAGGAAGATGACCGGCAGGGTGACCTTGTCGCCCTCATTGCCCTCGATCTTCTCGACGGTGATGACATCGTCGGTGGCGACCTTGTACTGCTTGCCGCCCGTGTTAACGATTGCGTACATGTTTACTTGCCCTTCATGCATCAGTTAGTGCAACAGCCGAATATAGTAGCAGGCGAAAATACCCCCGTCAACGAGTATGTGGAGCAAATCCACAAGTTCGCACAGGTATGGGGCTGACGAGTCGGCCCTCGTCGTCCTCGCATGCTTGATTCTGACGCTCGACATCGTAGGAGCAGATGGTCACGAGGTCTTGCATACCGGTGGAAACAATAGGTGCATCGACGCCCGGGGTCAAGCCCTGCAACAAAACATCAGCAGCAGAAAGCAAAATCTCCGGACGCATGGAGCCCTCGTTGTCGGCATGGGTGTCGAGCATGAGCACCAGATGGTCCGGACGCTCCCCCGCCGTGATCTCATAGCCCACCAGTGTGTGGTCAAGGTCTAAGCGCTTGCTCTTTTTGCCGCGCGCATAGTCAATACCATGACCCGCGCGCAGCGTGTCGATCGCACGACGCACCTCGTCGGCGCTCACGGGGGCTTCGGGGTCCAGGTGCAAGTCGATACGGTACGACAGACGCGTAAGCTGAGCCGTGAGCGCCGGCGTGCGCACGTCGATGTACGCCGCCTCGATGGGCGCCAGATCGGCCGGAGAGGCCGCAGCCAGGCGCCCAAACGCCTCGTCGAGCGCCACGAACTCGGTCATAAACAGGTCATACCACTCGCAGGTCGACGACGTACCAACCGGTAGCGCCGAAGAGAAGCCCACGCGCATGTGCGGAGAGAAGCCCTGCGTGACGGCATAGGGAAGTCCCGCACGGCGCACGATGCGCTCAATGGTATGGATTACTTCGAGATGGCCCAGGTACTTAAGGCGGTCGCGCTTGCCATAGCGAACACGAAGCCTAAAGAGCGAGGGGTTGTCGGTCAGGCGCTCACTCATGCGCGATCACCCATCAATACATTCTTGGCGTGGAGCGTGGGGCAGATCCCGCAGCCGGTGCACGACGTGCGGGTGCAGTCGGGAGTCGTGACGCCCTCGAGCGAGCGACGGTACTCGCGCTCGAGGAAGCCGCGCGTGCAGCCGGGACTCACGTGCTCCCACGGCAGGCGCCAGTCCAACTCGTAGGGCAGGTGCACGAGCTCATTGAGGTCGATGCCGTTTTTGGCAGCAGCTTCCTTCCAGTTATCGAGCGAGAAATGCTCTACCCAGGCGTCAAAGCGAGAGCCCGAGCGCCAAGCATCGATGATGACGGGCGTCATGTCACGACCGGCGCGGGACAGCGCGGCCTCGATGAGCGAGGTCTCGGCATCGTGGTAATGCACGCGGACGGCACGGTTGCGAACGCTCGTGATAAGCAGCTTCTGGCGACGCTTGACGTCGTCGTAGTCGAGCTGCGGGCACCACTGGAACGGCGTGGCAGCCTTGGGGATAAAGACCGAAACCGAGATGGATACCGAAATCGAGCCGCGACGAGCCTTGGGCACCACGGAACGACCGAGCTCCAGCACGTGATCGGCCAGATTGGCAATGGCTACGATGTCCTCGTCGCGCTCACCGGGAAGGCCCATCATAAAGTAGAGCTTCATGCGGTTCCAGCCGGCCTCGAAGGCCGCCTTGGCCGCACGGTCCAGGTCCTCCTCGGTCACGTTCTTGTTAATGATGTCACGCATGCGCTGACTGCCGGCCTCGGGCGCGAACGTCAGGCCGCCCTTCTTTTCGCCGGCGACCGACTCGGCCATATCCACGCCAAACGAATCCAGGCGCTGCGACGGAATAGATACGCGAATACCCGTATCCTCCAGGCGACGGTTGAGCCTGCCGAGCACGTCGCGAATGCAGGAGTGGTCAGTCGTGGAGAGCGAGGTCAGCGACACCTCGTCATAGCCGGTCTTTTCCAGACCCTGAATCACCGACGAGACGATCTGGTCGGCCGAGCGCTCGCGCACTGGGCGATACGTCATGCCGGCCTGGCAAAAACGACAGCCGCGGGCGCAGCCGCGCAGGATCTCGATAGACAGGCGGTCGTGGACCAGCTGCGCATAGGGTACGCACGACTGCGACAGCGGATTCGTGGCGCCGAAATCCTCGACGACGCGCTTGTAGACCACGGTCGGCGCATTCTTGCCTTCACGCGGCACGGTGTAGCCATGCGGCGAACAGGGCTCGTCGTGACGAACCTCATAGAGCGACGGCACGTAGTTGCCGGCAATGGATGCAAGCTGCTCAACAATCTGTGCGCGCGGGACTCCTTCGTCGCGCAGGCGACGATGCAGCTGGCAGGTCTCGAGCAGCGACTCCTCGCCCTCGCCGATGAGGATGGCATCGAAGAAGGCCGCGTACGGCTCGGGGTTGTACACCGAGGGGCCGCCGGCGATGATAATGGGGTCGTCCTCGGTACGGTCGGCCGCTAACAGCGGAATGCCAGCGAGGTCGAGTGCCTCAAGGAAGTTCGTCACCGCCATCTCGTGCGGCACATGCAGGCCGACGATATCAAACGAAGCGACCGGCGCTGCACCCTCGAGCGAGAGCAGCGGAATGCCTGCCTCGCGCATAGCGTCACCCATATCGGGCCACGGCACATAGCCACGCTCGCAGGAGATGCCCTCGGCCTGGTTAAGGATGTTGTAGAGGATGGCGATACCCTGGTTGGGCAGACCAACCTCGTACACATCCGGGTAGATCAGGCAGCAACGGTAGTCGGCATCGGCCTTGGAAAGCGTGCCCCACTCGTGATCGATATAGCGACTCGGCTTTTCGACCTTGGCGAGCAACGGCTCAATTAAATGAAAACAATCTTGGTACGGAACGCGCAACGGAAAACCCCTAAGCAGCGAGATCTGATGCGTCCTGATAGGACGCCATAGGACGGGTAGTGCCCGCGACCGTGGTCACCAGATCGCGAACGCGGGAGAACGTGGCAGTGACCACCTCGTTGGCACGGCTGTAGTCGACATCGCGTTCGTAGAGCGAAACGAGCGCACGGCCCATGCCATAGGTGCCCGCGGCAGCAGTGAGCGCCTTGACGGCAAACCCAATATGCGGCGTCTGCTTGACGAGCGCGCGGGTGACCGCGCGGATCACAAGACCGCCGGCAAGCACGCCCGCGACCTCGTAGCCGCGCTCAGGCTTAATGCCGCGTCCAAAGACGGCAGCGAGCTCAAAGAGCATGCCCACCTGCGCCAGCGCCATAACAGGATAATCGGCGCCCGGCAAAAACACCAGTGCACCGGTCGCCATATTGGTGAGCGCGCACGAGGTGATGATACGATTAGCTGCCGCGATGCGCATAAAGGCAAAATTCGCCGCAAAAGCCGTTTCCTTGTCGGTGCGATCGAGAATCCAGCGGGCAAGCGTCTCGAGCAGATACGTCTTATCGGTTGCCGCCACCACGCCGAGCATGGGCGTGGATTCCTCGATAAACGGCACCTCCACAGCAGACTCGGCAAGCACGCACACGGGGGCGCCGGCGATCACGAGCTCCTGCACGGCACTCTCCAAGCGGTCGGAGCCGCACGAGAGCACCAGCACCACATCGGTATCGGTCTTTGGAGCAATTCGCTCCTCCCCCAGACGCTCGACGCGCACAATGCCCGAGGTCGTCTGCGGCACAAAGGCGTCACGCACCGTCTCGGCCAGAAAGCGCGAGGCGGACGAATCCAAATAGACCGAGACGCGCACCGGCGTATCGGAATCCTTCTTAACGGACGCGCCCATCTTAAAAGCGCGGGTCAGCTTATCTACGGGAATTTTCATAGCAAACCCCTCCAGCGGTTACGCGGCGCCCGAACGATGCCGCCATATGGATTGTACGATACCCACCGTCAGCAGCTGAATCATCATCGAAGACGAACCGAAGCTAATAAACGGTAGCGGAATACCGGTAATCGGCATCATGCCAATGCACATGCCGATGTTTTCGAAGGTCTGGAACGCCCACATGCCAACGATGCCCACACACGATAGGCGCAAGAACAGCGACTCACACTTAAAGGCGACGCGAATCGTCGAAAAGATCAGCAGCACGTAGAGGCACAGGAGCAAAAAGGAACCGCAAAAGCCAAAGGTCTCGGATAGGAAGGCGAAGACAAAGTCGGTGTGGAACTCAGGAAGAAAGCCGCCGGCCGACTGCGTCGCATGGCCCAAACCCTTACCAAAGAAGCCGCCCGAGCCAACGGCGATAAGCGACTGCTGCAGGTTGTAGGCATCGTCCGAATCGGCATTATCGGGGTCGATAAAGACCGTCAGGCGGTTCATCTGATACTGCTTGATGAGCACATCGTGGCCGAGCAACGAATCAAAGACCGAATCGAGCGCCAGGACGAGGGCCACCAGGCCCACAAGCAGGGCCAGGGTCGACAGCACCCATTCGCGGCGCGCACCGCTCATGCAGATGACGATGGCGCCCGAGACCAGCACGACCAGGCCCGAGCCCAGGTCGCCCATGGCAACGACGGCCAAAAACGGGATGGACAGCATGCCGCAGAGCTTGACGTAGTCGCGAACGGTATCGATGCGGCCGTTATACTGCGAGCCAAGCGTGGCGATAAAGAAGATGGTGATGAGCTTGGCAAGCTCGACCGGCTGGAATGTCAAGCCGATACCGGGAATCTTGATCCAGCCTGTCATGCCCAGACCGCCCGTATAGGACAGACCCGGAATCTTGGGCGAGAAGATCACGATCAGGTCGATGACGAGCAACGCCGTCGAAAAATTGGAAATACCGCGCAGATCGGTACGCCAGACGAGCACCGCAAGCACCGCGCCAATGCCAATGCCCAGCAGGTGGCGCGAGAATGAGGCGTCGGCCTTAAACTGTGACGCCGACCAAATAATGATGGCGCCATAGGCAACGAGCGCAACGGTAGCCAGCAGCACACCGATATGCACCTTTTGGCGAAACGTACCGCGCGAGGCCGAAAGTTGCTTGTTGACGCGGTCCAGGCTGCTGCGAGAGCCGGTCTTGGTTGAACGGAACAGATCCGCCGGAGAAAAATCCATCGCAACCTCCTATCGAACCGAAGAATCGCCCGAGGCCGAAGAGGTATCGGGCTCGTCATAAATCACGCCGAGCACGTCGCGCACGACATGCATCGCGGTATCCGAACCACCGCCGCCCTGCTCCAGGACAGTAGCGATGACATACTTGGGATCATCGGCCGGTGCATAGGCGCAGAACCACGCGTATTCGTCCTCGCCGCTTTTCTCGCCCGTGCCCGACTTGCCGTACACCTGCGGCGTCAGGGTGCCAAAGTGAGCCGCCAGGGACGTCGATGCCGTGTAAATCACGTCGTGCATGCCGTTGCGAACAAGAGTCAAATCCGAATCGCTGTTGATCTTGGCCTCCAGGCGCTTCTTCTTGCCCTTGCCGTTGTACTTATAGGCATCGCCGTCGCCATCGCGCGACACGGCAGACAAAAACACGTGAGGCACGTACTGTTTGCCGCCGTTGGCAAGACCCATATAGGCGCACGCCATCTGCAGGGGCGTCACCAGGATGTCGCCTTGGCCGATGGCAATGTTGGTCATATCGCCGGCATTCCACTTGCGGTCCTCGGCAGAGGCGTCGGTAAAGTACGACTCTTTCCACTCGGCATCGGGAATACGGCCCGCGCCCTCACTCGGCAGATCGATACCGCAGGTCTTGCCTAGGCCCCAGCGACGAAAGACCTCCTGCAGGCCCTCGGAATGTTGCTCGTCATAAAAGAACGCCTTGCCCATGTCGTAGAAGACGGGGTCGCACGAGTTGGCGATACCCGACTGCAGCGTCATGGTGCCGTGGCCAGACGTCAACCAGCAGCGCTTGCCCCAAGCCTTGCCCAAGCCCGTCCAATAGCCCGTGCAGTTGGTTGTCTGTGTTGAAGTGTAGGTTCCAAACTCAAGACCGGCCAGTGCCGAAAGCGGCTTGATGGTCGAGGCCGACATGTACTGTCCGCTAATGGCGCGGTTGAGCAGCGGGTGCGAACCCTTGTCATCATTGAGCTCGGTCCACACGTCATTTGAGACGCCGCCGATAAAGACGGAAGGATCGAACTTGGGCTCGCTCGCCATGCCCAGGATCTCGCCATTGTTGGGATCGAGACACACCACAGCGCCGTTGCCGGCATTGCTGTAGCCAGTGGTCTTGGCAAGCTCGATGGCGCTCGCCAGCGCCGTCTCACAGGCCTGTTGGATCTTAAGGTCGAGCGTGAGCTTAATGTCGGAGCCGGCCTTGGCGGGCACGGCGCCGGCCTGACCGGTCACATTGCCCGAGGCATCGACCTTGACGGTCTGCTCGCCACGAATACCCTGCAGCAGGTTTTCGTAGTAGCTCTCAACACCCGCCTGGCCCACGATATCGCCCGACTGGTACGTAATCCGGCCAGCAGAAGCATCATCGTCGCCAGAGGTTTTCTTATTCTGGGCCTCAAGCTGCTCGGAGGTAATGGTGCCGGTATAGCCCAAAATGTGACAGGCCGTCTCGCCATATGGATACTGGCGCTCGGTACGCTCGGCAATCTTGACGTCCGGGAACTCGCCGGCGTGCTCCTGAATATAGGCAACCGTGGAGCGACGGACGTCCGTCGCGATGGTATGCAGGCTCTGAGCGCCCTCGGAATTGTCCTGAATATTGCGCAGCACCGCCACGTAGGGCATACCGAGCACGTTGGCAAGATGGCGAACCAGAACCTCATCCTCGGCAAGGTCGCGGTAGGCCACGACAGCAAGTGAGGGACGGTTCTGGACAAGCGCCACGCCATTGCGGTCGAGGATGCGGCCGCGCACAGCGGGTGTGGTAACGGTGCGCGTCTGATTGCTATTAGCCTGCTTTTCGTAATAGTCCGACGAGACCATCTGCATGCCCCACAGCTTGACGGCAAGCGCCGCGAACATCGCGCCCACACCCGTGGTGAGGATGGAGAAGCGGCCCTTAAAGGCGGTCGTCGCGGTATTGCCCTCGCCCTCGGTGGCGCGCGGGGCCGTTCCATGCTGCGTATCGTAGGTAAAACGAGAATCGCCGCGACGCATGATGACCAGCGCGACCACGATGGCCACTACCAGCACGATACCGGCGATAATAACCGTCATCTGGGAAGACATCTACAGGCCTCCCCTATTTGAGCTTACGGGTCTTGGGCTTAAAGCGCATGCCCGTCTGGCGTCCGCCACGTGCGGAGAATCCATAACCGGACTGCGGCACGACGCCGGACATCAAAAACGGAATGGCAACCAGACCCGTCAGGATCGAAGACGGCAGCGCATGGCCGAAGATCGCCACGACAAAGCTCGTCTCCAAACCCATAAACAGCAAGATGATGCTGTAGATCACATTAATGACGAACGCGAAGGCGCCCACAGTGATGCCGCGCGCACTCGGGCTACCGCCCGTCTGACCGGCAGCGCTATGCACCAGGGCAAAAGAACCCACGGTCAGCAGGAGCGACATAACGCCCACCGGCACGGCAGCGGAAAGGTCATAGAACAAGCCGCTGCAAAAACCGCACACGACGGCACGGGTCGGGTCGCCCGAGAACACGCTTAGGCACACCAGGATAATCATAAAGTTGACGCGACCGCCCGCAATGGAGATCTGCGGTGCCAGGCCTGCCTGCAACAGCACGCACACGATGGCGGCGATTACAAACGTGCGGGAGCTCATCCCCTGCTCATGTAGATCCATGGACATGCCCCCTATTCGCTCGAGCCGGAATCGGTCGTCTCGGACGTGTCGGAACTGTCATCCGGGCTCTCGTCCTTCGTCTTGGTCGCAGCATCGCGCGACGTTCCCTGCGGCGTGCTGTTGGCCGTGTTCACGTCCTCATCCGAGGCCGACTGTTCGTCGGTCAGCGAGGTAATGACCAGCACTTCCTCGTTGTTCTCGGCCGTCGTCTGGGCGCGCACCACAATGGTGTAGTACACGTCGTTTGCCGATTTCTCAACCGACGAGACGGTGCCGAGCGGTAGACCCTTGGGGAACACACCGCCAATGCCCGAGGTCACGATGATGTCGCCAACCTTAACGTCGGAGTCGACGCTCACGTACTCAAGACGCAGCGTGCCGTCAGCCTGACCCTGCAGCATGCCCTGGGCGCGCGTGTCCTGCACCATAGCGGACACGCCCGAGTTCTCGTCGCCAATCAGGCGCACGGTGGACGTCTTGGCCGAGACCTCGATAATCTGGCCTATGACACCGGCAGAACTCGTCACAGGCATGTTGATGGTAAGACCGTCGGCAGAACCCTTATCGATGGTGACGGTCGAGGTCCAGGCATCGCCCGAAGCGCCGACGATACGAGCTGCGGTTGATTTGAGGTTGTAGGTCGACTGCAGGCCGACCAGCCCCTCCAGTCGCTCGGCGGTCTTTTGAGCCTCGGAGAGCTCGGCAACCTTAGAGGTCAGTTCCTCGTTTTGCTTCTTAAGCTCGTCAAGCGTGTCCTGCGACGCCGTAAGGTTAGAGAACACGTTACCGATCGCATTGAAGGGAGCCGCCACAGCCGAGCCCACAAAGCGCACCGGCGAGGTAATCGTCGTCACGCCCGAGCGCACGGCATGAATCGGTCCTGCCTCGCCCTCGCGGATGTAAAACGTGAGCAGCAACACCGAAATCAGGCTGAAAACAATCAACGGGCGCATACCCGTTGATTGTCGCTTGGTATTCAGATTTGTGGAGAAACCCGAAGATCGTGCCAAATGGAATCCACCTTTTGGAAATTAAGCATTGGTCTGGACGAAGCCGCCATCAAACGCATTGGCCTCGAGCACGCGGGCACAGCCGTTAACGACGTTATCGAGCGCCGTGGGGCTGACGTTGACCGAAACGCCGGTCTCATCGCGCAGGCGCACGTCGAGACCGCGCAGCAGCGCGCCGCCACCGGTCAGCAAAATGCCGTAGTACATAAGGTCCGAGGCAAGATCGGGAGGCGTAGCGTCGAGTGCGTCCTTGACGGCCTTGGCCATCTCGTCGAGCGGCTTGTTGAGCGCGCGACGAATCTCCTCGCTCTCGATGCGCACGGTCTTGGGCAGACCGGTGATCACGTCGCGGCCGTTGACCTCGACGTCGAGCTCATCCTTGAGCGGCACGGCGGAGCCGACCTTGATCTTGATGTCCTCTGCCGTACGCTCGCCGATGGCCAGGTTGTAGGCATCGCGAACGTGCGTGAGAATGGCCTGATCGAACTCGTCGCCGGCAATACGGATGGACTGCGAGACGACGATGCCGCCCATAGCGATAACGGCAACCTCGGTGGTACCGCCACCGATGTCGATGACCATGGAGCCGGTGGGTTCCTCGACGGGCAGGTCGGCGCCGATGGCAGCCGCCATGGGCTCTTCGATCAGATAGGCCTGGCGGGCACCGGCCTGGATCGTGGCCTCAAAAACAGCGCGCTTCTCGACCGACGTGACACCGGAGGGAACGCAGACGACAACACGCGGACGCGGAGTCCACGGATAGCGCTTCTCGGACGCCTTGTCGATAAAGTAGCGAAGCATGGCCTCGGTAACATCGAAGTCGGCGATGACGCCGTCCTTCAAGGGACGAACGGCCACGATGTTGCCGGGCGTACGGCCGAGCATGCGCTTTGCCTCGATACCGACCGCCAAGATGCGCTCGTCGTTCTTGTCGATGGCGACAACAGAGGGCTCGCGAATGACGATGCCCTTGCCGCGCACGGAGACAAGCGTATTGGCGGTGCCGAGGTCGATGGCAAGATCGCCCGCATAGCTACCGAAGAACATATCCATCAAAGAAAACAACGCAACTCCTGATGTGTTGGATGATTGCTGGAAAACTACTAGCCCATCATACTAGCGCAAGCCCGGCACCTCACTTGCGGTGAAGCGCCGGGCAAAGCTAAATCCCATAAGGTCACTACTGGTTGTCAGCAGCCGAGAAATCCATATCGAGCGAAGAAACGGCCCAGCCGATATGGTTGTCGGAGCGCACGAATTTGACGGTGTACTCCTGCTCGCCGCCCTTGGACATCGATGCCTTCACCTTGGCGGTCGTCTCGGTCATGGACTGATCCATGCCCTCGACGGACACGGTGGCACCCTGCGGAATCGAGGAGATGATCATCGACTTAGCGTCCTCGGACAGGCTCGAGGCCAGGCAAGACTCGGCCTTTGCGGCGTCACCGTCGCCGGCAGCCTGGAACAGATCGGTAACGACAGACTCCTGAGACGGGAAGCCAAAGCCGCGCGTGTAGGCAAAGCCCAGACCGCCCGCGGCGATCAAAATGAGCAGAAGCAGCACGATGAAGACTTTGAGACCCGTATGGCGATGGCGACGACGGACCTTGGCCTGCTTACGATCCTGACGGTCCTGCTGGACCATCTCGGACTCGGACAGCGTAAAGAAGCCGGTGTCCGAGGGATCAGGCATAAACTGACCGGTCGCGCCCGTAGGATCGAGCGGATCGACGGCAGGAGCGTCCATCGCGGGCGCCGGAGCCGTGGCCATAGCCGTCTGGGCAGACAGCGCGGCAAGCGAATCCTGCACGCGGGCAAGCTCATCGGCCTGCTCGGAGGTGAGCTGGTAGATGCCATCGGCAGTAGCGGCATTAAAGGCGTCGAGTGCGTCGGAGGGACGGCCGGCGGCAGAAAGCGCCTGACCCATGCCGGCGTTGAGCGCACGCGTGTCGTCGCGGGGGCCGGCAAAGTCGATAGCCGTGCGGTAAGTCTCCACGGCATCCGCCGGACGGCCGAGCTTAATGAAGCAACGACCGAGCTCGCCGAGTGCGGCGGCAGGAGCCGGATTGGCGCCGTCGATGGCAGCCTGACGGAAGGCGGTTCCCGCGTTGGCATAGTCGCCCGACTGGAACAGCGCATTGCCCAGGCCCAGATAGGCCTTGAACGGCGTGGCATAGGAAGCATCCTGCGTAGCGGCAGAGAACGCCTGGGCGGCCGTCGTGTAGTCGCCCACGGCGGCGAGCGCCTTGCCGCGGTTGGTGAGCAGCGCGCCGCGCTTGCCGTAGGTACCGTCGTTGAGGGCGGCGGCATAGGCCTCGGCGGCCTCGGCATACATGCCCAGGTGCATCAAGGCGTTGCCACGAAGGTGATCGGCCTCGCCCATAATCTCATCGGGAGTCTTTGCCGCCCCAAGCATCTGGGCTGCAGCAGAAAAATCACCCGCGCGGTAAGCGGCGCGGCCCTGTTGGATCAGCTGGCTATTCAAGGAAGTCCCCTTTACTCGTGAACGATCTCGACATGGACGATCTCGTCGCCGGCACGCAGCTGCGAAATCACATCGAGACCCTCGACCGTGGTACCAAAGACGGTGTAACCAGAATCGAGGTTATGCTGGGCACCCAGGCAGAAGTAGAACTGCGAACCCGCGGAATCGGGATCCATGGAGCGTGCCATGGCAAGGGCGCCATCGACATGGCTGTTGCGCGGATTGGTGGCAAACTCGCCCTTGATGCAGTAGCCGGGACCACCGGTGCCGGGCATGCCGTCGGGGCCCTCAAGACCGGCAGCGACGTCGGCGCCGGACATGTCGCGGGTATTGGGGTCGCCGCCCTGGATAACAAAACCGGGCACATAGCGATGGAACTTAAGGCCATCATAGAAGCCCATCGTGGAAAGCTCGCAGAAGTTCGCGACATGAATGGGAGCGCCCTCGCCGTCAAACTTGACCTTGATGGTACCCTTCGACGTCTCGATTACGGCGCACTCGTCGCCGATAAGCTGATACTCGGGCGTGTAGAGCTCTTTCTTAAAACCAAACATGTGGTTCCCTCCTCGTGCGTTTAAAGCATATTTGTACGAATTGTAGCAATAAGCACGGGCTTACATCAATTGCGCACGTAGGTTATGCCGACTATGGCGAACTAATTTTAGGAACGCTGCTGCGGCTTCCAGGAACCCACATTGGCGTCGTACTGGTTCAGCGCGCTGTTGCCACCCTGCGCGATGGGCGCCAGGATCTCGCTTTGGTGGGAACTCATCGACTCGCCATCGGGAATGGCCAGCGAGATATCCCAGCTCTGGCAGATCACGTCAACGCGCTCATACATCCACTCGGCAAGCTGCTTTAAGTGGGCGATGTCGTCCGCATAGACCGTATCGTCCTGATACTTAAGATTGTTGAGCTCATCTTGCGTCTTTTTGATCTGGTCGCGCAGGGCGTAGGCACTCTGCGACAGCTCCTGACGGGTGGACAGCGGCGTTCGGAGATAACCATTGTTAAAGGAATCGATGACCTCGCCAATCTGGTCCTCGTCATCGTAGGACACGATGGTCTGATACAGACCGTCGAGCCTGGTATAGAGCTGATCATCGGTGAGCACGGTTTCTTCCTGGACCACCTCGGCAGAATCGTCCTGCTTGGTATCGTCCTCAATCGCCTCGCCCTTTTGACGCGTGGGGAAGGTGGTTTGTGCAGCTTGGCCAAACTGGTCGTAGAAGTCAGGCATAACACCCATGGGATCGGTCGTCACGAACCAATAGGCACCACCGCACACGACGGCAAGGACCGCGATGATAATGAGCGGCTTGGGAATATGACGCTTGTGCTTGTGATAGGCGTCCTCGTCGGGATGCACCTTACGCTTGGGTTTTTGAGGATCGTCGTGCAGTGAAACCGGCGTGGGAATAACGACCTTGGGGATACCGAAATCCTTATCGAAAGCCGGCAGCACGCAGGTCTCATTGGGGTCGGCGGCGTCTGAAAGCACCGCGGCGGCAGAGGCTGGCGCATGCGGCACCTCGGTATCGATCTGCTCTTGCGTTAGGCGCGGAAAGCCCGCCGTGCGGCCCGCTGCCAGGTCGGATGCGGCCGTGTCCTCGGAGAGGATACCCGGAGCGGGGCGTCCGCATTTGGGGCACGTACGATCATGCGGAGAAAGACGGGCACCGCAGCCCTCGCAGAACACAAACTCGGTGTGCTCGGGACCATCGCCCGGACCCACATAGGCGTTGCAGTAGGGGCAGAACGAGGCGCCGTCCTCGATAGTCTTAAGGCAATGCGGGCAGATCACGGCATCCTCTTTTCGAAGCAATTCAAACAATCGAGGTTAGAGCATAACATCGCCACGGCCCCACAGGAGCAAGGCACCAATTCAACATCGCCAGGGCGCGTAGCTACTTCTTCTTTTTGCTTGGCATCGAAACTTTGATGCCTTGGGCGGACTTGGTTACGCGGAAGCGCTTGGCGCCCGTGGGCTTCTTTTTCTTGGGCTGGGCCTGGGCCACGCCCTCGAGTGCGCGGGCCTCGGCCTCACGAACGGTGCGAGCTTCGCGGCGCTGCGCCATGTCGGCGGCGACGCGCTTGGCAAAACGCTCCGCCGTCGAACCCGTCGAGCTCACCTTGCCGCCACCGCGACCCAGGCGGACGCGAACACCGCGGCCAAAACCAGTTGCGGCATGACGACGACGCGGCTTGAGCGAATCCATCATCGTGGCGAGCTTAAAAAACACCGAGCAGGTAAAGACCACGATGACAGCCAAGATAACCATCTGGCCCATCGACAGGTTAGCAATAGACAGCAGCTCCGGGAATCCGATAACGCCCACCAAGATGCCAGCGACTACAAACACAAAGAGCACCACGCGCAAGGGCGTGAGAGGCTGCGAGATGCGCCAGATCAGGCTGACGCTCGCCGCGCACGACGTAAGCAGGCACATCGTAGACAGCGTGAGCTGGTTAAAGCCAAACACGCGCGCCACAAAGATATCGAGCGCCGCGGCCAAAATGACCGCAATCGACGCCGGCAGTGCCCGCTTGAGCACGTTCGTCAGGAACGACCCCTTCACGCGAGCATTGTTGGGCTCCAGGCCCAAGACAAAGCCCGGCGCGCCAATGCAGAAGAAGTTGATGAGCGTCATCTGAATCGGCTCGAAAGGGTACGGCGGCAGCGCGATGCACAGCGCCGCCAGGCCCATCGAGAACAGCGTCTTGGTCAAGAACAGCGAAGCCGAACGCTGCAGGTTGTTGATGGAGCGACGGCCCTCGGCCACCACGGCGGGCATCGAGGCAAAGTCGTTGTCGACAAGTACGATCTCGGCCACGTTACGCGCGGCATCGGAGCCGGCCGCCATGGCGACGGAGCAGTCGGCCTCCTTGAGCGCCAGCACGTCGTTGACGCCGTCGCCCGTCATGGCCACGGTGTGCTCGCGGCGCTTGAGTGCCTGCACGAGCTCGCGCTTCTGCTGCGGGGTCACACGACCAAAGACATGGTAGCGGTCCACTGCGGCATCGAGCTTGGCCGGCGTATCGAGCGTCGTGGCGTCCACATAAGCGTCCGCCCCCGGCACGCCCACCACGCGTGCGATCGACGACACCGTACGCGGGTCGTCGCCACTGATCACGTTGAGGGTCACGCCCTGCTCGTTAAAGTAGCCGATGGTCTCGGCCGCCGAGGTACGAATCTCGTCGCGGATGGTCACAAAGCCCACGGGCTCGGCCTCGCCCACCATATCGCCATCGGGCGTAAAGCCGTCCACGAGCGCCACCACGAGCACGCGGCAGGTATCGGCAAGCTCGGCGACACGGTTCTCGACCTGGGCAAACGCACGATCAGAGAGCACAAACTGCGCCGCACCCATCACATATGAGCCCTGTGCAAACGACGCGCCGCTCCACTTTTTGGAAGACGAGAACGGAATGACCGACAGCGGCTCGGACACCTCGACCGGACGGTCGGCGTAATAGTTGAGCAGCGCCTGACAGGTCTCGTTGGCATCGGCCGAGGTCGCACGTGCGACGTTAGCCAGCGCAAAATCGAGCACCGTGGTATCGACGGGAACGGCGGCGTCGCCCTCCCCCGCACCCATACCCTCGACCGGCAGCGGATAGGTACCCTCGACCTCCATGCGGCCCGACGTGATGGTGCCCGTCTTGTCCAGGCACAGCACGTCGACGCGCGCGAGCGTCTCAATGCAGTAGAGCTGCTGCGCGAGTACCTTGCGGCGGGCCAGGCGCACCGTGGCGATGGCGAGCACCGACGAGGTCAGCAGCACCAGGCCTTGCGGGATCATGCCCAGCAGGGCGCCCACCGTGGACAGCAGCGCCGACGAAGGCACATGACCAGCCAACAGCTCGGAGAAGCACCACGAAAGCGCGCTATTGCCTGGGGTTCCCGCGGCATCCCACAGCTCGCTCACGCTCGAGGCAAACAACGCCAAACCGAGCGGGATCATGATGATGCTCGCAAAGCGCACGATGGCGTTAAGCGCGTTCATGATCTCGGAATTGACCTTTTTGACGTACTTGGCCTCGTTATTAATTTTGGCCACGTAGTTGTCGGCGCCGACATGGATCACGCGGGCGCGCAGCAGACCCGAGTCGATAAAGCTGCCGCTCATGAGCTCGGAACCGGGCTGTTTCTTAATAAGATCGCTCTCGCCCGTCAGCAAGCTCTCGTTCACGAGCGCCTCGCCCGAAACCACCACGGCGTCAGCGGGGATCTGGTCGCCGCGCCCCAGGCGGATGATGTCGTCGAGCACGATCTGGTCCAGGTCGAGCTCCACCTCGGAGCCGTCGCGCACCGCGATGGCCTTCTTGGAGGTCAGCAGCGTGAGCTTATCGACCATCTTCTTGGAACGCATGGACTGAATGACGCCAATAGCGGTATTGAGGAACACCACGAACAGGAACGTCAGATTCTTAAACGAACCGGTCAAAATGACCAGGAACGCCAAGATCACGTTGATCAAATTGAACAGCGTGCAGAGGTTCTCGATGATGAGCTCTTTGACCGACTTGGTCTTGAGCTCCATGTTGCGGTTGATCTTACCGGCGGCGATGCGCTCCTCGACCTCGGCGGTCGAGAGTCCGCGCTCGATATCCGTTGCTGCCATACCACGTCCCATCACGTCGCGTCGGTATAAGAAAAACCGCCCGGACCATGCGAGGTTCGGACGGTCTCACGTTCGATGGTGCCCCATGTTGGATTCGAACCAACGGCCTTCTGCTCCGGAGGCAGACGCTCTAATCCCCTGAGCTAATAGGGCCAACGTTTGGCATTATACCCAAGTGCACCACGGGCTATCAAAATAAAAGAAAAAGCTTTGCAATTCCGAGGAAGACGCGGCGCAGAGGCTCACTTTAGAACGCAAAAGTGAAACAATTAGTATAAACTCACATGCACCATATATACACGGCTCGCGATGCGGGCCGTTTTTGCAAGGGTTATCCATCGATGTGAGAGGCACACCATGATTGCAATTTTAAAGCAGAGCGCCAGCGACGAGGCCGTCAGCCATATCGTCAGCTGGATTGAGAAAAAGGGCCTGAAGACCGACGTCTCGCGCGGCGAGAACGAGACGATCATCGGCCTGGTGGGCGATACGACCAAGATCGACCCGTTCCTGCTCGAGTCCATGGACGTCGTCGAGCGCGTGCAGCGCGTCTCCGAGCCGTTCAAGCGCGCCAATCGCAAGTTCCACCCCGAGGACTCCGTCATCGACTGCGGCCACGGCGTCAAGATCGGCGGCGATCAGTTCCAGGTCATCGCCGGCCCGTGCTCCGTCGAGGGCGAGAACCTCATCCGCATCGCCCGCCGCGTGAAGGCCGCCGGTGCCACGATGCTGCGCGGCGGTGCCTACAAGCCCCGCACTTCCCCGTACGCCTACCAGGGCATGGGCCCCGCCGGTCTGGACCTGCTGTGCGAGGCGTCTGCCGATCTCGACATGCCGATCGTCACCGAGATCATGGACCCGCGCGACGTGCAGGTCTTCCTGGACAAGAAGATCGACGTCATGCAGATCGGCGCCCGCAACGCCCAGAACTTCCCTCTGCTCAAAGAGGTCGGCAAGACCAAGACTCCGATCTTGCTTAAGCGCGGCATGTCCGGCACGATCGATGAGCTGCTCATGGCCGCCGAGTACATCATGAGCGAGGGCAACGACAACGTCATCCTGTGCGAGCGCGGCATCCGCACCTTCGAGACCCGCACCCGCAACACCTTCGACCTCAATGCCGTGCCGGTGCTGCACCACCTGTCGCACCTGCCCGTCGTCGCCGACCCCAGCCACGCCACCGGCTACACCCGCTACGTTGAGCCCATGGCGCTCGCCGCGACCGCCTGCGGTGCCAACGGCCTAGAGATCGAGGTCCACGACGAGCCCAGCCGCGCATGGTCCGACGGCGCTCAGGCCCTCACCCCCGATCAGTTCGACGACACCATGCGCCGCATCCGAGCCATTCGCGAGGTTGTCTGCCATGAGACCATGGAGTAGCCCATGGGTACAGTGAGAAACGCGCGCGTTAACCAGGGCGGCCCCAAGTGCGCCGGCATCGTCGGCCTGGGCCTCATCGGCGGCAGCTTTGCCCGCGGCTATGCGCAGGCGGGCGTCCGCGTGCTAGCCTGGGACCCCGATGACGATGTCATGACGGCCGCCAGCATGGGCACTGTCGCCGGAGAGCTTAACGACAAGACGCTCGGCGAATGCGACATCATCGTCCTTGCCTGCTATCCCGAGGCATGCATCGAGTGGCTCGAGGCGCACGCCCAGGCGCTCGCCGACGCCACCGACACCGAGGCCATCATGGGCCCCGTGGTGATCGACACGGTGGGCGTCAAGGGCATCGTGTGCGAGCGCGCCTTTGAGCTAGCCCGCGAGCACGGCTTTTACTTTGTGGGCGCGCACCCCATGGCGGGCACGCAGTACTCGGGCTATGCGCACTCCCGCGCCGACCTGTTCCAGGGCGCCCCGCTCGTGCTCGTACCGCCCGCGGTGGACGATGCGCTCAAACTGGAGCTTTTGGGCCAGGTGCGCGAGATGGTACGCCCCTTGGGCTTTGGCAAGTTCAGCGTGACCAGCGCCGCCGAGCACGACCGCGTCATCGCCTTTACGAGCCAGCTCGCGCACGTCGTCTCCAACGCCTATGTTAAGAGCCCGACCGCTCAGGTCCACCACGGCTTTTCGGCCGGCAGCTACCGCGATCTCACCCGCGTGGCGCACCTCAACCCGCAAATGTGGTCCGAGCTCATGATCGACGACGCCGACGCGCTCGCCTTCGAGATCGACCATCTGATCGAATCGCTTGGCGCCTACAGCCGTGCGCTCAAGGACCGCGACCAGCGCTATCTGGAGAATCTCCTTGCCGAGGGCGACCGCATTAAGCGCGCACTCGACGACGAGGCCTCCCACTAGACAACCCATCACGCCAGGTCGAAAGGACCGAAGCTTATGGCGATTACCATCGATATCGACACTGCACGCCCCTACCAGGTGCATGTTGGCACGTTTTTGCTGGAGCAGGCGGGACCGCTCGTGCGTGCCACTGCCGGCGGCACCAAGGCCGTCATCGTGACGGACACCAACGTGGGCCCGCTCTACCAGATGCCCGTTAAGCAGAGCCTGGAGGCGTCAGGCTACGAGGTGAGCATCTGCACCTTCGAGGCCGGCGAGGCCCATAAGCGCGCTGAGACCTACGTTGCCATTTTGGAGTTTGTGGCCGAGCACGAGCTTTCGCGCTCCGACGTGATCGTGGCACTCGGCGGCGGCGTCGTGGGCGACGTGGCGGGCTTTGTGGCCGCCACCTACATGCGCGGCTGCAAGTTTGTGCAGATCCCAACGAGCCTGCTCGCCATGGTGGATTCGTCGGTGGGAGGCAAGACGGCCATCGACCTGGCAGCCGGCAAGAACTTGGCCGGCGCCTTTTGGCAGCCGAGCGTGGTTATCGCCGACGTGGGGTGTCTGGCCACACTCACGCCCGAGCAGTTCGCCGACGGCTGCGGCGAGGTCGTCAAGCACGCCGTGATCGCCGACCCGGAGCTTTTCGCCGAGCTGGAGAAGACCCCGCTCACGCTGGAGCTGCTCAACCGCGATGTGGCCCGCGTAGCACTCATCATCGCCCGCAATATCGACATCAAGCGCGCCGTGGTCGTCGCCGACGAGCGCGAAACCAACCAGCGCAAGCTCCTCAACTTTGGACACAGCGCCGGACACGCCGTCGAGGCCTGCGAGCACTTTGAGCTGGGACACGGCAACTGCGTGTCGATCGGCATGGGCATCATCACGCGCGCCGCGGCCCTGCACGGCGTCTGCGATGCCGCACTGCCCGGTCGTATTGAGGAACTCTGCGCCCGTCATGGCCTCACGACCCGCTGTGACCTAGATGCCGATACCGTCTTTGCCGAGGCGCTCCACGACAAGAAGCGCGCGGGCGACACCATCGACCTGGTGATTCCGCACGGCATTGGCCGCTGCAGCATCGACCGCACACCGCTTTCCACTTTCCACGAACTCATTGCCGAGGGCCTCGGCCAGAAGGGAGACGCATCCGCATGCTAGCCCGCATCACCCCGTCCCCGCTCAAGGGCACCGTTCCCGCCATCGCGTCCAAGTCGATGGCGCATCGCCTGATCATCTGCGCTGCGCTTGCCAACGGCGAGACGCACGTCACCTGCAACACCACCTGCGCCGACATCGAGGCCACGGTGCGCTGCCTTACGGCACTGGGTGCTCGCATCGAGACCGTCGAGGACGGCTTCCAGGTCCACCCCACCATGAAGAGTGTTGAGTTTGGCCTGCTCAAGGCCCTTGCCGGCGGCACGCTTGACTGCGGTGAAAGCGGCTCCACGCTCCGCTTTATGCTGCCTGTCGCCTGCGCGCTGGGTGCAGAAGCAACTTTTGTGGGTCAGGGGCGCTTGGGCGCCCGCCCGCTCTCCCCGCTCTCGGACGAGATCATCGCCGCCGGCTGCGACCTACAGGGTCTGGGCGGTTTTCCGCTCAAGACGAGCGGCCGCATGCGCCCGGGCACCTTTGTGCTTCCGGGCAACGTGAGCTCGCAGTATATCTCCGGCCTTCTGCTGGCAGCCCCGCTGCTGGCCCAGCCCTCCTGCGTGCAGGTAACCGGCCTCATTGAGAGCCGTCCCTACATCAACCTGACGATCCAGGCCATGAAGGCCTTTGGCGTCGAGGTCAACGTCGAGCGTATTCCGGCCAAGGACGGCCAGCCCGAGGTCACGAACTTCCGCGTGAGCAGCGGCTCGTACCGCACGCCCGGCAGCGTAGCCGTCGAGGGCGACTGGTCCAACGCCGCCTTTTGGCTGTGCGCCGGTGCCATCGGCAACGACCCCATCACCGTCGAGGGCGTGTCGCTGAGCTCCGCACAGGGCGACCGTAACGTGCTTGCCGCGCTTTCGCGCTTTGGCGCCCGCATCGTGCGCTCCACCAACGCCGCCACCGTGCAGTCCGACAAGCTCGCCGGCTTTGAGATGAGTGCCCACGACATTCCGGACCTGGTGCCCGTCATCTCGGCCGTGGCCTCACTGGCACAGGGCCGCACCTTTATCCGCGATTGCGCCCGTCTGCGCATCAAGGAATCCGACCGCCTGGTCACCACCACCCGCGAGCTCACCGCGCTGGGCGCGCAGGTGCGCATTGCCGGCGATGACCTCATCATCAAGGGTGTCGATGCCTTCACCGGCGGCGAGGTCGATTCGCACAACGACCACCGCATCGCCATGATGGCCGCTATCGCCGCGAGCCGCGCCGCCGGCGAGGTCGTGATCCACGGCGCCGAGGCCGTCAACAAGTCCTATCCCGATTTCTTCGACCACTACCGCCTGCTGGGCGGCAAGGTCACACTCGAGGAGGAATAGCATGTCCTCGACCTTTGGCAACGTCTTGCACGTAAGCATCTTCGGCCAGTCGCACTCCCCCGCCATCGGCTGCTCGCTCGATGGCGTCCCCGCCGGCATCGCCGTTGACCAAGAAGCGCTGCAGGCCTTTTTGAACCGTCGCGCCCCCGGTCGCGACGAGACCGCGACCAAACGCCGCGAGGCCGACGCCGCCCACATCATCGCCGGTGTGGTCGATGGACATACCACGGGAGCACCCATCGCCGCGATTATCGAGAACACCAACACGCGCTCAAAGGACTATTCCGAGCTGCGCCGCAAGCCCCGCCCCGGACACGCGGATTTTCCGGCGCGCGTGAAGTATCACAACATGCACGATGTCGCTGGTGGCGGGCATTTCTCCGGCCGCCTGACGGCACCCCTGTGTATCGCCGGCGGCATTGCGCTGCAGGCACTCGAGGCCCGCGGCATTAACGTGATGGCGCATGTGGCGCAGATCGGCGGCATCTCCGACCTGCCGATGGACGATATGGTCTATCGCGAGGCCGACCGCAAGGCGATCCTGACGAACGATCTTCCTTGCATTGACGCCGCCGCAGCCGGCCGCATGCGCGAGGAAATCCTAGCCGCGCGCGACGAACTCGACAGCATCGGCGGCATCGTGGAGTGCGGCATTTACGGGCTTCCCGCGGGCATCGGCGACCCCATGTTCGACGGCATCGAGAACCGCATCGCGCAGATCGCGTTTGGCATTCCCGCCGTAAAGGGCGTGGAGTTTGGCATGGGCTTTGCCGTGGCCGCCATGCGCGGCAGCGAGAACAATGATCCGTATCGCATCGATGCCGAGACCGGCGAGATCGAGGTCGAGTCCAACAACGCCGGCGGCATCCTGGGCGGTATTTCGACCGGCGCGCCCGTCATGTGGCGCATGGCCGTAAAGCCGACGCCCTCCATTGGTCGTGAGCAGCAGACGGTGGACATGGACGCTATGGAAAATGCCGAGCTCTCGGTCCACGGCCGCCACGATCCCTGCATCGTCCCCCGAGCCGTCCCCGTAGCCGAAGCAGCCGCCGCCCTCGCGATTTGGGACGCTCTCCTCGAGGACGCAGACCAGCTCTAAAAATCTCCGGGGGCCAACTCCGGCCCCCACGCCCACCCAGTGATTTTTCTGGGACGGGGATTAAAAAATCATTGTGTACCTAATGATTTTTTAATCCCCGTCCCAGAAAAATCACCGACTCGTGAAAGGGGTCTCCATGGACCTTGCCGATATTCGTCAGGCCATCGATGGCATCGACGCCACGCTCCTCAACAGCTTTGTCGAGCGCATGGACATTGCCACCGAGGTCGCCAAGTCAAAAATCGAGATGGGCAAAGCCGTCTTCGACCCCGCCCGTGAGCGCTCCAAGCTCAACAACCTCGCCAGCCGCGCGCCCGAGCGCTATGAGGCACAGACCATCACCCTGTTCCGCTTGCTCATGAGCATGAGCAAGGCCGAGCAGCAGCGCTACATCAACGAGCTCAAGGGCATCACCGTCTCGCAAAAGGCCCACGCCACGGCTACAGCCTCCGACACGCCCTTCCCTCAAACGGCCACCGTCGCCTGCCAGGGCGTCGAGGGCGCTTACAGCCAAATCGCCGCGTGCAAGCTCTTCGACGTGCCCGACATCGCGTTTTTCGAGACCTTCGAGGGCGTCATGCGCGCCGTACGTGACGGCTTCTGCGAGTTTGGCGTGCTGCCCATCGAAAACTCCACCGCGGGTTCCGTCAACGCCGTCTACGACCTGCTCGCACAGTTCGATTTCCATATCGTGCGCTCGCTGCGCCTCAAGATCGACCATAACCTGCTCGTCAAACCCGGCACCAAGCTCGCAGACGTGCGTGAGGTCTACAGCCACGGCCAAGCCATTGCCCAGTGCGCCGGCTTTATCGAAGCCCACGACCTGCACGCCACCAAGTACCCCAACACGGCCATGTCGGCCGAGATGGTCGCTAACTCCGACCGCACCGACGTTGCCGCCATCGCCTCGCGCAGCTGTGCCGCACTGTATGGCCTGGAGATACTGGAATCCAACATCCAGGACTCGGACAACAACTACACGCGCTTTGTCGTCATCAGCCGCGAGCCACGCGTCTACCCCGGCGCCAACCGCACCTCGCTCATGATTACCACGGCCAACGAGCCGGGCGCGCTCTATCGCGTACTCGAGCGCTTCTACGCGCTCAATATCAACCTCATCAAGCTCGAGAGCCGCCCCATCCCCGGGCACGACTTTGAGTTTATGTTCTACTTTGACCTGGACTGCCCCTTTGGCAGCAAGGCCCTCGATGACCTGCTCGATTCCATCGACGACGTGTGCGAGAGCTTCACCTACTTTGGCAGTTACACGGAGGTGCTCTAGATGACCGATGTCGCCGCAACCCGCCCCTACGGAGTGCTGGGCCGCGTGCTGGGCCACAGCTACACCCCGACCATCTACAAGGAGCTCGCGGGGCTCGAGTACGTACGATTTGAGCGCGAGCCCGAGGACCTCCAGGCTTTTATGACGGGTGACGAATGGGAGGGCACCAACGTGACCATCCCCTACAAGCGCGCCGTCATGGAATACCTGGACGAGCTGAGTCCACTCGCCGAGCGTATGGGAAACGTCAACACCATCACGCGCCTGCCCGACGGCCGCCTGCGCGGCGACAACACCGACTACTTTGGCTTCCAATGCCTGGTCGAGGAGCTGGGCGTCGAGGTTGCCGGCAAGAAGGCCCTCGTGCTCGGTGCCACCGGTGGCGCCGGCACCACTGCCAGCATGGTGCTCGGCGACCTGGGCGCCATCGTCGTGCCGGTCGGCCGCACGAGCGAAGTCAACTACGACAACATCGCGCAGCAGTCCGACGCCGCACTGCTCGTCAACTGCACGCCCGCCGGCATGTTCCCCCACTGTCCCGATGCCCCCTGCACGCTCGAGGGGCTCGATGCGCTCGAGGGCGTCATCGACATTGTCTACAACCCTGCACGCACGGGCCTGATGCTCGAGGCCGAGCGCCGCGGCATCCCCTGCATCGGCGGCCTGCTCATGCTCGTGGCCCAGGCGGCGCAAGCCGTTGAGCGCTACACCGGCCAGGTCACTCCGCGTGAGCGCATTCTGGACGTAACGGAGCGCCTGTCACGCCGCGAACAGAACATCGCGCTGATCGGTATGCCGGGCTCGGGCAAGACCCGCGTGGGCGAGCAGATTGCCCTGCTCACGGGGCGAGAGCACATCGACCTGGACCGCGCCCTCGAGGAGCGCCTGGGCATGCCCTGCGCCGACTTTATCGTCGAGCGCGGCGAGGCGGCCTTCCGCGAGCAGGAGACGGCGGCGCTGACCGGCATCTCCAAGCGCAGCGGCCTGGTGCTTTCCACGGGCGGCGGCGTGGTCACGCGCGACGAGAACTACCCGCTACTGCACCAGAACAGCCAGATCGTGATGCTCAACCGTAAGCTCGACGAACTCGCCCACAAGGGTCGCCCCATCACCGCCCGCGATGGCATCGACAAGCTGGCCGAGCAGCGCATGCCGCGCTACCGCGCCTGGGCCGACTACCTCATCGACTCGCGCGATTGCGCCGCCAACACCGCCCAAGCCCTCCTCGACACCCTCCCACCCGCTCTCTAACCAAAACCACCACAAAGGGGACAGGCACCTATGTGGCGGTTTCTCGACTGCAAAGGAAGCAAACATGAAAGCACTCGTCATCAACGGCCCCAACCTCAACATGCTCGGCATTCGCGAGCCGGGTATCTACGGCAGCGACAACTACGACCGCCTGGTCCAGATCTGCCAGGAGGCGGGCGCCGCGCAGGGCTTTGACGAGGTCGAGGTCTTCCAGTCCAACCACGAGGGCAGCATCGTCGACAAGATCCAGGAGGCCTACGGCAAGGTCGACGGCATCGTCATCAACCCGGCGGCATACACGCATACGAGCGTGGCGATCCTCGACGCCCTCAAGGCCGTCGCCATCCCTGCCGTCGAGGTACACATCAGCGCCGTAGAGACACGCGAGGACTTCCGCCAGGTAAGCTATGCACGCCTAGCCTGCTTCGCCACCATCACCGGCGAAGGCCTGCAGGGCTACGCTCACGCACTGGAGCTGCTGAGGGAGCGTATCGAAAAGTAAAATGCCAACCCCAACAAACAGCAGCGGCTTGCTCGCACTCGGCTCCAGCAGCACACAAGATGAAAAAAGCCCAGACCACCAATGAACTGCCTCCCATTTCTTGGACATGAGAAATGGGAGGCTTTCTTTATGCGCGTTGATTTGAGAGTGAAGCATGATGTCGAGGCCAGGAAGGCGGCCATAGGGCTCTTCGAGCTCGGGCACGGGTATAAATCTGCCGCGATTGCCCTTTCGCTTCCCGTGGAAGCCGTGAGAAGACGGCAGGAGATATACCGCGCATTCGGGAGCGAGGTGCTGCTGCGCATGGACGGAAAGCAGGGCAGGTACACATACGAGCAGAAGGTCGCCGCCGCCTCCGCCGTCGTCGACGGCGGCATGACGAAGACCGAGGCGATGGCGGCGTTTGGCATAATGTCGATGTCGCCGCTCAAGAAGTGGTGCGCGCTATACCGCCGGGGCGGCGCGGAGGCCCTGCGCCCGAGGCCCAAGGGCCGGCCGAAGGGTTCCAAGGCGAGGCCGCGGACCCGCGAGGAGGAGCTCGAGGAGCGGTGCCGTAGGCTCGAGGCCGAGGTGGCCTACCTAAAAAAATTACGCGCCCTGGTCGAGAGGGACGGGCTCTGACCAGGGCGAAGGCCGAAGCGGTCGCGGCCCTGCGCGCCGAGGGGCACGCGCTCGGGCACCTGCTCGCATGCGCCGAGCTCAAGCGGTCGACCTACTACTACGCCCTCGCGCACCCGCCGAGGCCCACGCGCCCCGAGCTCCGGGAGGCGGCCGCCGAGATCTTCTCGCGCACCGCCAACGGCTGCGGGCACCGGCAGATAGCGATGTGCCTCAGGGCGGAAGAGGGGGCCGTGATAGCCGACAAGACCGTGCTCAAGATGATGCGCGAGATGGGGATCCGCTGCGGTATCAGACGCGAGACGGCCTACCACGGGTACAACTCGTACAGGGGCGTCGTCGGCAGGACGTTCGAGAACGTGATCGCGAGGGATTTCGACGCCGGGGCCCCGTGGCGGAAGCTGGGGACGGACGTCACCGAGTCCAAGGTGGCGGGCGGCAAGGCCTACTGGGCCCCGACGCTGGACTTCTGCACCAAGGAGATCGTGGCGAGCGACATTTCGACCACGCCCGACATGGCCCAGCAGGTCAGGATGCTCGACGAGCTGCTGTCCAAGATCCCCGAGGGCGCCGCCCCGACCATGCACTCGGACCGGGGCCGGCAGTACCAGCGCGCCTCGTACACATCCAGGCTCGAGGCCGCCGGCATCGTCCAGAGCATGTCCAGGAAGGCGAACTGCATCGACAACGCCGCCACCGAGCAGCTCTTCGGCCACGTCAAGGACGAGTTCTACCGGGGCCGCGAGTGGGAGACGTTCGAGGATTTCAAACGCGACCTGGAGGAATACATAGTCCACTGGAACACGAGCCGGAGGCAGGTAAGATTGAAGGGCCTGACCCCGGAGGAGTTCCGGAATCAGGCCCTCGCGGCCTAGTCGCTATTTAGGGCGTCCAAGATTTGGGACGCAGTTCACAAGCGGTCCGGGCTTAATAAACGATGGTGCTCCATGGCGGATTCGAACCGTCGACCTTGGGATTAGAAGTCCCCTGCTCTATCCAACTGAGCTAATGGAGCAAATAACCGCACGCCCAAGCAAGCGCAAACCTGTCAGGCGCAAGTAATTATAACCTAGTTGAACTGCTCGCGGTACGCCTTGCAGACCTCATCGACCGGGCCGTCCATGCGAAGGTCACCCTTCTCAATCCAAACGGCACGCTGGCAGATGCGTTCAACCTGCTCCATGGAGTGCGAAACGAACAGAACCGTCACGTCGCCGCTCTGGATAAAGTGCTGGATGCGGGCCTCGCACTTCTGCTGGAAGAACACATCACCGACGGACAGCGTCTCGTCAACGATCAGAATATCGGGCTCGGTAATCGTCGCGATTGCAAAGGCAATACGCGCAACCATGCCCGAGGAGAAGTTCTTAAGCGGCATGTCGACAAAGTTCTGAAGCTCAGCGAACTCGATAATGCCGTCAAAGTTGGCGTCGATGAACTCCTTGGTATAGCCGAGCAGGGCGCCGTTCAGATAGATGTTCTCGCGGGCGGTCAGCTCGGGATCAAAGCCGGCACCAAGCTCAATCAGCGGCGCGATGTTACCGTGCACCTTAACGCTGCCCTCGCTTGGCTCAAGCACGCCAGCGATAATCTTGAGCATCGTAGACTTGCCGGAGCCATTGGTGCCAACCAGACCCACGACCTCGCCACGATGAATATCAAACGAAATATGCTTAAGCGCCCTAAACTCCTCAAAGAACAACTCGTGCTTGACAAGCTTGATGAAGTACTCCTTGAGGTTGGTCAGCGACTCGGACGCCATGTTAAAGATCATGGTGACGTCGTCGACCTCGACAGCCAGAGGCTGCTCGCTGTAATCAACAACAGATTCAGTCATCACAGCACTCCTTAGATGTAGAGGATGAACTTGCGCTCGGACTTATGGAACACGGTATAGCCAATAACAAGCGCAAGAACCGCCCAAGCAGCGCACATACCAAACGTCATAAGCGAGGGCGTAGTTTGGAACAGAAAGATATCGCGCATAAACTGCAGGTAGTTGTACATGGGGTTCGCATACATCAAGATACGCACGAGATGCGGCATTTGCGCAATATAGTCAGTCGTCCAGAAGATGGGCGTAATATAAGTCCACGCCGTAATGACGACGCTCCACAGATGCATAACGTCGCGGAAAAAGACCGTAAGGGCAGAGAGCATCATGCCCAGGCCCATGCAGAAGCACATAAGCAGCAGCAGGCAAACCGGCAGCAGAATCAGGTGCCAAGAAGGCATAACGCGGAACCACAGCATGACGATGGCGACGGCGACCAGCGAGAAGGCAAAGTTCACGAGCGAGAAAAGCACTTTCTGCACCGGGAAGACCCAGCGGTGCACCTTAACCTTCTTGAGCAGAGGGGCAGCACCCACGATCGACGTTAGGGCCTGGTTCGTGGACTCGGACATGACGGCAAAGGTAACGTTACCCACGATTAAGTACAGCGGGTACATCTCGGGCGTCATTGATCCATTGCGGCCCTGGCCAAAAATCGTCGAGAACACGATGGCCATGACGATCATCATCAGCAGCGGGTTGAGAACCGACCATGCGACGCCCAGAACGCTACGGCGATACTTGATCTTAAAATCCTTGGTAACCAGCTGACGAAGGATAAACGCGTCCTTCTCAAATTCGTTCTTAGCAAACGTCGCAGGCAGACTGCGAGTTTCTTGTTGCTTTGTCTGATCCGACACGGATGCAACTCCTTTACTCGTAATCGTTGACAAACGAACAGTATAGACCCGACGGCCATGCAAACGATTCGCGCAACAAAACTGGAGAACTAACCCACATCTTAGGATGCCAAGCCCAAACGGCTATACTTTCAAGAATTGAATGTATAAGGAGCATTGAGTGAATTCTGAATCCATCGCCGTCATCATCCCCTGCTACAACGAAGCCCTCACGATCGGCAAAGTCATCGACGACTTTCACCGCGAGCTTCCGCAAGCGACGGTCTACGTCTATGACAACAACTCGTCGGACGATACCTCACGCATCGCCACCGAGCACGGCGCCACGGTCCGCTTTGAGCCCCGTCAGGGAAAGGGCAACGTGTGCCGCCAGATGTTTCGCGATATCGACGCCGATTGCTACCTGATGGTCGACGGCGACGACACCTACCCCGCCGAGGCGGCCAAGGCCCTCTGCGAGCCTATCCTCAACGGCGCGGCCGATATGACCGTAGGCGACCGCCTTTCCAACGGCACCTACGCCGAGGAAAACAAGCGTGCTTTCCACGGCTTTGGCAACAATCTGGTCCGCGCCATGATCAAGTGGATCTATGGCTACAGCTTCGATGATGTCATGACCGGCTACCGCGCCATGAGCCGCCCGTTCGTTAAAACCTTCCCTGTGCTTTCCGAGGGCTTCCAGATCGAAACCGAGCTCTCGATCCACGCCGTCGACCACCGCTGGCGCATCAAAGATGTGCCCATCGAGTACCGCGACCGTCCGGAAGGCTCCGAGTCCAAGCTCAATACCGTGAGCGACGGCATTAAAGTCGTCACGATGATCGGCACGCTGTTCAAGGACTACCGCCCGCTGAAGTTCTTCAGCCTCGTCGCGCTTCTGTTTGCGGTGATCGGCCTCGCCCTGGGCATGCCCATCGTTGTCGAGTATTTCCAGACCGGCCTCGTTCCGCGCTTCCCCACCGCCATGCTCGCCGCGTCGTTTATGTTCCTGTGCGGCCTGAGCCTTGCAACCGGATTCATCCTGGATTCTGTAGCAAAGGTCGAAAAAAAGCAGTGGGAGGTCAACGTATATAGCAAGTACGCCTACGACGACCAGCCCGGCCACCCTACTTCCAAGCCAAGCGAGAGGTAGATCTTCCGCAAAATACTATTGGCACCACTGCGCAGATAGCCACCAACAAGAAAAGCCGCCGTTAAAGAACGGCGGCTTTTACTCTCGAAAAGTTAATAGCGCCTAGAGCGTCTTGATGTACTCCCCCAGCTCTTCCTCCCAGTCGGGCATGTGGAAGCCTGCGGACTCCAGCTTGGACAGGTCGAGCGCGGAGTGGACCG